>JAPLFO010000027.1 GCA_026390635.1 Ignavibacteriales bacterium
GTTTACAATGATTCGTGATCTTTTTACCGAATTGCCGGAAGCAAAGCTCCGTGGGTACAAAGCGGGTCGGTTCAGTTTCAACGTCAAAGGGGGCCGTTGCGAAGAGTGTGAAGGCGCAGGGCTGCGAAAAATCGAAATGAAGTTTTTGCCCGACGTTTACGTGCTGTGCGACGTGTGCAAGGGCAAGCGCTACAATCGCGAGACACTCGAAGTGCACTTCAAAGGGAAGTCGATTGCGGACGTTCTCGCAATGACGGTGGAAGAAGGTGTGGAATTCTTCAGCGAACTGCCTCGTATTCAGAGGATCCTCCAAACGCTCTCTGATGTCGGGTTGGGCTACATCCGGCTTGGCCAGCAGGCGACGACGCTTTCCGGCGGCGAGGCCCAGCGAGTGAAGCTCTCGACGGAACTTTCAAAAATCGGGACAGGCAATACGCTCTATATCTTGGACGAACCGACGACCGGACTACATTTCGACGACGTGCGAATGCTCCTGACGGTGTTGAAAAAGTTGGTGGACAAAGGGAATACGGTGATCGTTATTGAGCACAACATGGATGTGATCAAGACGGCAGACTGGGTCATCGATATGGGTCCGGAGGGAGGGGGCACGGGCGGGTATATAGTGGTGGAAGGGACTCCCGAAATGGTTGCAGGCCACAAAGATTCGTGGACTGGGAAGTATCTGATGAAAGAACTTGCAGCGGGGAAAAAGATAATTACGAATTAAGAATTCTCAATTTCCTCTCGATACACACTTATTCCCTCGAACAAAAAACCGCCATTGCTTTTCAACGCCCGCTGCAATGCCGATACGCGACGACGCGACAATCTCTCTTGCCGGGATAGTCTTCCCCTCTGTCAGATAGATCTCATTTCCACAGAAGTCCATCCCGTTCTCATCCCTGGCGATAGCAAATGCCTGGCAGAATTTCGCCGGTCCATTGGTGAGTTGACGATCGTCTTTTATTCTTGGCCCGCGGAGTTCTCGCATCGTTGCGATACCCTCCAACGGTTCCACAGCACGGATGAGCACGGCACCCGCCTTTCCTGCTTCTCCCGTTACAATATTGGCACAGAAGTGCATTCCGTATGTGAAATAGACGTAGAGCGTGCCACCGATTGAAAACATGTTTCTATTCCGTTCCGTCATGCCCCGATATGCATGGCTGGCGGGATCATTGGAAGCATGATATGCTTCAACCTCGACGATCATGGCCCGCAGAGTCTCTGTGCCGGTTTTTCTCACGAAAACTTTTCCGGGAAGATCTTTGGCGACTTGCAGCGGAGATCTGAGGTAGAATGAACGGGGGAGGGGGGACATGGAGAGTGACCGATGGCAGAAATGCTTCGAGAATTGAGAATTATGAATTAAGAATTACGGACGCTGTCGAAATCACGGGTGCTGCTATTTGTTACGATCTCCAATAATCAGAAGTGAATTCCGCAATTCGTAATTCTTAGTTCGTAATTGATTTATAGCCCGAACTTCATCTGATTCGGCCGCGTTTTTCGTGATAATCCAAAATGCTCATACGCGCTTCTGGTTGCTTCGCGGCCGCGTGGCGTGCGCTGCAGGAATCCTTCCTGGATCAGGAACGGTTCATACACTTCTTCGATCGTACCGGGTTCCTCCCCGACCGCCGCTGCAATCGTATTGACGCCGACTGGTCCGCCATCGTATTTGTCCATGATGAGGCGGAGAATCCGCTTATCCATTTCGTCGAGGCCGTGGTTGTCCACTTCCAGTGCACGGAGGGAATACTCCGCCACTTCTTTTGTAATAATTCCCTTGTGACTTTTAAGCGACGGCTCGGCTTCTGCAAAATCCCTGCACCGCTTGAGCAGGCGATTGGAAATTCGCGGAGTGCCGCGTGAACGGCGGGCAATTTCTCCGGCACCGTCTGAATGAATCTGCACTCCCAGTATCTTGGCCGAACGGACGATAATGTTCTGCAATACACCTGCGTCGTAGTAGTCCAGCCTGTTGGTGACGCCGAAGCGTGCCCGCAGCGGAGCGGTGAGCAATCCGGCGCGCGTGGTTGCTCCGACCAGCGTGAAGGGTGGAAGCGATATCTGAATGCTTCGTGCGCTCGGGCCGGAATCGACCATGATGTCCAGGCGGAAATCTTCCATCGCCGAATAGAGATACTCTTCCACCACCGGGCTGAGCCGATGAATCTCATCAATGAAGAGGACATCGTGCTTCTGCAGATTCGTCAGCAATCCGGCGAGGTCGCCCGGCTTATCCAGGACGGGGCCGGAGGTCATCTTGAAATCGGAACCCATCTCTCTCGCAATGATGTGGGCCAGCGTCGTCTTGCCGAGGCCCGGAGGGCCGGTGAGGAGAACGTGGTCGAGCGACTCTTGCCGCTTCCGCGCGGCTGCGATGAATATCTTTAGATTGTCGACAATCTTCTGCTGGCCGAAAAATTCGCCGAATCCTGTCGGACGCAATTTATTATCGAAGTCCGGTTCGGAACTGGTCGCTTCCGGCGCAGAAATATCTGATTGACGATGTGGCTTTTTCATTCCGTTTGCTTTGTCACTGCTGTTGAATGATGCAATGGATCCCGATGGGATAAAATTAGAAACTACGAATTACTGCTGCAGTGTTTGATGCCATGATTCTTCATTACTCTTTTTCAATTGCCTGCCACATCGATTTCAAAATGCCTTCAATGCCTTCCTTGGTCACGGCAGAGATGACATGAACGGCAATCCCTTTCCCGAAGCGCAGTTTGCGGAGTTTTGCCTTCAGTTCCTCGGGTGCAATATCAGCCTTTGTCAACGCAACGATACTTTGCTTCGTCGGCAGATCTTCATTAAACGATTTCAATTCATTGACAAGAACTTTGAAGTCCTGCTTGACAGTCTCGCTCGTGCAATCGATCAGATAGACGAGTACACGTGTGCGTTCAATATGACGAAGAAACTGAATCCCAAGCCCTTTGCCTTCATGTGCGCCTTCAATCAGTCCGGGGATATCAGCGACAACAAAACTCTTCCCTTCCTGATAATACACCATTCCAAGATTTGGAACCAGTGTCGTGAACGGATAGTCGGCGATCTTAGGTTTTGCCGCAGAGATCGATGAGATTAACGTCGACTTTCCGGCGTTCGGGAATCCGACAAGTCCGACATCCGCGAGCAGTTTCAGCTCAAGGAGCAAATTGTACTCCACCCCTTCTTCTCCAGGGGTGCAGATACGGGGCGCCTGATTCGTGGAGGACTTAAAGACCCAATTGCCTTTGCCGCCTCTTCCGCCTTTCGCAATAACGACTTCGGAGCCGGCTTCGACCATATCGGCCATCACCTCGTTCGTATCCGCGTTGGTGATGATAGTCCCGCAGGGGACTCTGATCACGGCGTCCTCGGCAGAGCGTCCTTCGCAATTGGAGCCTTCGCCCGGATTGCCGTTGTTCGCGACATAGCGGCGTTTGTACCGGAAATCGAGCAGCGTATGCAGCTGCTTGTCGGCGCGGATAATGACATCGCCGCCCTTGCCGCCATTGCCGCCGTCCGGACCGCCTTTCGGCACGTATTTCTCACGGCGCCAGTGGATAATGCCGTTGCCGCCGCGGCCTGAACGAACAAATATCTTTGCAGAATCTATGAACATAAAATTGCTTTTCCGGTTCTAAGAAATGAATGCGTCATTTGTTGCTTTGATTTACAATAGCCGCAGTGCCTTCGCGTCTTTGTGGCGGGAATTTTCATCCAGATTTCCGACTGCCTATTGTCCCGCAAAAGCAGATTGCAGGATATTGGTGAATGTCACTGCCTCGGTCGTAAATGGCTCAATACCATTCTCTGCAAAAAATCCGTCGATAACGAGTGCGGCATCTTCCCACGTGCCTGACGAGAGGACTTGAGCGATTGTCCGGCTGTACAATTCTTTGTCTCCGTGAAACACCTCCCGAATAATGTCCTGTTCGTCATCGCTGTTGAAGAGCGGCGACATTGGCGCGGCCGCCTCGACCGGAACGAAGTCCGCTCCGGCGTGTACGTGGTCTTCATCGTCTCCGAAGACCATGCCCGCCTTCGATTGAAACTCTTTGGGAGTTTCAAGAAATCGCGGCGTCGGTTTGTACGGTGCGGGCGCCGGATCGGATTTGTGCACCGAAGAAAGAATCGTCAGCAGGTCCGCTTGTGTCGTCTGAAGCTGTTGGTCGACATCTTTCCGGCGCTTGAGCGTTCCGGTGATGACGTTCATTCCTTTGTCGTCAAAGAAATAGACCAGTGCACGGGTCGGCACGGAGATATCGGCGCTCTGGCTGTTGCCGTGACGCGCAAAATCAACGAACTCAAAAATCGGCACCGTCATGTCGGCAATCTGTGCGGCCGTATGCATCTTCATCACTTCCTGATCGATGCGCGGAAGGAGGGATCTCATCGCGTCGAACTTCAATTCGTTCAATCCGTGATGGCTGATGTACCGCTGTATGATGTCGGAAAAATATTTGTAGTCCCGGCAGAACCGGAGTTTCCGCTGTACCGTTTTCGCTGAGATCGAGTGCGTTGATGTTTCGAAAAGAAAACTCATCAGAGTCCATTGCGGCCGGCAGAGATAGTTGAATAGAAAATGGATGCTCTTGTCCAGTGTTGCGTCAAAATCCGTTCGGGTGAAAATAAAATTATTTATCAGCAGGGCGTCGATTTGCTCCTGCAGCAACTGGATCTCCGGCTGACTGTAGTCGAATCGCAGCGGCCGGCGTTCGCTCCGCCGTTCAGTGGCGAGCATCCATTCCACTTCAGCACGAAAAAAAGCCTTCACGTTTGCGGGAATCTTGGACTCGAAGATACGGCGGAGACTGACGCTCTTGCCGTCGCCGATGGTCTCCCGGCTGATGGATGTAATAAGTAATTCTATTTCCTGTTCAAACATAAGCGCTCATTTCATGAGATCTTTGACGCGATTGATTTCCTTTTGTGCTGCGGTCTTAAACGTCGGATCGACACCCGGCCGATCGACGATCTGCTGGTACATCCCGATCGCCTGATCGAATTTGCCGAGCTTCTCATACGACTGGGCCGACATGTAAAAGGCGTTCGGCGTCCAGTCGATTTTTGTTTTCTTCGTCACCAGATACGGCACTTTGAGGAACTCCAGAATTGCCTGCTGGAATTCTCCTTTGTCGAAATACGATTCGCCGAGGTAGTACCGGATTTCGGATTCCAGATCCTTGTTCGCAGACTCCAGCAGGCTTTCGAGCTGCACGATGGATTTGTCGTAGTACCCGAGTTTTTGATAGAGGACGCCGAGATCGATTTTCTTGTTGAGAATGGATTCATCGTTCGGATACCGGTCAATGAATGTTCTCAACAATTCCAATGCCGCATCATACAAGCCCACTTCTTTGTATGCCTCGAGCAGATTATTCATTGCGAACGGAACTATTTCCGGCGAACGCTGCGCTCCATCCACCACTAGCTTGTAGTATTTAATGGCATCGCTATACGCTTCCCGGAAAAAGAGAAGATTGCCAAGGGCAAGATACGTTTTCGGGAGAATGTCTGCGCGCGGATATGATGCGACCACGGCCAAGTACTGTACTGCGGCGCTGTCGGGCCGGTTCGTGGCTTCAAACACCTTGCCGATCCAGAAACGAATCGCCGGCATCGACGAAACGGAATCGAAACGGCTCTGGAGCGATTGCAGGAGCGCCATGGCATCGTCGTACTCCTCCGCACGATAGAGAAGCAACGCCTTTTCCAGATCGAATTCTGCGGCGGCATCATCGTCCCGTCCATAGTCTTTGCCGTAAGCAGTGAATACTTTTTCTGCCTCTTTCCGGGAGTCTCCCCGCAACAATGCCACGATCAAGGAACGTCGCAGAGCCCGTTCTTCCTCCCCGGTCAGAGTCCCGGTTTCGAGAAGGGCACGATACTCCTTCGCTGCCTGATCGAAGCGGCGGGCATCCACATACAGCTCTGCCAAAGCGATGCTGGAGGATGGCTGGCGGTTGATGGCGACGGATCGCTCGAGGAAGCGCATGGCATTCTCGTTCTTGCCGCACTTCATGTCGAAGGAGGCGAGCCGCTCATAGATGGCCGCCGCTGTTTTCGACTCCGCTTCATGGTCGAGGTATCGTGCGTAGTACGATCTGGCCGCCGAGGTGTCGCCCAGCGCGGTATAGACGTCGGCAAGGATTGCAATCGTTCGGAACTTCGCTGGTTCGTCTGCAGAAAGGGGAGAATCATAACGATGGAGGCGTTCATTCAGCAATCGAATCGCTGCGGGATATTGTTTGAGTTGCGCATAGCACTGCGCCAGCAGCTCCGTACATTGTTCCGCCTGTTCTGTATAGAAGAACTTCGAACGGAGCAGGTCAAAACGGGCAGCTGCATCCTGGGCGTCGTCATTTTGCAGGGAAAGTCTTCCGGCATTGAACAGAATGCGTGCCGTATAGGCGTCATTCGGGTGCTGCTGTAAATAGTCGATGAAAACCACGGTTGCTGTATCGTTCTTTCCAAGAGTGAAGAGTTGAATGCCGAGACGCGCGGTGGCTTCCGGTACTTCCGGGGATGATCCATAGGAGCGAATAATCTGGCGATAGAGGATATTCGATTCTCTCATAGCGTCGCGCTGGCTCAACCAACCGGCCCACAGAGACAGAACCGCGGTCTTGTAGGGCGAGGCAGGATACCCTGCCTTTTCTATGAAGGAACTTCGCGGATAGTTGAGAATGAAGCTGAGCAGCGCCCGCGCTGCGGATTCTGCGCTGTCTCTTGATTGGACGAGCGCCTGCGTCCGCCTGAAGGCAGCGATCTCCCGGACAGTAGAATCCGGGGCAGATTCCATCACCTTCCGGTATTGTTCGGAGGCCCGGGCGGGGTCATGGAGAACGTCGAGAAAAATATCTCCCAGGCGCAGTGCGAGTTCGTATTTCGGCTTCTCCAGAATCAGATCGCCGACCAGCAATGCCAGCTGCTCTGCCCCTTTTTCCTTCTCCCGCGAACGGAATTCATCCAGCGCATTCATTCGTTCTCTGGACCGATCTCCGAAAGAGCTTGATGGATATTTTGTCAGAAGATCGCTGTACGCTTGAAATGCTTCTTCCGGATTTGACGAAAGCTCATACGCCGCACCCAATCCAAATTGAGCATCGTCGGCATGGATACTCCGCGGAAATTTTGCGATCAATTCTTTATAGAGTTCGACAGACCTTGCGTAGTCCTTCAGTCTGAGGCGGTGGATCTCTGCCAGATGGAAGAGGGCAGTTGCGGCGGATTCGTCATTCGGAAAGAGTTCGAGGAAATGGGCGAGCAACCTCGCCGCAGTGATGTCATCGCGCGCCGATTCCGCACTTGCAGAAGCGCGCAGAAGTGCGAATCGCTTGTCAGCGGAAGTTGTCGCGAATGCCGCGGATCGAATGAAGGCAGCAACGGCGCGGCGATTGTCTTTCAGGGATTCAGCTGTACGGCCAAGGTCGAGTGCCGCGGCGGCCGCCGCCGCGCTGTCTGTTGTCGTTCTGAGAACAGTTTCGAAAACTTCGCATGCCTGTTTGTATTGTTGAAGAGCCGCGTATGTCTGTCCCAGGAGAAGAAGATTTTTTTCATTCAGCGCACGATCGACCGATGACGAATCGCTCGCGGCGGATTCCAACTGCCGGACCGCCTCGGAACGTTTTCCGGCGGTGAGATAGATTTTCCCGAGCAACGTCCTTGCTTCAACGATGATGCCGCGCAGCGAATCCGGCAGTTCTGAAGAGATCACTTTTTTCAGCAGACGCTCCGCTTCGGGTGTTGCGGATTCCGCCAGCGCCAACTTCGCCAGTTGCAGAGACACCACGGCCGTCAATTCATTCCCAGCACCGCCTTCCGTGGCTCGCTGCAGTTCTTTCCTCGCAGCGAAAGAATTTCCGTCCCGCACATACAGCGCTCCGAGATTTGCATGTGCAATCGGGACTTGATCGCTCGTGGGATAATCGTTCAGGATGGCCAGATAGCATTTCTTGGCGTTCTCGCTGTTGCCCGCTGTCTCAAAATGCCTTCCGGCAGTCGTGAGAGCGAGAGGAGCGAGTCTGCTCTTCGGATGAAATACTTTGATTCGTTCAAATGCCGACGCAGCGTCGCCGAATCGCTTGTCCTTGGCATACAGTTCTCCGATCGCCCACCATGCATCAGGAGCTTTGGGATTGTCGGGAAACGTCAACGAGAAATTCTGATATGCGGCACGTGCTTCGTCATTGCGGCCGAGAGCGCGAAATGTGCGAGCGATGAAATAGCGGGCATCGGTACTCTGTCCACTTGCCGGATAGAGCGAGACAAATTGGCGGAATTGTTCCAAAGACAGCTCATACATCCTGTCGTTGAAAAGGCTCACCGCCAGCTTGAAATCAGCGTTTTCTTTTGTATCCTGGGCAAGCGCTGAACCTGTTGTCAGAAAAGCACTTGCGGCGAATACAATGAACAATATGCGGGCCGGGAACATTGATTTCATGGTTTCTTTTGTTGTTCAGTACATGTATAAGATAGCTCAATTTTGACTTGTAATCAATTCTGAAACCTGGATGACTCTCGTTTTCAGAGATTGGGGGACGAAGGAGGGACATTCTGAGATGACCGGAAAATGGGCTGTTTTTAAAATATTGTTTGGAATTTATTAATACATTTTCATATATTGACTCAAGTTAGTTGCGAAAGAACATCAACGGAATCCCGGAAGTATCATCCCATTCACCAACAAAGGAGAAACCGATGGCAAAGTCAATGACAAAGTCACAGATTGCGGATCACTTCGCCAAGAAGTTCGATCTGAAGAAGAAGACCGCCGTTGCAATTTTCGAAGAACTTGCGAAAGTCGCATACGGTGAAGCGAAGAACCAATTCACCATCCCGGGAATCGGGAAGCTTGTGTTGGTTGATCGCAAAGCACGTCAGGGACGCAATCCGGCTACCGGTGAAGTGATTCAGATTCCTGCAAAGAAAGTGGTGAAGTTCCGCATCGCCAAAGCGGCGAAAGATGCAATTTTGGGACCAAAGTAAGTAATCGTCTCTTTCTATTGTATCCATGCATGACGCGACGGCGACGAGACTGCGCGAACGTCATGCATGGATTTTTTGTTTAAGGGTGAACCATGAAAATTGTACTGCTCGCAGCACTGCTGCTCATGGCGGCCGGCTGTGGATCACGAAATGAAGGGAGGACGCAGTTGGGTGTCACATTCGAAGTGTTGAAACAGGGAACGGGCCCTGCGCCAAAGCAGGGAAGTGTCGTTTCTGTCCACTATACAGGATGGCTGGAAGACGGCACAAAATTCGACAGCTCGGTCGATCGCAATGAACCCTTTTCATTCCGTGTTGGAGCGGGGGAAGTGATTCCCGGTTGGGATGAAGCGTTGCTGACGATGAAGACCGGAGGAAAATCAAAATTCACAATCCCATCGGAACTTGCATACGGAAATCGTGGAGCGGGAGGCATTATCCCGCCGAATGCCACATTGATTTTTGAAATTGAACTTCTTTCAGTGAAATAGAACATGGCTCAACCGCACTTGATGATTTATATCCGCCCGGGGAAATGTGACTATTGCGGGTGCTGTGTCGGTGTGTGCCCCGAAGACGCCATCGAATTGATGGAATCGTTTATCAGCATCATCGAGGAGCGTTGTACCAATTGCAAAAAATGCGTCTGGGCGTGTCCGTGGGAGGTCATCGAGTTTCACCGTGACGGAATTGCATCGCTTCCTACTGAAATATCGGCGCGTAATGAATTAATGAATACTCTACCAGGCTCATGAAACAAGAATACGATGTCATTGTCGTCGGTGCGGGTCCGGTTGGCAGCACTGCCGCACGCTATGCGGCTGCCGGAGGCGCTTCTGTATTGGTATTGGAAAAGGATCGGGACGTCGGATACCCTGTGCGCTGCGGTGAAGGGGTGAGCCATGAAGGCCTGGTTCAATTCATCGAGCCGGATCCTCGATGGATTGCATCGACGGTGAAGAGATTTCGAATGGTGGCTCCCAACGGACGCAGTATTACACCGTTGCTGGACGGTACTGGATATATTCTCGAACGACGCGTCTTTGATTATGAGATTGCCAAACTTGCCGCAAAAGAAGGCGCGGAGATTGTCACGAAGGCTTATGTGTTCGATCTGCTGAAAGACGCCAACGGAGACGCAATCGGCGTCCATGCACTTATCAAAGACCAAAAGACAATCGTTCGCGGGAAAATAATAATCGCAGCGGATGGCGTCGAATCGCGTGTCGGTCGATGGGTAGGACTCGATACTACCTGCCATATCACAGACATGGAAACATGTGCCCAGATGACCCTCAGCGGATTGTCACTCGAGCCGGATCTGCTGGAGTTCCATCTCGGGAACAATATCGCGCCTGGCGGATACCTGTGGGTGTTCCCAAAGGGAAGGGACTCTGCCAATATCGGTATCGGTCTCAGCGTTGAAGCAGCAAAGAAGAAAGCTGCGATACGGTACCTCCAGGAATTTGTGGAGAAAAAATACCCGACGGCGTCGATCTTGACGCAGATTGCAGGCGGCGTCCCCTGTGCAAAAACGTGCGATCGTCTTCTGGGGCATCGCGTCATGCTTGCCGGTGATGCAGGCCATCAGGTGAATCCGCTCTCCGGCGGTGGCATCATTTCGGGCATGATTGGTGCAATGATGGCCGGACAGGTCGCCGCAGAAGCGCTGAAAGCGAATGATTTCTCAATCCTGGAAGAGTACCAGAAACGATGGCAAAAGCGGTTGGGATGGCGTCACGAGGTGTTCTACAGCATCAAACAGGCTATTGACGGGTTCAAGGATGAGACGCTGAATGACATTTGCGATGCTATCCTGAAACAGCCGGAAGAAAAAAGAACGCTGGGAGGAGTTTTTCGTGCGGCGGTATGGAACAAGCTCTCGCTGGTGCTTGAAGTTGCAAAAGTGTTTATGACGTGATCCTACGCCGGTTGCCTGGATTCATCGCGAAGTCTTCAACTATCGCGGCTGCTCTGGGCCGCTGATACAATCTTCTTCCGTCCGGAGGATTTCCCGGATGCGGACATGACGAAACTCGCTTCTTGTCACCAATTTCCCAATGACTTCTCCTATGACTCTACGCTTGCGCACTATAGTCGGACTTCTTCTCATCGCTGCTTTATTGTATGGTCAGGCGCCCAAGGCGGACGATCTTGTAGAACTGACGGCAATCGATCCGACAATTGGGCTGGATATCCGGTATGCCACTCCGAACAACTTCACGCATCAGAAGGTCTATGCAAGCGCACGGTGCCTGTTGCGGCGTGCGGCGGCGGAAAGCCTGAGCGTGGTGCAAAAAGAATTGAGGCAGCAGGGCCTGTCGCTGAAAGTCTACGACGGCTACCGTCCGCTTTCTGTGCAGAAAAAATTCTGGGAGATTTGTCCCGATGACCGTTACGTGGCAAATCCGGCGAAAGGATCACGTCACAACCGCGGTGCAGCTGTCGATCTGACGCTCGTGGACAAGAAGGGCAACGAGTTGCAGATGCCGACGCCGTTTGACGATTTCACCGAGAAAGCAGGACGCGCCTATATGAAATTGCCAAAGATGGCGATCAAGAATCGTGCGTTGCTTGAAGACGCCATGACGCGCCACGGTTTTGTCGCCATGCCGAGCGAGTGGTGGCATTTTGATTTCAGAGGTTGGGACCGTTTCCCAATTATGGACGAGCCCATTGCTCCGTGAGAACCCCAACATCCTGGTGATTCGTACGGACCGCATCGGCGACGTGATGTTGACGCTGCCGCTGCTGCCTGCACTGAAGGACTGCTTTCCCGAAGCGCGCTTGACGATGATGATCCGTCCGTACACACGCGGGCTTGTTGATGGACATTCCTGTGTCGACGGCGTGATCGAGTACTCCACCATCGACAGCTTCGGCAAGTTTCTGGAATTCGTCCGTCAGCTGCGCGAAAAGGAATTCGACGCGGCGATTATGCCCTATGCGCGGCCGCTGATTGCGATAGCGCTCTTTGCCGCAGGGATTCCGGTTCGTATTGGAACAGGATACCGATGGTACTCGTTGTTTTTCAACCGGAGAGTGTTCGAACATCGGAAAGATGCTGCACGGCACGAAGTCGAATACAATTTGAATCTTCTCAAACCACTCGGGATTTTGCCGACGCTTCCCGGGCGGATGGAGCTGGCGGTTCCCGCAGAAGCAGAGCGCTCTGTGAGACAAAAACTTGAAGCGGCATCGGTGAAGAGGCGGTTCATTGTTTTGCACCCCGGTAGCGGAGGATCAGCGCGTGATTGGAAGCCGCAGAATTTTGCCGCGCTGGCCGATATGATTGCCGCGAAACTTTCTTTTGGAGTCGTCCTTACGGGAGGGCCGGGGGAAGAATCCATTGTGCAAAGCGTAGCGCGGAAAACGGTACTTCCGCCTGCGTCGTTCGTCGGGGATCTGTCACTGAAAGAACTCGCTGCACTGATAAAAGATTCGGCGTGTTTCATTTCGAATTCAACGGGTCCGCTTCATATGGCGGCAGCGCTCGGGACGCCGGTCATCGCAATGTATCCTCCAATCAAGGCCTGCAGTCCGGTACGCTGGGGACCGTACACCGATCGAAAAAAAATTTTTCTCGCGGATAGTGCACAATGTCCATTGTGTCAGGGTGGCCCATGTAGGGGAAATGACTGTATGGACCAAATCACGGTTGAACAAGTATTCCAATCACTATGCGAAACTATCTTGTAGGTTCGATGTTGCTCCTGCTCGGAACGCTTTGTGCCGGGTTGATGATGCCCTCTGCTTCCGCACAACAGGCCTTGAATCAGACGGTATTTGGAGTCGGAGAGCGCCTTGTGTTTGACGTAGGATTTGGATTCATCACAGCAGGGGAAGCGGTGATGAGCATTCCTTCCATTGAGAACGTCAGCGGCAAAGACTGCTACAAAGTGATGTTCACTGTCAAGTCCACTCCGACATTTTCTTTTTTCTTTGAAGTGAATGACCGGTATGAAACATATCTGGATGTCGCGGGCATTTTTCCACGCAGATTCGAGCAGCACATCAAAGAGGGAAGCTACCGGCGGGATTTTAGCGCCCAGTTCGATCAGGAGAAGCTTCTCGCCCGCACTACGGGGGGGGATTTTCCGATTCCGCGGTACGTGCATGACATTATGTCGGCATTCTATTATGCCCGAACCATCGACTACAGCAAGTGGCGCATCGGAGAAAAAATTCCACTGCAGAATTTCTACAAGGACAAGACATTCCCGCTGGACGTGAAACTGCTGGGGCGGCAAAAAATCGAAGTAGATGCCGGAACATTCAACTGCATTATCGTCGAACCGATGGTGAGGGAGGGCGGACTCTTCAAAAGTGAAGGACGGATTCTCATCTGGCTGTCTGACGACGATCTCAAGATACCGGTCAAAGTCAGCACAAAAGTCGCGATCGGCTCCATCGACTCCGAATTGAGAGAATATTCCGGCCTTCGCGGTGAACTGAAAGCAAAGGTGAAGTAATGGCAAAATTTAAACAGGCAGACCTTTCCAGTGTGACGACGATTTCCATCAAAGGACGGAAAAGCAAAGTATCGCCGGCGGATTTTGCGGAGCCGTATGATCCTCTCTCGCAACCGTTCCGGGATTTTATCGATTCGCTTCCCTCCATCCTTGCTGCGGACAATCTGCGCGCAGTCGCCAAGGATATCGTGATTGCCCGGAGGAAAAAGAAACCCGTGATCCTGATGATGGGGGCACACGTGGTCAAAGTCGGGCTGACGCCTCTCATTGTCGATCTCGTGAAAAGAAAAATTGTCACGGCTGTGGCGATGAACAGTGCTTCGGCGATTCATGACGTCGAAACAGCGATGTGGGGAAAGACTTCCGAAGATGTCGCGGTAAGCATTCTCGATGGCCACTTCGGAATGTCAAAAGAAACCGGCGAGTTTATCAACAATGCGCTTTCTCTTGCCTATTACAATTCAGATGCCGGTTATGCAGAAACGCTCGGCCGGGCGCTGGTTGAAGCCAGTGCACCGCATCGATCGGTAAGCCTGCTGGCGACGTGCTACAGCGCCGATGTGCCGATCACGGTCCATGCGGCTATCGGTACAGATATCGTTCACCAGCAACCGACGATGGACGGCGCGGCCACGGGTGAGTTGAGCTATCGTGATTTTAAAGTGTTCTGCAACGTTGTCTCAGGATTGAAGAACGGCGGTGTCGTTCTCAATGTTGGTTCTGCGGTGATCATGCCGGAGGTTTTTTTGAAAGCGTTAACCGTGGCCCGCAATCTTGGCGCCGGTGTCCGTGGTTTCACGACTGCAAATTTCGACATGATCCGCCACTACCGACCGTTGATGAACGTTGTGCAGCGTCCCACGCAGAAATACGGCCGGGGCTACGACTTCGCCGGCCATCACGAAATCATGATCCCGCTTCTGGCGGCCATCGTGAAGCAGGAGAGCGCACGGCGTCGCTAAGCCGTCGCAGAAGAAATCCGTCGTATGGTGACACATCGTACCTTATCGTTCCGCTACACACCGGGCAAGTTCGCTTTCTGGACTCTCGTCGTCATTTTCGTCTCATACCAGCTCATCGGTGGCGGCTTGACATTGCTCCTGTTCGGAACAACAATCACCGTTGATAATGCCACGGCCATACGTTGGTCGACGCTGATCGGACAGATTCTCTTTTTGCTGGTGCCGACACTGCTGCTCGCACGTCGGCAGCACCGCCGCTGGACGTCTGCGATTCCGTTGCGGTGCTCGGCATGGCCCGAATTTCTGCTTACGATCATCGGCGTCTTCTCGCTGCTGCAGTTTTTAAATGGATACATCTATTTCCAGGATCAGATTCCGCTTCCGCCTGCAATCAAACCGATGCTCGACGCATGGCGCACGTCGGTGGAGGAAGCGTATCGGACACTCACTTCTGCCAAAAACCCGCTTGAGCTTTCCGGTGTTCTGATTGTCGTTGCCGTCATTCCGGCAATTTGTGAAGAATTTCTATTTCGCGGTTTGGTGCAGACGAATCTTCGCCGTCTTGCGGGGCCAGTCCGGGGATTTCTCTATACCGGTATTATCTTCGGAGTCTATCATCTCAATCCTTTTCTGGTTCTCCCATTGGTGGTGCTCGGCATCTATTTCAGTTTCCTGCGTGAACGATCTGCCAGCGTTCTCGTACCGGTGGTTGCCCACTGCACCAACAACTGTGTGTCTGTCATTACAGGCTATGTTGCCGGTCCTTCGTCGATCTCCGAGACGCTTCCATTTGTCGGCGAAAGCTCATTCGCAGTTGTGACATGGATGATTGGATTTGGTTTGGTCTTTGCCACTTCATTCATGGTGTATCTGCGGGTTACCTCGCATATCAAACCAGTCGAACCGGAAGACCCGGTCCCGTTAGATCCTGCGCTGTTCGATGTTCTCGGTACGGTGGCAAGTGAATCTGACGCCAGCCTGATCACTGCAAATTTGACGGCAGCAGGCATTGCGTCACACGGACTCAGTTCCGATCCGGACGAAAGCAGCGATCCGCAGGGCGGCGTGTCTCCGGTCCGGATTCTTGTGCCAAGAGAACGGAAACCCCAGGCGGTGAAGGTTCTGGATGACCTGGAGCTGAGTGATTTCTTCTTGTGAAACGTGCCCGGCACAAACTCGCAAATGCTGAGCGGCAGAAGAGCATCGATTTGTCACAGATCCCTTTGGGTTCGTGATTATTGCTATTCACATTGAGTCGCTGCAAAAACCATAGGTATTGGACAAGAATCATGAAATCATTTTCCAATCTGCTTTCCCGCGTACTGGTGGCAGTGGTCGCAATCCCGGTCATCATTTTTCTCGCCTACGCCGGCGGTCTATTGTTTTATCTCTTCATCACCGGTGTTGCCATTCTCGCGGTGTATGAATTTTACGGACTGGCGCAGCAAAAGGGATCGAATCCCCAGAAGTGGATGGGAATTCTCGGAACGATTCTTCTCTGCACTTCATTCTTCCATGAAAGAATTCAACAAGCGGTAGTCTCATACGCCGTAGCCCATGGCGGAAACATTTCTCTTCTCACAAAGTTCCAATTTTTGGTGACCCTTCTGCTGCTATTTCTGGTATCGACGCTTGTGGTGGAGCTTTTCCGGAACAAGGGTTCTGTTTTTGCAAATCTTGGCTCTACGTGGTTGGGGGTCGTCTATGTCGGATTTTTCTCGGCAACACTGATCGGAATTCGTGAACTTTTCAACACAGAGTTTACAGTCTGGCTTTACCGGCTACACCCTGTCGGGGGTCTCGATATTCCAGACTCTGCAATTCGGGAGATAACGTATCGGTGGGGGGGACTGACAATTATCTCCATTATGGCGACCATCTGGATGTGCGACACCGCCGCGTACTTCGGAGGCTTGTCGATGGGAAAGCACAAACTCTTTCCGCGCGTCAGTCCAAAAAAGACGTGGGAGGGCGCCGTGTGGGGTTTTGCCGGAGCGGTGGCCACGATGCTGGCTGCGCAGTGGTTGGTTCTGCCGTATCTTGAAGTTCATCAGGCGTTAATCATCGGGATCATCGTGGGAGTCCTTGGCCAGATCGGAGATTTGGTCGAGTCGCTCTTTAAGCGTGATGCCGGAATGAAGGACTCCTCCGCGCTCATCCCCGGACACGGCGGGGTGTTCGACAGATTCGACAGTCTCATTTTTGTTGCACCCATTCTCTATCTCTACATCGACTTTGTGGTTTTGTCGTAACTGTTTCTTGTCACTGTGAGCAATCGCAGAGTGCACGCTGTCACTCTGCCCATCAGGCCAGGGATCAGCAGCAGGTTGACAAACTACTCCCCTAATGGTACATTTAAAACATGGTACAGAGAAAGAAGAAAGTTGCCATCATCACCCTCGGTTGCGCCAAGAACCAGGTCGATTCCGAAGCACTGGCGAGTCAATTTGCCGGCAACGACATCGAGGTGACGCTGGATGTGAGCGAAGCCGAGGTTGCGATTATCAATACCTGCGGATTCATCGAAGAAGCGAAGCAGCAATCCATCGAAACAATTCTTGAGACTCTGAAGCTCAAAGGGATGGGGAAACTCGAAAAGGTCTATGTGATGGGATGCTTGTCCGAACGCTATCACAACGAGCTGGAGAAAGAAATTCCGGAGGTCGACCGGTTTTTCGGTTCCCATCATCAGCCGTTGATCCTCAATGAACTGGGAGCGGACTATAAATATGAGTTGATTGGCGAGCGCGTACTCTCCACACCGCACCACTATGCATACCTGAAAATCTCGGAAGGATGTGACAACCCCTGTTCGTTTTGTGCCATCCCGCTGATGCGGGGAAATCACCGGAGCAAACCCATCGAGCAGATCATGGATGAGGTGATAAAATTGACTGCCAAAGGGGTGAAGGAACTCATCGTCATCGGACAGGATACGACGTACTACGGTCTCGATCTCTACGGGAAAAGAAAACTCGCGTCGCTTCTCACGGCATTGTCGACGGTGAATGAATTGGAATGGATTCGCCTGATGTACGCCTATCCGGCGAAATTTCCGCTTGATATTCTGGATGTGTATGCAGAACAACCAAAAATCTGCCGCTATCTTGATTTGCCGGTGCAGCACATATCCGATAGCGTGCTGCGCTCCATGCGGCGGGGTATCACGCGCCGTGCGACGGAAGATCTTCTGCGGACCATTCGCGATCGGGTTCCCGGGATTGCACTCCGGACAACGCTGATCACCGGCTATCCGACAGAGACCGACAAAGACGTGGATGAGCTGGTCGAATTTATCCGTGAATTCAAGTTCGACCGGCTGGGTGTGTTTACGTATTCCTTGGAAGACGGTACGGCGATCGCAGCGGCGGGCGATCCGGTTCCCCCGGACGTCAAAGAGGAACGCCGTGGGAGAATAATGGAAGCGCAGCGGGAGATTGCAATGGAGAACAACCAGCAGTTGATCGGGAAACGCATCCGTGTGCTTTTTGAACGGGAGGAAGATGGTTCCTGGATCGGACGTTCGGAGCGCGATGCGCCGGAAATCGACAACGAAGTTCTTGTCGCTGCGGATGGTGCGAACGGCATCCTCGCAGGAAGTTTCAGTCCAGTGCACATAACTGATGCCGATGAATATGATTTGTACGGTGTCCCTGCCGACGGAACTGCAACCATATGATGGCGGCTGCGCGAACATATCGTCTCCTCATGCTGCTGGTGTTCCCGATGCTGCCTGCGATGGCACAGGTGGAAAATGAACAAGAGAGTCCCCGGATCGCAGCTCCTCTGTTCTTCCTGGACGCTCTGAGTTTTTGGGGCAACGACAGTCTGACGCGCCTTGACGTCTTTGTCCAGGTCCCGCATACGGAACTCCATTACGTCTCTGACGTGAAAGGCTTCGAGGCCAAGTACGAAGTGACGGCCAATGTGCTGGACGCCGACGGTCGCTCGGTGCAGGAGCGTATCTGGTACGAAACAGTGCAGGCGGCGGATTTTGATGCGACTGTCAATAAAAAAATGATGAGCACAACCCAGCGTTCGCTTCTGCTGAAGGCGGGGAAATATTCCTTGCGCGTCCAGGTGCATGACGTTGAATCAAAAAACACTGCGGTCCTCGTGCGTGAGTTAACGCTCGACAACTATGCAGCGCATGTCCTTTCGGTTTCCGATATCATGCTCGCCAACGCGGCAATACTCACGGGAGGCCGGGCAACAATTTCGCCGAATATCTCGGGCAACATGATTGAAGCGGACAGCGGGTTTTTTGTCTTTTACGAGATTTATGCCGACCGTTCTGCTGATTCGGTAACGTGCATCTATCGTATCTTCTCAAGAGATGACAATTGCATCTATCGGAAGGCTGAGACACGCGCCTACACCGGAAAGAAAATGCAGATAATCGCGCGCATCGACAGCGTGCAATTCCCGATCGGAACGTACAACCTGCAGATTGATGTATCATTGCCGGGGAATCCGTCTGTCGCCAAGCGCCGCGGATTGATATTCCAATGGAGCGACATTCCGGTGACGATCGCCGATCTGGATCTTGCCATCCGGCAGCTGCGCTACATCGCGTCGGAAGAAGAAGTGAAGGATTTTGGCAAGGCAACAACATACGACGAGAAACAAAAACTCTTCAGCGCATTCTGGCGGAAACGCGATCCGAGCCCCGATTCCAAGCGGAATGAGTTTATGGAGGAATACTACGGTCGTGTTGAATACGCCGATATCCACTTCAAGCATTATCTGGAAGGATGGCGCACCGACATGGGAATGGTATACATCATCTTTGGTGCTCCAAACAATGTCGACCGGCATCCGTTCGACTATGACGCGAAGCCGTACGAAGTCTGGTCGTACTATGACTATAACGCTCAGCTGGTCTTTGTCGATGGGACCGGATTCGGCGACTATCGATTGATTACCCCCATCTGGGACATGTTGCATCGGCTGAAGAACAGGTAGTGTGCTGCCACTCGATGAACAGCTCTCACAACCGCATCATCATTTCTGGTCTTCTCACTCTGCTCGGGATGGTTTTTATTTCTGATGCCGCCGCTACAGCAGGGAAGGAGATTCTGTCCGTACGAATTGTCGGAGCTCGGCGAATTTCCGAAGCACGCCTTCTTCGTGCCATTCCCCTTCAACGGCGTTCGATCTATACACCCTCGCTGGTTACTTCGTCCGTTGACGCATTGTTGATAGTATACAGAGGAGAGGGATTCGTCACAGCTTCCGTCGATTCGGTGGTGGCGGAGATGAATGAGGACTCTTCAGGAGTTGCAATCGTCTTTTCCCTTACGGAGGGGAATTGTCTGCTGCTGGGAAGATTTTCCATTCACGGCGTATCGTTGTGGACCGTGGAGGAAGTCAGCCGCTGGTGCACAACCAAGACCGGGACCCCGCTGTCACAGACTTACCTCGAGACAGACATCGAGTATCTTCTTCAACGCTATGAAAACGCCGGATACCCGTTTGCGCGCATCGTGGTAGATTCGATGTGGACGGAAACGGGTGAAACGCCGTCGCTTGCGGTGAGTGTCACTGTGGACGAAGGATCCAGAATATTTCTGACGGAAGTGAGCGTAGAAGGAAATGCGGCAACGAGGAGCGATGTTGTTACGCGGGAAGCGCGCGGCCGCTTCATGGGACTCTATCGCGAAGATCAATTAGAAAAACTCCGGCGGCGCATCGATCACCTCGGGCTGTTCTCTTCTGTGGAGCATCCTCAGTTATACCTTGCCCGGATACCGCAGAATCGAGATAGCACAGCCGGCGGTATTCTTATTCGTGTGCATGAGGGAACAGCGAATACCTTCGATGGTGTGGCGGGATATGTCCCTTCCACGACGGGAACATCACGGGGCTATTTCACCGGCAACGTTACGGTTATCATGCGTAACCTTTTTGGCACCGGCAGACGTCTTTCCGCCCGCTGGCTGCGCGAGAACGAGTGGACCCAGGAATTGGAGGCAGCATATGCAGAGCCCTGGATTGCGGGATATCCGGTGAACGGTGCAATTTCCTACTATCAGAGAAAGCAGGATTCTTCGTACGTCAAGTCCCGGTTCGATATTCACTTAGAGATCTCGCCGGTCGAGGATTTTGTTCTTGGCGCTTTGGTTCAGCGGGAGGATGTCTATCCCTCCTCTTCATCAACGCTCTTCACCGTTTTTGAAAGCAACGTAACGTCGATCGGAATAGATGTCCGGTATGACACACGGGACAATATCCGCAATCCGCGATCGGGAGTCTCGTATGCGGCGTTCTATCAACGCGGTTCGAAAAAGATAACCGGACCGGTTCTCTTGCTCACACCGGACGTTCAGCGTGATGCGACGATTGAGAGAATTTCCATGGATGTCGAGGCGGCATTTCCCCTTGCTCTCAACCATGTGATTGACGTGGCACTTCATGGGCGGGAGGTATCGTCGTCCCGGCTGGAGCAGAGCGATTTCTACCAACTCGGCGGAGCGTCGACGCTCCGGGGATACCGTGAAAATCAATTTTTGGGATCAATCCTTGCATGGACAAATATCGAGTACCGATTTCTAACAGGACGGCTTTCTTCTCTGTTTCTTCTTTTTGATGAAGGGTATGTCCGCCGATCGGAAGATGTCCGGCACGGCATCATTGCGCAGAATATTTTTCGCTCCGGCTATGGCGTTGGCGCCCGCGTCGAGACTGCGCTCGGCCTGATTCGTCTCAGCTATGCATTGGGAGAAGGAGACTCGTTCAGCACAGGGAAAATACATTTCGGAATTGCCAATGACTTCTAGAGAAAAAATGCTCAGCTATTTCCGGCTCTTCCGGCCGTCAAATTTTCTTATCGCTGTGCTCTCCATTTTTGTGGCCTGCATTCTGGCAGGAGGGTCAACGCAGAATCTCTGGACGATGATAGCCGCATCGCTGGGGGGTGGACTTATTGGGGCGGGAGGTATGGTGATTAATGATCTCTTTGATATTGAGATCGACCGCATAAATAGGCCGGAACGTCCGCTCCCATCGGGTGCTCTCTCACGGCGCGAAGCGGGGATTGCGTATGTACTCCTGAGCCTCTCAGGCATTCTGTTGAATATGTTCACCACGCCTCTCGCCCTGGCGATTGCGGTGGCCGCCGTTCCCCTGGTATTTCTCTACAGCGCGTACTTGAAACGTATGCCGCTGCTTGGAAATATTCTCGTTGCATTCATGACCGGACTGGCATTTCTCTACGGAGGGGCAGCCGCGGGCAGAATGGAAGCGACGGTGATGCCGGCGATTTTCGCTTTCCTCATCAATGCGGCACGGGAAATCGTGAAGGACATGGAAGATCGTGATGGCGACGCACAGCTTGGTGCGCGCACGTTTCCGATCGTTTACGGCATGCGCGCCTCCTCGATGATGGCAAGTATTCTTCTGGTCGCAGTCATCATCGCGACCGTCGTTCCTTTCTGGCTGGGAATCTATGGTCTGCGGTATTTTATTCTTGTCAATGCAGGAGTGAATACAGTGCTGCTGTATGTGCTGTGGCATGTGCGGCGCGATCAAAGCGCCGCATCGCTGCACCGGCTGAGTGTTCTTCTGAAATACGATATGCTTATCGGATTGCTTGCTGTCTATAGTGGCTAGCGGCCGGAAGTTTTGGCAGTCTACTGCTCCGTCACGTGTTCTTTCCACGGCAGCTGAATTGTGAATGTCGATCCCTGCTGCGGAACGCTCTGAACATGTGTCGTTCCTCCATGCGCTTCAACGATTCTCCTCACAATACCCAAACCCAATCTGGTCGTGTGTTCTCCGCCTGTCGGACGGACACTGATCCGTGCAAAATCCTTAAAAAGCGACGGTATTTCGGATGCAGGGATTCCCTGGCCTTGATCGGTTACGGAAAAGAAAAGCATGCTGTCGCGACGAGCTGCCGCAACGGTGACAAAGGTGCCAGAGGAGGAAAATGCGATGGCATTTCTCACCAAATGACCGATGGCGTGTCTCATGTATTGCGCATCGAAGACCGCAATAATTTTTGCTTCGTGTCGGATAGTCTCC
>JAPLFO010000158.1 GCA_026390635.1 Ignavibacteriales bacterium
ACTCGAAAGCCTTCGAAACATCATCCGGCCGAGGTACATATTGACAGATCGCTCAAGTTCTGACTGTGTCAGCGAATCAACAATCCCCATCTGGAAGAAACGCGGGTATTGCGAAACAAGCGTGTCCACGTTTTTCGGGCGGGTTCCCTGCGAAATAAAGAACAGTGCCTTGTCCTGTATTACTTCGATTCCCGCACTCATATTGTACGCCATCCCCTGTTTCTCTCTGATATCGAAAACGATGAGATTCGACAACAAGAGCGATAATGCTTGGAGAGCCGGCGCATCTTTCGGATCGATCTGCACCGCAAATCCCCAGAAGATGTAGGAACGTTCACCTCCTCCGTTCTTTTCGACAATTGCCGGTTTTGAATGCAGCTGGAATGTCGCTGTAAATACACGGGGTTCCTCTTTCACCGGCACGCCTTTGAAAAGATCAAACAAAGCGCTGACTTTTTCCGGACTCGCGGGCGACACAACCGACACAATCATGTTGGCCGGATTCAGATATTCCTTCGCGAAGGCCAGCAGGTTGCCATACGTCAATTCAGGCTTGCTCTTATATGGATCCGTTTCGTAGACCAGCAATTTGTATTCTTCATCGAATGTCTTTTTCGCTTTATCCCCTCCCATCCCCAGCATCATAGCAATCCCTTTGTACTTCTCGACAGCCTTATTATACTCCTCTTCCGTCGGGACAAAGTTCTTAATCTGGCTGTTCAGATATTGAATCGCTCCCGGCAAGTCGTCCGCAAGTCCTTCCGCGCGGATGTAGCCGAAGTCCGGATGCAAATAGATGTCATCCATGGGGATCATCGGATTATCATTCACCGTATAGGTGAATCCGTAGTGACTGCTGATTTTCTGATTGTCTTCCGAATTCAGCCGTTGTCCGAGACAATCGTGCAATATCGTTGCAGCATCTTTGCCGTATTTGAATTCATAGACCGCTTTATGCTTGACGAGA
Organism: Ignavibacteriales bacterium; assembly: GCA_026390635.1. Taxonomy (GTDB): domain Bacteria; phylum Bacteroidota; class Ignavibacteria; order UBA10030; family UBA8401; genus JAPLFO01. The sequence continues at coordinate 968 of JAPLFO010000158.1, forward strand.
AAATGGAGAGCGAGCAGGTTGCTCAATTCATTTTGCACTACGACAAGGTTCTTCCCGGTTGACGGATCTGCAAAGTGCTTCGTCGTTATCGCTGCGGACTTATTTTTTTGTGAAGTCAATTTCTGCTGCGCGGAGGAGGCAACCGGCCCGAGCAGCATCAGCAGACAGAGGAGAAATGCGGACGTTTTCTTCATAGTGAATTCTATAGTTCTCATGATATCGTTCCTATTATGCAGCGAATTGTTTTTGTGAGGTCATTCCGCACATCAGCGCGGCATCATCATTCTGGGATTCATCCCCTCGGTTTTTGCTTTCTTTCCTGATGGATTTTGAAGCAACAGCAGGGGTGATGATGTCAGGCGGAATGATTCGAGTTTCTTCGCCGCTTGATAATAGAGCGCGCTGTTCATCGATTCGAAAATTGATTCCAGGCCGTTTTTGACAATATCTTCCGAATTATAGATGCCGAACATATGGGGCTTTTCCGTATTCCTGAAGTATTCCGTCCGGATCTTTGCGATTTCACTTTTCAGCGTCTGTTCCGGCAGCGTGAATTGCAGGGCTCCCAATTTCGACGATACAGCTTTCGCGAGCGCAACAGAGTCTGTCGCACCGCTGAGAATGATCGACACCTCAAAATAGTTTCCGAGATGTGAAAGCCGGCGTGCAAAACTCATCGACTTCACGGACTTCGGGAATTCTTTCTTGAGTGAGGATTGAATCCCGGCTTTTGCTTTGTCCGTCACAACGCCGAGAATGTCAAAAAATTCTGCTGACTCCTCCTGAGGCAGAGGGAAGAACAGGTCTATCACTTTTTCAGCGCCATCATAGGTGCCGCTGCCCATCATGCTTTGAGGTATCGGCCCTTTGGGGACCTGAAATCCGGTTGCCCAATCAGGATTGTTCGGCTGAAGCACCGTTCCGGCCTTCGGTTTGCCGTAAATCTCCTTGATCGCTGTAAGCATTGCAGCAGACTTGAAGCTGCCGATCACGCTCAGGATCATATTGTTCGGAACATAGAAATTCTTGTAGAACACATTCACCGAGTCTCTTTTCATCGACTGGATGGTGGAGTACGTCCCGAGCGTGGAATTCGACAGCGCATGCCCCGGATAGAGAAACGCGAGGATATTGCGCCCGAGCTGGTCCTCCGGCGCTGCGATACTTTTCGAGATCTCTTCAAGCACAATTCCCTTCTCTTTTTCAAATTTGTCGTTTGGCAGGATGGAATTGAAGAGCATGTCAGCCTGGATCTCCATCCCTTTCCGGATATGCTCGGTCGGTGTAACCATCATATAGTTCGTATAGAATTCTGCAGTGCTCGCGTTATTGTAGCCGCCGATACGATCCACATCATCATAGAGCCGTTTCTGTTCTCTCGTGGTTGTCCCGTTGAACAGAAGGTGCTCGAGCATATGGCTCATGCCGCTCGTCACAGTCGTTTCGTACGCAGAACCGACTTTCACAATCACATTGACGCCGACCATGGGCAGCGCCGGATTCTCGATGAGCAGAACCTTCATGCCATTGCTCAACGCCGTGATCGTGACGCCTTTCGGGAGCGCCGACGTCTCCTGTTTTTTCTCTGCTGACGCAGCCTGGATGCAGAGACAGCAGATCATAAGAACAATAAATAGTGACCGTTGATACCGCATTGTGTTCCTCCATTGAATAGATTACCGTGCTCTCAAACTGCGCCGGGCTTAGAATTTGATCTCAAGCGACATGCGCGACACCTTCCCCAAATCACCGTAACTGACCATCGCGTAGTCAAATCCCACCTGCTGGTTTCCAATGCCGACACTGACGCCGCCGCCAAAAGTCCACCGTTCCACATCGTAATTCAGCTTGTATCCGGCGCGCGCAAAAATGGTTTCATCCCATGCATATTCACCGCCGATATTCATCCGTTCGACATTGTCATTTGGATGATTTGCGTCAATAGCCAATGTAAATCGATGAACGTCTGATACGAAAAATTGATCTTTGTTGCCGACGATGTCCATTGCGATACCGACACGGAAATTCAACGGGAGCGGCCACGCTTCCGTTTTCAATCTTGCATCCGGATTGTATTCTCCGGATACATTTTTATTGATATCCGCCAGCGCTATCAAGTCCGTTCCTTCCAGCTTCATATTGCCGCCAAAATTGGAGACGCACATCGCGATCACCAGACTGTGAAAACCTGTACGCAAATAGGTGCCCAGATCCATGGCGACGGTACTCGCATATTCATTGTATGCATTCTGCTGGATATACTTGCCCGTAATTCCCACGGAAAATCTGTCCGTCAGCGCACGCGCATAAGAAATTCCGATGGCCAGATCATTGACGCCATAAAAAATTCCATTCCCATCAGGATTTTCAACAGTGGTCACCTCTTGCTCACCAACGTTTAATGTCAGAACACTGAGTCCGATTGCGCCGGCTTCACCAACAGGCACAACGAGACCCGCGTAATTATGTGTGATATCGGCAAACCATCTCGTATGGCTCGCATTTAAAGAAAGAGACTGCACGCCGGTGATGCCGGCCGGATTCCAATACAAAGCGCTCACGTCATTTGCAACGGCAACAAACGACTCACCCATCGCACTCGCCCTTGCGCCCGCGCCGATCTTCAGGAATTGCGCGGCGGCCGTTCCAACCTTGGAAAAATCATCGGAGTACATCGAGACCGGTACGGCAAGCACCAAAACAACCATCACGATTCTTTTCATCTCTCTTCTCCGCTCAGTCGAGATCATCATTTAATAACGAGAAATCTTCCAACTTTTGTTTGTCCAGCGGGCACCGACACAACATACACGTAGAGACCGTACGCAATATATTGCCCGTTCAGTGTCCGCATATCCCAAAATTCATACCCTTTGTTGTCAGTATGATCAACATCTGCGATATGATCTCCTGCCACCGTGAAGATCGAGATCCGGCATTGATTCAGCAGATGAGTGAACATCAGTTTTTTGCCATACTGATTTGTCTCCCACACATTGGAAACGACGTACGGATCAGGAACCACCCTGATTTTCTCCAGATCAACCACTTGTGATGCATCATACTTTGCTTTGCTTAAGTTGAAGGCGTAGCGAATTTCCTTGCGAAACGGCTTATACGTCTTGATCGTGAATTGATCACCATGCGATGGAGGTACAGCTTTCTTTGTCACTGTCACGCCGTCTGCATTCTTGTAGGTATCCGGGAAATTATTTGTCTGCAGCCAAAGACCGTTGTACGTTGTATCGTGGGAGACGGGATTAATAGTAAATTGGTCGAATTCCAATATGTCTGCATATTTCTCAAAGAAACCGGAACTGCCGGGAGTGAAGCCCTTCCCACCGGGGATCAAATCCCAACCCAATGGACTATAATAGAATATTCGATAGGTATCCCACGGCGCTCCAGTTGCGAAATCCATCAGTGTTGTATTATTGCTGATATCAATCGGATTTGCCGGATCAGTAACTATCGCTACCTTGAGCGGCAAGTGCTGCAATGGCGAAAGAAACGTGTTCCTGAAATAGTCGTACCATCGAGACATGAGTCCGCCGGTGAGAGTCGTATCAATCGTAATTTGAAAATCATCGACCGTATAGATATTCTCTTGTGCGACCTGGGCACCCAAGCTTTTATATTTGGGAACAGGACCTGTTCTCCAATCGAAAGTACATGTGTCTCCTTTGACTTTCGTCCATCCGATCGAAGAGATGCCGGAGGGCGAATTCATCACTGTCAACCGGAAACCGTCAACGATCGGCAGATTGTCCTGGGAGTTGTCCGAGAAAAGATGCCGATAGAACACCAGCGTCGTATCATGAGTGGCCCCGGAGACGCGGTATAAATTGAATCCGAGGATGTAGCTTGTCGTTGTTCCGACAACCTGCTTTGCCGAATCTGCAAACGTGACAAGGTAGCTGTCGCCCGTAATCAGATCGGGCCGAACGACATCAATTTTCACCGTCCCCTGACAAATTCCTCCCATCGGTGAGACGGTTCCGTCGGGATTCACCTGTGAATTATATGTCGGCGCCACATAATTCTGCGCCTGCACACCGGGCACAACGGCAACGACATTGGGCTGCATCGTCGAATGTCCAAGCGGAGATTGGTACGACTGTTCAAGATTCACCGGGTCTTGATTTCCTTTGTCATACGCCGTAACGCAATACCAATATTCCACACCATTCAGAAGGTTCTCATCAACGTAACTATGTTTCAATCCGCTTTCATCTCCAAGCGATTGATTGAAGGCTGGATCCTGTCCCTTAATACCGTCCACAAGATCGAAAATCTTAATCGGCTTATATCCAATGACGGAGCCAAATGCATCAGTGATAGATGTACCCCAAGTTTTGCCCAGATCGTCGCTGCGATAAAGTTTGTAACCTTCAAAGTCATTCTTTCCCGTCAGTGCGTCGCGGGAATTCTCCGCCTCTGCGTCCCAAACGATGCGTGCCTTTTTATCACCTGGATATGCTGTTACAGACGGGGTTTGTGGGGCGCCCGATCCTTGAAATTTTCTCTTATACATCTGCTGCGCAACGCGCTGATTCTTCATCAAGTCCGACGTATCCGGCTTGTTCGGAACGGCACCCGAGTTGCCCATGATGAGCGCGACGGATGATTTTACAGTTTCATTCGGTGCAAGACTAAACGGACCGGTCATCATAAAATAATTAATGTTGGCGCCGTCAGAAAAATAGACTTTCATACTGTCGGGATGGGTCGTATCGAAACGTCGATTTTCACCATGGAAATATGCAGTTCGGGAACGCAGATTCGGATCGTTCGGATTGCTGGAGATGATCGGCCAAAGCTCTTCATCAACGGTCGGAACAACTTCTTTGTTGAAAAAATGAAAGTCCGTAACTCCCATGTTTTTCGGAGTCTCGATGACATTCAGTCCAACAATGCCGAGCGGCGTTGGATCGCCGACCCAGACGCCGTCTTTTGTGTTATTGGCATCCCAGAGGTAAACGAAGTCGCCGTTCGGATGAGCGTCTTGCGGATTTCCTTTCATGATGTTGATGAGATCCTTGTTATCGAAATCGGCTCGGAATATTCCATAGTACCCGACATACACACTGTCCAACTGGACACCGCTTTTGTTCCGGATAGTAAAATCCCAAAAAAGCATATCTTCTGCGTACGGCCGCCCATAGCTGAACGCTGACTCTTCAACTTCAACGCCAAGAGATCCTTTGGGGTTGGTGTTTTCCCGATCATCGAAAACGCAATAGATATCTCTGTCCGAAACGAATTCTCCCTTCACTTCCTTTCCATAGTTTGGAGAGGCTGAGTCCAATTCAATGCGGAAATGTCCCGGCCATTGCCTCTTGCCTGGTGTGGCGATCCATGTCCCCTGTGTGTTGAAGTAGCCTTCCGGCCAAGTATCGGGATTGTCGCTGGACGCAAGAAACGGCGTTTCGTCGGGAGCGGGCGTCTTGACGTCACCGGAAAAAATCTTCCCGCGCGAGCCGGCTTTCGGCGTCCAGTCAACTCTTTGGGAGGGACCGCCGAGCACAGACGTGACAACATTCCCTCTCGATGCGACGACAAGTCCAAGGCCATAACAGTATTGGGTCGTTGTCAATGCCGCTGTCGGCCAGTGGATTGCATCATTGAAGTATTCCAGATAGTTGGAGAGAACGCCATAGTTCCCGAGATAGTTGGAGACCTGACCTTTGTCCATGACGGCAAGAGCACGTTCTCCGACGGATGCAGTCTTTAGAAACTTGTCTGCCTTCACCGGTTTTGCGCCTGCATGACACATACTGCATGTCTGCGTCTGAGCCTGGACGGTCATGGACACAGCAACAATCATGATTGCAACAACAAAGACTCGCATCGATCGTTCTCCTATTACCAAAGAATTTGAACTCCCGCCTTTACAATTCGCGGTGGTCCGAGATTCGCGGGATTGTGGTCCGCATCCGGAGATGACCCTACATATCCGGAAAGGCCTGTATCGAATGGTTTGCCGCTGCGTGAATAAACGTTGCGGACATTTTCGGTGTTCAGCAGATTTGTGACTTCAACGAACAGAGATGCTGCAATTTCTGAGAACCAGAATTTCCGGATCATTCTCAGATCCACCGTTGACGTCCATGGTTTTCGTGCAGAATTGAGATCGATTCGGACTGAAGGATCAACATACGGAGTGTATGGCAATCCACTTCCCGCCTGCAACAGCACGTTGAGATTGAAATCCGAGAGTGGAAGCACTCCAAAAATACTCGGCCCCTTGCCTTTGGGAATGTTGAGATTCAGGTTCACAGAGAAATCATGGGATTGATCGAAGTCGAGATAGTATTCCTGATGGGGGATCTCCTCTTTCGAATATGCACTTTGGTACCCCCCGAGCGGCTGGGAATTGTTTCCTTTGGCAACCATCATGGTGTAGTTGAACGATCCGGAAAAATAGTCGCTGTACCGTTTGTTCAACGTAAAGTCAATTCCTTTGACACTGGCATAGTCTGAATTGTAGAAGACGACGTAGTCTTGTGACAAATATGTCACCTGCAGCGTGGAAAGAAGATCCGTAATGTCCTTGTACCATCCCGACATTTCGAGAACCCAATCGTCGCTCAGTTTATATTTCAGCCCCGTCTCGTACGCAACCGTCTTCTGCGCTTTGATTGCAGGATTTCCAACGAGAGGCATTGAGGACGAGAGGTCCTTGTTATGGTTATAGTAGAGTGCGTTATAGTTCGGATTCTGGAAGAAATGTCCATAGGAGAAATGAAGAACGGCCCGGTCTGTGACGGGATGTGCCAAACCGATGCGCGGACTGAGCTGGGTCTTTGCAGGAACGCTGAGCTCCGGCGACGGAATCCAATTGTTGTTCTGGTCAAACGATCCGAATCGCCTGATGTCGGGCCACATGGATGCTCTCGGATCTGCATAGTCAAAACGCAATCCCAAATTCAGTATCAGGTAGTCATATTCGATTTTGTCCTGGGCATAGGCGGCTATTTCGATCGGTGTTCGTACATATTCATCCTTGTACTGTGCCCCGCTCGGCCACGGTTCAGATTCCTCATGAGTCTGGATGCGATGGCTCTTGATCTCGAAACCACCTTTCAATTGATGGGCATCGTTCAATTGAAATGTCGCATCGGCCTTCCCGCTCATTGTCGTTGTCTGGTCGTCAGTATATGGTGAATCATCGCCCCGTACATAGAAGTACGCCGTCTCTCCCAATTGCCCTCGGGCGTAGTCTTGCGGCTGCTTGTTGCCAACCTGCACTTTGTAGTTATAGGTGAAAAGAGAAAATTGAGCGGTATAGAAAAGGCTCCCGCTGACGGTATGTGTGGCAAGCAGCGCGAGACGATTGGAGACGTCCCGCTCCAGACTGTAGCCATGCGGAAGATAACTATCTTCGTTCTTGTATTTTCCCGAGACGAAGAAAGAAAAACCCGGGACGAATGGAACCGGTCCATTGAGAGATGCATTGAGTGCACCAAGCATCGGGATTTCTAATTTTGACGGATCAAAAGAAAAAGGATCAATAACGCTTTTAGGAACATACGGATAGATGTCTTTGACACCTGTGAATGCATTGGCTTTCCGGTATGTCGATTGATTGAGCATGGGCGTCGTATATTCAACCTTCCCATGATAGCTCTCTCCGCCTTCTTTCGTTACGATATTGACGATACTGGACATCGCTTCGCCGTATTCCGCGTTGAACGTGCCGCTCACAATCATCAGCTCCTGCACGGCATCTTTGTTCATCTCTGCATTAAATCCACCGTTCAATGGATCTGACACGTACATCCCGTCAATCATATAGGCGATTTCGCCGGTTCTGCCGCCGCGCACATGAATGTTCCCGTCGGCATCAGTCGTAAATCCGGCTTTTGTTGCCAGCACATCCTGAACATTTTCCACCGGCATATTGACGAGCTCTTCAGAACTCATCATCGAGAGCTTCGACGTAATGTCTTTTTGGATAAGCGGACGCTCCGCCACAACGACGGTTTCTCCCATCTCTACGGCGCTCGACTCCAACGAGAAGTTTGCCGTCGTTGTCAGATCAACCCTCACCTCAACATTGGTGAGCTTGTACGTCCTGTATCCCACCAGCACGGCTCTCAGTATGTACTTTCCCGGCGAGATATTAAGGATGTAGAATTTTCCATTGGGATCCGATGTGGCTCCCGCGGTTGTTCCTTCGATGAGGATATTGCAGCCGGGGAGGAGATCGCCGGTTCCGGCATCACGCACCGTTCCGGCTATTTTACCTGTGCTGCCTGCCAGCATCAGAGCGGGTAGAACAGAAATCAGCACAAGACAGACAAAGAGATTTTTTTTCATACGCGCAGGTTTTTCAGATCAAATGATCGTGAGAAAAATCGCTATCCGATAGTCTGGGACTTCAGGTGGATGGATCCTTTTTCCGCAACAGGCTGCTTTGTCGAGCAACCGGTTGTTCAAAGCCACCGTGACGTGACTCTCTGGCATTTCTTTCGCGCCACGGTGGCTATCGATGCTGAACATTTTTGCCGGCGAAACGATTAATCAGCGCATCAGAATCATTTTCTTGCTTTCGTTCACATTGCCGGAAGAGAGTGAATAGATATAGACGCCGGACGGGGCTGATTTTCCAAACGCATCCTGGCCATCCCATGTGATTTCATGGTAACCGGCAGACTGCGATCCGGAGATGAGAGTCTTAACATGACGTCCCAGAATATCATAGACCGCCAGCGTTGTGTGCCCGGCGGAGAGAAGAGCGAAGGAGATTCTCGTTTCCGGATTGAATGGATTGGGATAGTTTTGCGAGAGTTGCGCCTTGTCAGGAACAATCGCACTCATATTCTTCTGGACAGGGGATGCCGTGCCCAGCGTTCTTACAACGATATTATCAAAATATGCCGGCAGGCCTGTGGCGCTCTGCTGGAATGAATAAAGTCCAAAGCCGCCGGAAGTGTTGCGCGTTGATGTTGTATCAACAATAGGACATCCGGTCAACAGGACACCGTCAAAGAAGCACCAGAAACTTGTTTGTGCTGCGCTCGTGTTGCGGACCTCAATCCTCATCTTATGCCATCCATCGGTTGTCGGATAGCGACCAGGATTGTCGACACCCTTGAAATCTTTGCTGAAGAGCGGCAAGAAAGTATTGGGATCTGATTTCAGACCGGAGAGATTAATCCGATCGCTGACATCGAAATCGACACGCAGCTTATAGAAATCCCTCTTTGAGCTGTCGGCGTACACAACCAATCCGGAATATGCTGAGAGAGCCTGATTGACATAGCAATAGACATCTGCTTCAATGGAATAATTTTTCAGGTTCAACGCCCCGGCGACTGACACCGCCGATCCGGTGTATGAGCCATTGATATCCTGCAGCAATCCGACATAGTTTCCGCCGCCGGTGAGAGGTTTCGGTGCTGCGGACATCGGTTTTGCCTTGACGCTGTCTTCACCTGCGTAGTAGGTTCCCCATGCTGCCTTTGCTGTGCCAGTCTCAAAGTCTTCAGAAAATATAATATCTGTCGGAAGAGTTTTTACAACGATGTTGTCAAAATATGCCGGCAAGCCTGTGGCGCTCTGCTGGAATGAATAAAGCCCGAAGCCGCCGGAAGTATTGCGTGTTGATGATGAATCAATGATCGGGCATCCTGCCAACAAAACTCCGTCAAAATAGCACCAGAAACTTGTCTCGTAGGCGTTGATGGTGCGAACTTCAATTTTCATCTTGTGCCATCCATCGGTTGTCGGATAGCGGCCAGGATTGTCGACACCCTTAAAATCTTTGCTGAAGAGCGGCAAGAAAGTATTGGGATCTGATTTCAGACCGGAGAGATTAATCCGATCGCTGACATCGAAATCGACACGCAGCTTATAGAAATCCTTCTTTGAGCTGTCGGCGTACACAACCAATCCGGACTATGCTGAGAGAGCCTGATTGACATAGCAATACACATCTGCTTCAATGGAATAATTTTGCAGGTTCAACGCCCCGGCAGCTGACACCGCCGATCCGGTGTATGAGCCGTTGATATCCTGCAGCAATCCGACATAGTTTCCGCCGCCGGTGAGAGGTTTCGGTGCTGCAGACATCGGTTTTGCCTTGACGCTGTCTTCACCTGCGTAGTAGGTTCCCCATGCGGCTTTTGCGGTGCCTGTCTCGAAATCTTCTGAAAAAACAACCGTCTGCGCTTCAGCAAGCCGAAGAAAGACGGAGAACATCAACACCAACAAAATGGTAAATGTCTTTTTCATGTGACCCTCGTAGAAATGTTATGAAAAATGGGGATCGTCGTGATCCCGTAGGTGATTTTCTCAACAATTTGTTGACACTAACGGTTTTCTCAGAAGGGAATGTTGAAACAATTTCTCTCTATGAACCGGAAAAATCGTCTGAAATACTCTATAGTCGAGGACAACGGAAGTTACAGCCGGAGCACAGCGTGACTTCTCGATGAATGAACCCGCAGATACAACAGAAATGGATTGGGATGTGCTGAACAGTCATGATTTTAATATATTACAAAATTTTGGCTTGTCAAGTAACGGCGCAGAGATTTCAGGAAATTTAGTGGAAAAACCGGACGAGTTCACCACAATTCTTCGCAATTGTAAAGCTGAGTGGGCTCTATAATATATGGCGACGCGACAAGTCCGACCACGTTGCCACTTGCCGAGGCCGGCCTATCTCTTTTTGCGCTTTGCTTGGCTATTTTTTGGGACCTAACCCAAGTGCGGAAATGTCCATTAAATAGAGTTTGAGTTTTCGTTCACCGGGTTTCGAATCTCGACCGGAGGAAAAAGCCAACAGCTTTCCGTCGGGAGAAATGGCGGGAAATCCGTCAAACGCATCGCTGAACGTCAAGCGCGTTTGCTCACCTGTTTTCAGGCTCATCAAAAATATTTCATAGTTGTGCGGCGGCAGTACCTTCACGAAAGCAAAATGCTCGCCGTCAGGAGCCGGGTACGGCGCCCAATTGGTTCCGGTGTCTGTCGTAATCCGCGTGAGTTGCGATCCATCGGACTTCAGCGTGAAAATGCTCATGGGCATTCCGCGCTGGGCTTGATTCTTGATCTCCCATGCGCGACAGATGATTGTCTCGTTATCGATGAAGAACGATCCGCCTTCCTGCCACTCCGGAGTGAACGTGATCTGTTCCTGAGCACTGCCGTCGGGCCTCATCCTCCAGAGATCCAGTTTTCCGTCAATTTGCCGCGTGAAGAGGATCCATTTTCCATTCGGGGATAGTGATGCTTCCGCATCATAGCAGGTGTTCTTCGTGAGGCGCATCCGGTCACTGCCGTCGGGTTTGCAGGAATAGAGTTCCGCACCCTGCGGATAGTCTTTGGGATCGGAATAGTTCCCGCGTTTCATCTCCAGATTATCTCTCGTCGACGTGAAGATCAGACGTTTTCCATCAGGAAAATAATAAGAACAGGCATCTTCGCCGAGGTGATTAATACAGACGAGGTCCTTGCCATCGATGCCAATGGTGTACACCTGATGGACGGTGTCGTTGCCGTATTTTGCGTTGCCTATCAAACGTTTCCCATCCGGCGAAAAATAGAACTCGGCGCCTTCATCCATGTTCGGCACCATCCAGGTTCTGAATTCTTTTTGCTCTGTGGGTTGGGTCTTCGTCTCTTGTCCCGGGACGCTCAACGCCGCAAACATCGCGACCATGGCGCAAACGCGATCAGTTCTTCCTGATGGCAAGTTACTGGTGCGGATGAGAAAGATACTCCTTGTCTCAGAGTATGTCAATTGAAAAAGAGGGAAAAGACCCGGAAATGATTTTCTATCATTTTGTTTTTGACCATTGGTCAATCGTTCGTAATCAAGAAGGCCAACCCGCAGCAACAGACTGCAAACGTGAGAAGAGTGTTAACCAATGGTCAATCCGATTCTGCCCAATTGAGAAATTCAGGCGGGCAAACATATCCCGATGCCGGTGCCGACTTCTATCGAAAAGAGACGGTCCATTGCGGCGTCGTGGAACGTATTGCGCATGGTCGGCTCCCGGGAAGAAGAAACATTCGGCTCATGAAAATACAGATGCACTGCTTGAGATGGAGTATTGCACTGCCGAAGGGGAGCACACTAAAGATGGTTCGCGACGGAGACCGCCTCCCAGCATTCAGACTACAGCAGCATTCCTTTCAACATATCAGCCGCTTGGACAAAAGCGCGCGCCCGGTGACTGATAATATTTTTTTCTTCCGCAGTAAGTTCTGCGTAGGTTCTATCGTACCCCGCGGGAACAAACAATGGATCATAACCAAATCCCCCGCTTCCCCGTGCTGATTCGCGTATGAAGCCGTCGATCTGGCCCTCGGCGGTTTTTTCGATACCCTTGCCGACAATTGCCACGGCACAGCGGAATCGCGCATTGCGCCGACGGGGCGGAACTCCGTTCATGGCCTGCAATAGTTTGGTATTGTTGTCTGCATACGTCGCCTCCGGACCGGCATAGCGGGCCGAGAACACCCCAGGCTGCAGCGCAAGATAGAAGACTTCCAAACCCGTATCATCTGCCACCGTCAGAAGTCCCGTCTCCTTATACCCCGCATGAGCCTTGAGCAGTGCGTTTCCCTGCAGCGTCGGGGCGTCTTCCTCAACCTTCGGGAAATTTGTATAATCGTTGATGGTTGTGATTTCCAATCCGGGAATCGCCGGTTGTAAAATGGCAGAAATCTCTTCGATCTTGTGACGATTATTTGTTGCCAGAAATATTTTCACTCATGCTCCTTGCTTCTGATCGGGACGTTTGTTCTTGTTCCTCATCGCGCAGCGGGCGGAGCGACGCTATCTTTCCTTTCTTCGATAAGATAGAGTCGGTTATCTTCGACGCGATACATCATCGGAGCCACGGAAATTTTCTGGTATCGGAGACGGAGTCTCTCAACTTCGTTCAAAATGAAATCAACCTCGTTGCCAATTTCGAACATGGGAGCGTAGTGATGGAAGTGCTCTTCTGCCTGTTCCGGCTGCCATCCCGCATTCTCGACCAATCCCCGTACGAACTCTTCTTTTCGCGCTATCAGATTAACCATGGCACATTGCGTGTGTCCGATGAGAGCAATGGAATGGACGCCACCGACTCCAATCGCGTACGAGACCTTAAACTCGCTGTATCGCAGGTTCGCGCCTCCGGACCGTATGATGAACGCAAAGTTGTCGGGTATATGAAGATGCTTCCGATTATCCATACACATTCCGATGAGCAACCGGGCAGCTGCGTACGATTCATAGGCTCTTCCAAGATTATGATATTCGAGCAGGAGCCCGATTGGCGTCTCCCGATACTTGGGGGGAACGTCCCCGATAGATTCTATTGGAAGCAGTCTCTTCTCCAATTCGTCACCTTTCTTGAAGCAGTACCCAAACCTTGTTTCAGTTATTGCTGAAAAACGAAGCTGATCTGAGACTGAATCGAATTTTATCGAAGTGTCACCTCGGACGTCATGGTGAGCCCAGCCGAACCACGCCCGGTGACCGTCGAACCAGGAGGCCGACAGGTCCCTCAGTAGCGGATTTTGTCCTTCATTGCGATCCAGTCTCGGAAAGCGGCAGCGGCAGCTTCGTCTTCAACGCGGATCATCGGGATCTTTCTGTCCGCATTGTTCTTCCGGATCTCTTCATAGATGAAGAGATCATCAAATCCGATGTGCGCCGCATCATCCCTCGTATTCGCAAAGTACACATGATCCGGACGAGCCCAGTAGATGGCACCCAGGCACATCGGACACGGTTCGCAGGATGTGTACAGATCGCATCCGGTCAACTGATAGCTGTCTAGGACCGTGCACGCTTCGCGAATGGCAATCACTTCGGCATGAGCAGTCGGATCGTTTGACGAAGTGACCTTATTCGTTCCGCGCGCAATAATCTTCCCGTCTTTGACGATGACGGCGGCAAAAGGGCCGCCGTTTTTTTCTTTGATATTTGCTCTGGAAAGTTCTCCGGCTTCCCTCATAAACTCCTTCTTCATCCAATCAGTTCCTTTATTGCTTGTTGAACCGTTTCCACACCAATGACGGAAATTCCGTCGCTGCGTTTCACATGCTTCAGATTGTTTTTCGGAACGAGAACCCTTTTGAATCCGAGCTTCGCCGCTTCCTGCACCCGCTTTTCGCTGTGCGTGATCGTCCGGATTTCACCTCCCAGACCGATCTCTCCCAGCACCACGGTCTGTGAGTCCACCGGCACATCGCGCAACGACGATGCAATTGCGGCGGCAACTCCGATATCGACTGCCGGTTCGTCGATCCGAATCCCGCCGGCGATATTGACAAAAACATCCTGTGTGCCGAGTTGCAGCCCAACGCGCTTCTCCAGAACTGCCAGCAGCATTTGCAGCCGGCGCAGATCAAATCCCGTTGCAGTGCGCTGCGGCAAACCATAGTTCGTCGTACTCACAAGCGCCTGCACTTCGATAAGAATGGGACGCGTACCTTCCATGCTCGAGACAATCGCCGACCCGGAAGAACCGTACGACCGTTCTGAGAGAAACACTTCCGACGGATTGGCAACCTCGTGCATGCCATCGTCATGCATTTCGAAAATACCGATCTCATTCGTCGAACCAAAACGATTTTTAATCGCCCGGAGGATACGATACGAATAATGCCGTTCGCCTTCGAATTGAAGGACTGTATCGACCATGTGTTCGATCACGCGCGGTCCGGCGATGGATCCATCTTTCGTGACGTGGCCGATCAGAATCAATGGAATGTTTTTCGACTTTGCCAAACGCGTGAGCAGCGAGGTTGCTTCGCGTACCTGACCGACACTGCCGGGTGCACTTTCCAGGTCCGGGCGGTACATCGTCTGAATCGAATCCACAATCACCAGATCCGGATTGCCGTTTTCAATCACGTCCCCGATTAATTCAAGATTTGTCTCCGGAAGAAGAAAGAGCGAATCCGATACCCGTCCCAATCGCTCTGCACGAAGCTTGACCTGCTGCAACGACTCCTCACCGGTGATGTACAGGACATTCTTCGATTTCAGATGCAGGCCGACCTGCATCATCAGCGTGGACTTGCCAATGCCGGGATCTCCGCCCAGCAACACAACCGATCCCGCAACGATACCGCCGCCCAACACGCGGTCAAACTCGGCGATGCCGGTGGGACATCGCACGTCGGCGATGCTGTTCACGTCCTTCAATGCGACCGGCGCCACCTTCGACGGAATGCCGCCGGACTTGCGCGCTATCTTTGCCGGAACCGGCGCCTCCTCGACAAAAGAATTCCACTCATTGCAGTTCGGGCATTTGCCGGTCCACCGTGGCGAAATGTATCCGCAGGATTGACAGACATATTTGGGCATCGCTTTGGCCACTTCTTACTGAACTCCCAGTAAATGGATTAATCCGAGACTCAATTCCGGCACATAGGTGATCACCATCAGCGCGACCAGAAGGATTGCAATGAATGGAAGCGTTGCGAGCGTCACCTTTCCGACTGATTTTTCAAAGCGAAAGCTGGAGATGAAGAGATTCAATCCCACCGGCGGGGTCAGATATCCGATCTCCAGGTTTGCGAGGAAAATAATTCCAAGATGAACCGGATCGACGCCGTACTGTTTCGCAATCGGAATGATCAACGGCACCACCACAATAATGGCCGAGAAAATATCCATCATCATTCCGACGATGATCAGGAAGAGATTCAAAATCATCAGAAAAAGGAATTTGCTTGTGATGACATCCTTCACCATCTCAAACAGATGTTGCGGCACCTGCTGATCGATAAGGTACGATGTCAATCCCATCGCCGTTGCAAGGATCATCAGGATGGCACCCACCAGCACCATGCTCTCCTTCATCACGCGCGGCACATCGGTGAATAGTGCGAGATCCCGATAGACAAACACTTCGACTACCAGGACGTAGAATGCCGTCACCGCCGCCGCCTCTGTTGCAGTGATGATGCCGCCATATATTCCACCGATAATGAGAAATGGAAGCGGAATTTCCCACGCTGCATCCCTGACCGCTTTGCGTACTCTCGGCCATTCAAATGCATGCCGCTGCACATGCGCTGAGAATCCCTGACGGACGGCGTACAACGAAAGAATGATCACCAACAATATTCCCGGAATAATTCCCGCAAGGAACAACTGGCTGATCGATACTTCGGAGACGATGCCGTACAGAATGATAGGCAGGCTCGGGGGAAACAGCAGGCCGAGACTTCCCGACGTCGTCACCAATCCAAGCGAAAAATTCTCGGAATATTTTTCGGAGATCAAAATCGGATACACCAGACCGCCGAGCGCGACAATGGTGATGCCGGAGCCTCCTGTGAAAGCGGTGAACATCGCGCATGCTGCCAGCACGACAATCGCGAGTCCGCCCGGCAGCCAGCCGATCAACGCCTGTGTCAATTCGACAAGCCGGCGCGGTGTTTTGCTTTCGGCAAGCATGTAACCGGCAAATGTGAACAGAGGGATTGCCAATAACACCGGTTGACTTGCCAGACGGTAGAGTTCTGCGATGGCGTTGGCCGACGGAATATCCTGCGAGGAAAAACCATAGAGAGCAATAGAGGCGATGATAGTAAAGAGCGGAGCGCCGAACAACATCAACAGGAGAAAAGCTGCAACGATCACAAGAAAGGGCATCTTATGCGCTCGCTTTCAGCGACCAATTGCCGCGGACAATTTCTGCCACGCGTTCCAGGGCCAGCACAATAAAACGAAATGCCATCAATCCATAGCCGACTGGAATAATCGTCATGAAATACCAGGTGGGAATTCTGTTCACGAGCATCGTCGGATATTCCATTTCCGACTTTAAAAAGCTCCAGCCGGCACTCAGGAGGAGATAGCACACGAAGGCCGCGAACAGCGACGTGAACACCGACAGAATCTTCTGCGCCTTCTCAGGAATGAATTTTGTAAAGAAATCCACTTTGATGTGCCGGTCCTCGCCGGTGGCCAGCATCGCCCCGAGAAAACCAAGCCAGAGAACGAGATGGCGCAGAAACACGTCGCCCCATTCGATACTCGTCCCGAAAATATTGCGCAGGACGAGTTGTCCGAATGACATGATGACCATCGCACTCAGCGCCGTCACGAGAAACCACCCTGCTATTGCAGCCAGCCCGCGATCGATTGCACGAAGAAATCTCATTTCTTTCCTCCATGCGTTGCACGGTACTCTGCCAGGGCCCTGTCCACACGCGACAAGAGATCTTCCGAATAAAGCTTGCCGGCCATCGACTTTCGGGCTCTGCGCCCGATTTCATCATACTCTTCGGCCGCCTTCGACGACGACGGTTTCGTGAAGACGATTTTGCTCTTCTGCAAACTGCCGAGCGATTTTTCGTTATCCTGTCTGCTCAACAACGTCAGTTTGCGCATGGTTGATTTTCCATACTTCAGCAGAACGTCCTTGATGTCCTGCGGATAGCGGTCAAATTCTTTCTTCGCGATAACCACCGCACCCGCAGAATTTGTGAGCGGTATGTTGAACATATACTTGACGGCAGTGAACCATTGCAGGGACACGGCCGCCAGCGGCGAAGTATAGACACCGTCAATCAATCCTGTTTGCAGCGATGTCAACACATCACTGATCGACAGGGGAATTGTTTTCAAATTCAACGTCTTGAATGCCGCTTCCGCCACCGGATCCCCTTCCCATTGCCACATTTTCACGCCGTCCATATCCTGCACTTTTGTAATCGGCTTGTTGGTGAAAACAAAAACATTGCCGACTTCGGCCCACCCAAGGAGCACAAATCCATTATCCTCGAATGCCTTGCGGAATTCTCCGTCGAATTTTTCCAACACCATGTCGACTTCATCATGGTTCTTGAAAAAGAACGGAGCGTCAAGAATACGCACCATGGGGGCGATCTTTCCCATGCCGACGCCGGTAAACCCGGCGCTGTGATATTGTCCCAGCCTGATTTTGCGAAGCACATCCGTTTCGTCGCCGGCAACGCCGCCGGCATACAGCTTGAATCCGACCCTTCCACCGCTTTCTTTGCGAATCGACTGGTCATATTCCTTCATCACATTCATCCACGTACTGCCCTCCGGTGCGAGGGTGGCAAACTTTATAATATATGGTTGGGCCATCACCGCAGTGGCTGAGAACATGACCAACAGGGCTAGTATTCTTTTCACGTGAGTTCCTCTATAATAGACAGTAAGTGAGCGTCGCTTCTTTCCTCATGGCAGAACAACCGGCGTCATCTTCGGCACAACAATCTTCCACCGGGGAACAATTTAGGGAATTGGTTGAAAGCCATCCATTCGCCACAAAGACTCCAGGACACGAAGGAAAGGCCTGGGGGAAATATCATCGGTGACTTTGTGGCGGGGCTTTTCGTCCAGATTTCTAGAACAGTTCTGATTTTCGCTCGAGCAGCAGCTTTGCCTTCTTCTTGGCAATGGCATTGACCAGACGTTGTTCCGGAAGAATGTCAATGGGCGCATCGTCCACTTCTTTCAGAAGGGCTTCGAAGAGCTCCTGATCCTGAATCTGCACGGCATAACTTTTTGCGTAGTAGACGAGCGGCAGCAGGAATTTGCGCTGCCCCAATGCAAGCGCGGCCTCAAAATGTTCTTTCGCCTTGGCCGGATTGCCCCCGAGAACACGCGGCGTTGTTGCAAGGATCGTTCCGAAGTACAGATGAGTACTCCCGAAGTAAAATGCTGAATCACGCCGCATAACAAATTCCATCAAGGCATTCACTTTGTACAAGTCGACAACGATAGTAGGATCGCCGATATTGAGATTGATGATGTTGCCCCAGGCATTTGCGGTCCAAAACGCCAATGCTACGTCATCGTCTGACAATGCATTGACGCCTTCTTTGAATTTTGCCGGCGACTCGTCGAAATTTTGGCTAAAATCTTTATTTCGCCGGAGCACTTCCAACCCATAGCCGCGCGCACGCTCATAGAGCGCCTTTGCGCGATCGGGATCCTGATCTTCGACAAAGCCGAGTGCATATCCGGTGTAGCCCTGAGTAAGTAGGAGCGAGAGCTTCGCATTCTCCGGATCGGCTTTGTGCAATGCTTCCACCAGCACCATGTTGCCGGGGATCGCTGCTTCGGCAAGTTTCAGATCGGACTCTTCAAAAATCGCCGACATGCCGAAGTCTACAATGCCCGCCGTCGACTTGATGGCGACAATTTGCACGACACCGCAGGAAGTGAAGAAAATGCTGAGCAATAGAATCACAGGAAGGGAAAAGCGATTTTTCATAGACGGCATTCAATGTGTTGGATGTAATTGTCTGGCACCCTACTGTGCGCTTCCCATCTCATCAAGAAAACGACGAAGAGACTCAATCAGCAAAGACTGATCATCCGCGAGACGAGAAAGCAGTACTTCTTGTGCCGCCTGTCTCATTTCCGCCTCATAGTACTTTTCCCGAACCCGGAAGACCTCTACCCGCCGGAGGAAAGGGCCATCAGCGTACACATAATAACATCTGTCGTTGCGGCTGTCTGCCGCTTCCGGCAGATGGATAATTCTTCTGCTGCTTTCCTGCCGGGCAATTTTACTCTGAAGCGATAATTGGGCAAGCACGCACATCCTTTCGGCATCAAGCACCTGCTTCGCTTCGCCAAGAGGAATCAATTCCTTCACTGACATCTGTATGGCATTGTCGGAGCTCAGGAATTCGAGCGGCACGCCGGTAGTGTCAACAGGCACACTGGCCGACCATCCTGACGGCAACTGCAGCATCGGCTTTGCGGGTACAGGAATCGGAAGAGCCGGCGGCGGCGGCACCATCACAGACGGCCCGCATCCGGCTGCCAGCAAAAGACAGGAAACCGCAGTAAAGATCCAACGCATGGGGAGAGTCCGATTCAATCAGTTCCCGCGCTTGAACCGGTCCTCCTCCAATCGAAATCGGATGGAGATGCGGTGGGAATTGCCAAGTTGATCGTCGCCGTTGAATTTCGCAAATGAATAGTCGACATCCAGTTTTCGTAAATGAATTCCCGCCCCAAGCGTCAGGTTGCGCACTTCATTATAGCCAACGCGCACAGCGATTACGTTTTTGAAATCATATTCTACACCCCCGTGAAGGTCAACACTCACCGGTCCCACATGCGCCATGGCGGCAAACTTGCGTCCCTCGAAGCGAATGTCCGCGTCTGCTGTCGGAACAATTTTCCCGCCGAAAAAATTTGCTGCGAACGCCGCGCCGAGCTTCAGCGTCGGTGATATAAGTTCGTTGGTCCCCGTATTCCACGCAACCAGTGTCGTTGTGATGTCCTGAACGCTCGCACCGAGGTACAAATTCTCAAACGGCGTGTAGAGTGCCCCAACATCAAATCCGAAACCGGTCCCATGCGCGTCGCCAAGATTGCGCCTGATCAGCTTGATGCTCGCCCCATAGTAGAAATTACCAGACGATTGCTTTGCATACGAGAGGTAGAGCGCCCAATCTGTTGCATTAAAGTACGAAATCCGGCTCAGGTCGGGACGTGTATTTTGCTCGTCGTAGATCCCGTTGCCGTTGCTATCCGGCCAGGCATTACGCGTATCGGGAATGCCGTCCACTCCCAATCGAAAAACACTCAGTGCGAGTGTTGATGCTCCATACGCGAGCGAATCGTTCATACCGTACGGAATTGCGACCGCACCATAATCGTAGTTGACCAGATTCCCAAACCGCTCGTCGTGCATCAGGGCAAATTCTGGATACATGATCCGCGCAAGACCTGCCGGATTCCAATAGCCGGCGGTAACATCGCCGGCCAATGCTGTTCCGGCACCTCCAAGCCCGAGCGCCCGGCCGCCGACACCAACGGCCATGAACTCACCTGCGTATTTTCCGACACGAATTGTTCCTGCCTCCGCCTGGACTGCGAGGAGGAAAACCGAGAGCAGTAAGACCAACTTGCGCATTACCATTAGTGACCGCGTTGTTATCACGACATAACGCCGTTTGGCACGGCTCAGATATTTCTACTTAAAACTACTGAAAATCCATGATTCTTTCAACGAGCTGGGGCATCTTTTCACTGGCAGGCCCTTTCAGCACATCAAATCCCGTCAATGCCTCCCTGGCAGGACGCGGGTCCACGAAGAATTTCTGCGACGTTTCCCTGAAAAAGCTCAGCAACCCTGCCGCCGGATAGACTTGGGCGCTGGTGCCTACAACGACAAAGATGTCCGCCTTTTTCACCAATTCCGTCATTTCGTCGCTTCGCATGTCCACAGCTTCACCAAACCAAACTACATCGGGACGCAGCTGCCCGCCGCATTTCGGGCACCGGTCTCCCCAGCGAATGGGCTGTGTGATGACAGACCGGAATGAGCATTCATAGTCAGGTGTGTCCTCTCCGAAAATTGAATAATGCCACTCGCATTTCTGATAGTCAATTCTCCCGTGCAAATGCCAGACGGTACGACTTCCCGCCCGCTCGAGAAGCGTGTCGATGTTCTGTGTAATGTTAACGACGTTGAATGATTCCTCCAGTCTTGCAAGCGCGTCATGGGCGGGGTTAGGAACTACCTCTGCTGCCTTCCGGAATCGTTCCGCGTAGAAGTGAAGAACGAGCTGCGGATCCCGAAGCCACCCGTCAGGAGATGCAACATCCTCCACCCGGTGTTGTTCCCATAGGCCGTTCGCATCGCGGAATGTCGGTATACCGCTTTCCGCGGAAAGACCGGCTCCGCTAAAGATCACAATTGTTTTCATGTCTTTCTCGTGAGGAAGAATCTTGTTCTCTGGGAAATATTCCGCAGACACGACGGTTCCCTCTGCACTGGAATCTACACTTTTTTGGCAAGAACGTAAAGCTTGACATTCGCCGCCTCTTTTTCTACTTTGACGATTGATTTTCCATCAACGAAAGGCTGGATATGAAAACGCTCTTTGCTCCTGTGATTTCTCTCATGCTCCACGCAGCGTCCGCGTCTTCGCAGAATGGCACCATCGTGACAATTGCTCCGGAGCAGCCGCGGCTGGGTGATACGATCCACGTCTGCTACGATCCCTCGTCGCCTGTCGCCGCCATCAAAGATGCCGGGGAGGTGACGCTGCAGGCCATGCTGGTAAAGCAAAATGATGTTCCTGAATTGCTGGAAAGCGAGATGGTCAAGACCGGCGATGTGTGGAAGACATCGTTTGTCGTAAAGGATCAGAACGCGCGGCTGATTCTTTTTCAATTCGTCTCGGGTGAAGTCAAAGATGACAGCGGACAGCATCAATGGGAAGTGATGGTGTATGGACCGGATGCGAAGCCGCTCCCGACAGCACATGCGCTTCGCTCGAGCATTCTGCGCGGATACAAATTTCCGAATTTCTTCCGCGCCAAGAATCCGGATCAGGCTGAAGCTGCCGCACAACGGGAGATCGAGCTCTTTCCCAATCGCTGGGAAGGATATAACGCACTCTGGAATGTGTGGCTGCTGCCGGAGAAAGTTGCGGAAAAAGGGATTCAGGTTGCAAAAGGGCTTCCCGATCTTTTCGAGAAGTACAAAACAAACGACACCGCGGCAACGGTACTTCTGCAGCTCTTCGAGCGCCTGGGACAGCGCCCACGGGCAGACAGTTTAAAAGCTCTTCTGCAAAACGCCCACCCTGGCGGCATGGTCGCACGCAGCGCCAGACTGAATGAGATCTATGCAGCACGCGATCCCAAAGAGCGCGTTGAGCTTATCACAAAATTCTACCAGGAATTCAGCCCTGAGCATACTACCCATCAGCAACTCGACCAGCTTCTCATCAGTTCCCTGGCTTTGGCGCTGGAGTTCGGACGCGCAGCCGACTTGCTTGATTCTCTGCACATTACTGATCCCGCACTATGCAATCGGGTGGCATGGGGAATGATGCAAAAGGATGTGATGCTTCCACGCGCTGCAGCCGTTGCAAAGCGGGGCGTTGATGCCGCACGGCATCCGGATCTTTCCAACAAACCATCCTACCTGGCGAAACGGGATTGGTTGAAAAATAACTCGTCGTCTCTCGGGATGATTCTCGATACGTACGGCTACGGTCTTATGAAACTGGGCCAATCCGCTGAAGCGGAAGCGGTGTTGGAGGAAGCATGCCGCCGCAGCGATAGCGCAGACGTAGAAATGAACGGGCGGCTGATTGCTGCTTACACAGCAAACAAGAATTTCGACAAAGCACTGGCATTCGGCCGCCTCTGTGTTCAGACCGGAAAGAGCGACAGCACGTTAGTCGCACAGTATAGGGCAGCCTACAGAACAGCCAAAGGATCTGTTGCCGGTTTCTCCAAAGAATTACAGACAGCCAAAAACCTCGCCCACGCTGCCTTGCGCGCAAAACTGCAGGCTGCCCGGCTGAACAAACCGGCACCGGCGGCGGTCTATACAACGCTGGACGGGAAAAAGGTCTCACTCGCTGCGATGAAGGGGAAAATTGTCGTGCTGGATTTCTGGGCAACATGGTGCGGCCCCTGCAGAAGCTCCTTCCCGTCGCTGCAGAAGATGTATGACAAGTTCAAGAAGAACAACAACATTGCCTTCCTCGCCGTGAACATCTGGGAACGTGTGCGCCCGGAAGACCGAACGGCACAGGTGAAGAAGTTTGTCGCAGAAAACAACTATACGTTTCCGGTCGTGCTGGATTCCAATTATGTTCCGAGCTTTGACGTGGAGGGCATCCCGACAAAATATATTCTGGATGCAAACGGAATGGTTCAGTTCAAGAGTGTGGGATTTGATGGAGGCGAGGCAATGATCGAGGAACTCGGGCTTCAGATTGAATTGCTTCTTGCCGACGCGAAACATCCGGGAAAGAAATGAACGACGCGGGACCGGCCGGAGAATGCACCCCGGCCGGCTTCGTCGGAAAACATCTATTCAACTTCAGCCATTTCTGATTCTATCACAGCCGGCGGCACTTTTTCGATTTCTTCCCGTTCGAGCGCCGCCTGCACAAAGTCGACCGTCTCATCCAAGGCATCGATAAATTTTCCGAAGTCCTCC
Source organism: Ignavibacteriales bacterium (assembly GCA_026390635.1). Classification (GTDB taxonomy): domain Bacteria; phylum Bacteroidota; class Ignavibacteria; order UBA10030; family UBA8401; genus JAPLFO01. Next base: position 24,895 of record JAPLFO010000158.1, read on the forward strand.
TTATAGAGAAAAATTTTGTGCTTTTCAAATTCCTGGTCGGTAATGCGCCTGCTTTCTGTGATCGTGATGTAGAAGTCCTTCTCTGATCGTGTCGGCCTCACATCAAAGAAATAAGTACGTTTGCCCGCTCGAACGCGCTTCGTGTAAACCTCTTCCTTATAAGCAGAATGTTCCACGCTATTCCTCCTCGTGCTTGCTATGATGTTACCGTCGAAGTACCGCCATTTTTGCCATTGCCACATCATTCCCTGAGGACGAATGAGCAACGACAATGTATACGCCACTGCCCACGACGCGCCCGTTATCATCCTTCCCATCCCAGAATGCGCGTCCACCTCCCTGGGCAGCGAACGCCCGGACGACAGTCCCTTGCAGTGTCATGATCTTGATCATACTGTCTTCCACCAAGCCGCTGATGATCGCAGTGGAATAATCTGGAATGATAAACGGATTCGGCGCAATGCGCAGCCCGCTGAATTTCTCAATGGGCAGCGTTGCTGGTATCTCAAGACTCGAAAGCCCATTCTCCGAACCGAAATAGACGATACCCCGTTTTCCGTCAAACTGGATCGCGATGATATTGTCGTCGACCAACTTCCCGCCTGTTGACCGGACATTGTACTGATTCAGGAGCAACGTACCGTCGGGCGAAAGGACAAAGACGCCCTGCCGTGTCGCCACCCATTTATTGTTGAGCGGATCGACTGCGATAACATTGATCTGTTCCTGTACGACTGCTCCCACATAGACGCGGCGGATTCCCTGCGCCGGACTATTCGGGTTTGCGACTATCGAAATTCCCGATCCGGTACCTACCCACAGATCTCCTTCACGATCAACGGCAATAGAAGCAACGGTGCCGCTTGGCAGACCGTCTGCCGTACCGAGTTGACCCCATCCATCTGCGGCCTGACCGATATTGCGTTCGGCGTTATAGAAGTGCAGTGCGTTGGTTGCAGACGGCGAGCCCGCCGGGAAACAATTGGAGATCCACTTCGTTCCATTGTTGTCGATCGTCATATCAACGAGATCGTAGACATTGTCCGCCAGCGCGGTCCGAATGGGAGTCCATGTACTATCCGCGGACATTTTCCACAAGCCATACTGTCCGGCCGAATGCCAAAGAGCGACCCACATATTGTCATTGTGGTCGCGCGCGACGCCGCCCGGTATCACGTAGCTTAGATTGTCTGGTTGGTCCGGCAGTTTGACCCCGAGGAAACCAGGATCAGAATGATCGAAGCGTCGTGCCACATTCATGTGCGCATCCATAACCACAATGCCGCTGCCGAACGATGAGAACCACTTTGAATTGTTCGGACCAAGCGTGACGCGGAAGAAATCGTTGGTTATCAGCGCGGGATGCGACGACGCCGAAAAATTTGTCCACGTCTTTCCGTCGAAGGCATAGAAACCGCTGCCGCTGTAGCGCGAGGACGCACACCAGAGCATGCCGCTCTCATCCACAACCATGGATGAAAATAGATTCGATGCCGGTCCGTTCGGTTTCGTTGTTTTCCACTCGCCCGGATTTCCTTTGAGCATGGCAATGCCGCTTCCCGCGAGAGAAAGCACGGGACCGCGGATGCCGGCAGCGGCCACGTCTGTGAGATTGTCGGCGAGGATATTTCCCACCACAGAGACAATTCCTGCGGTATTCATCGCCAGAAGATTCCGGAGTTGTGCGACATACAGCATCGAATCCGTCGATACCAAGCGTGTGGAGGCAGCCGTCAATCCGGGCACCGGTGTCCATGCGTTGCCGGTGAATTGAAAAACTCCGCCGGCCGAGGAAAGATAGACGGATCCCCGAAAGACCGCCAGACCACCGGGTGTGGAAAAGAGCGCAAAGGTATCCCACGCGTCGGGTGATGACAGATTTGTAGCGGACGGCTTGGAGATTGCAACGCCGCCTGTCGTCGACACAAAGACGCGCCCGTTGATTTCGACAGCGCCGATCACCGTCGATTGATTCAGCGATCCCAGGTTCTCGTACGTTTCTTTGAATTCAAATCTGGAGATGGAAAAGAGACTCACACCGAACGCAGACGCAATATAGAGAGAGTCTCCGGCGAAGAAAAACTTTCTGATCGACTTGTTGACCTTGGGTGAGGACACGATATCCGTGACATGCCGCCACGTGTTCAATGAGGATGAAAAGACATCGATGGCGCCGGATGCGTGTCCGATCCAGACATTCGCGGCACCGTCAATGGCAATGGCGGTCACATTGTTGCTCGACAATCCATCGCCATTGGTCAGGCTGAGGAAGCTGGAATCGCGCAGAGAGAATCGGAATATCCCGCCACCCGTCGCAGCCCACACGGTTTCCCCAATCCCCGCCAACGCCCGGACCTGCCGCATGTCCGTATAGTTCTTCCAATCGCCTACGCGCGCATAAACGCTGACGACGGCCACGCACCACAGAAGCGCGATCCGTTGCAGTGTACTCATCAATAGTTTCTCTCTTTCATCAGCGCATACAGATCGGCCATCTCAATCGCGGCCAGAGCGGCATCTGTTCCCTTGTTGCCGACTTTTCCGCCGGCGCGCTCCATCGCTTGCTCGAAAGTGTCGGTAGTCAGAACACCGAAAAGCACAGGCACTCCGAAATGGCAGGCGGCATCCATCACACCGCGGGAACACTGAGTACAGATGTATTCAAAATGCGGCGTTTCACCCCGAATGACTGCACCAAGTGTCACGACGGCGTCGTACGAAACCGTCCCTGAGAGCAGCTGCGAAACCACCTGCGGAATTTCAAATGCCCCGGGACAGGAAAAAATATCCACATCTTTCGCCAGATCCGCGCCGCGACTTTCGAAACATTGCAGCGCTCCATCGAGCAGCTTTTTGGTAACCATTTCATTGAAGCGGCTCACGACGATGGCAAACCGTCTGCCATTCGTTTGAGTCCCGCCCTGCATCGGGTGTGATGAGACAGGCATTGCTGTTCCCTACTGACTTGATCGCGAAGTAAAAAGACGCCGCTTCATGGCATGCACTCGTTCGTCGTCAACATAGAATGCTCCAAATGCAGCATCGTCATTTCTCTTACCGCCGTGAAAATCCGAACCGCCGCTTTCCAGAAGATAGTACTCATTGACGACCGCCTTATAATGCACAGTCAACTCAGGCGAGTGAGACGGATGCACCACTTCGATGCCGTCCAGTCCGGCACGAATCAATTCAGTCACGACACTCTCCGAAGTCGACCGCCCGGGATGTGCCAGGAACGAAAGACCGCCGGACGTTGAGATGAGCTTGATCGCATCGAGCGGCGCCAACTGGAATTTGCGTTCATACGCCGGACGACCGACACCGATGTAGCGGTCAAAAGCTTCATGATAGTCACCGATCAATCCCTCATCGACAAGCGCAGAGGCGATATGCGGCCTGCCGATGGAACCCTTCCCCGCACGCTCTAGAACCGACTCGATGGTGAGGGGAACTTTGATGCTGTTAAGTTTTTCGACAATCCGTTCAGCCCGTTTCCGCCGTTCCATGCGGAAAAACTGGAGATACTCCAACAGGTGTGTGTTGGTGCGGTCGATGTAATAGCCGAGAATATGCACTTCCCGGTCGCCGACCATTGTGCTCAACTCAACACCGGGAACAACTTCGATTCCCCGTGATCGACGATGCTGACAATGGAGAGCCCAGCTGCTTTTGCTTTCGCAAGCACTTCGGCCGCCGGATGAAAACCATCGGAGTGAGTCGTATGTAGGTGTAAGTCGGCTCTAATGCCCATACTCTTTCTTGCTTTGCTTCATCGCCACTGTCACGCCGCCCAGGCAAAGGGAAGAGCCGCATCACAACGGTAGGAGGGATCAGCCCCGTTACAAATGGAGGTTCTTGAAACCTTCGTAGTCGTTGATAATTAACTTGTTTCCCTGAAGCTGCAAATATCCTTTCTTGATAAAACGATGAATCATTCGGGAGATTGTCTCCCGCGATGTTCCCGCCATGTTGGCCAGATCCTGCTGAAGCGGAAGCTCATCAATCTCCACCCGGCCCTTACGAAACATGCCGATGTCGTCTGCGAGCTGCAGGATAACATTAGCCACCCTGCCGGCTGCATCCTTCAATGATAAACTTTTTATTTGCGAATCTGCTTTGCGGAGCCGGCCGGTGAGTTCCCGCAACAATGCAATCGCGACGCGGGGATAATCATTCAATGTGGAGACGAAATCTTTGCGGTGTATCATGAACAATTCCGCCTTCGTCGTTGCAACGACACTCGCCGAACGCGTGAGTCCGTCGAGAATTGCCATCTCTCCGAAAAAGTCAGAATCTCCGAGAATCGACAGGATCACCTCCCGCCCATCGTCATCCATACGGACGATTTTTACCTTGCCATAAACGATGACAAAGAGCGCGGCGCCGGTTTCCTCCTCCAGAAGGATGATGCTTCCCTTCCGGTATTTTTTCCGAACGCCGAGGCTCACGATTTTTTCCAGGTCCTGGTCGCTGAGCTCGCTAAAAATCGGGACGTTTCGCAGGAAATTCATATCTTCCATCATGCTGATACCCCTCGGGAAAGCACTTTTATATTGAAAATATACTCGCTCCTGTGATGAAAGTCAAGGAGCCAAAAACAACGAAAAACCAGCAATGCTGCTTCAAGAAATGGAACACGCATTGCGCACCCATCGGCCGTACATTCTCCCGCATTTGATGATTGAATCTCCATTCAGCTTGCGCCAGAAATCTTTTCTGAATTCTTGCATTTCTAAGTTCAGTTTCATATTATGCGCACCATCAGTGACACACAAGCTTACATACAACTTCTCACCCGGCGCTCTTCATCCAATCGCTGCATCGCGATCTCGACTCCGAACTCATCTACTCTAAATAACTTTTATCACCATCATCAACGGAGGTATCCTTGAAACAACACCTGAAGTATGGAATTTGCTGGTTTGCCGTGTCTCTCCTGGCAACCGCAATCGCACTCGGTGGAGGGTTCCAGCTCAACGAACATGGTGCACGCGCCATGGCACAGGGCGGTGCATTTGCAGCGCGCGCAAATGACGCGTCCGCGATCTTTTTCAATCCGGCTGGACTTGCCGGGGTGGGAAACAGTGTCTACTTCGGTGCAACATTCATTATGCCGAAAGCCACCTTCTTCGGCCCGATCAGGAATGCAAACGATCCGAACATCCAGAACGAAACTAAAATGGTCGACCAGACATTTACCCCCATCAATGTCTACGGCACCTATGCGGTGACTTCTGATTTGCACGTCGGACTCGGCGTGATGAATCCTTACGGACTGGGCACGGAATGGGATCCTCAATGGGTTGGCAAGTATATCACCACAAAGATCGATCTTCAGACTTTCTATTTTACACCGACCGTTGCCTACAAGATCACTGATCAGCTCGCTGTCGGTGTTGGCGCGAACATTGTCACAGGAGGAGTGAAACTTTCCAGAGCAAAAAATGTCATCAACACGGACACAAAAGTTACGCTCGATATGACCGCGAAGACTGCATACGGCTTCAATGTCGGCGTACAATACAAGGCGACGCAGGATGTCACTCTTGGTGTATCCTACCGTTCGACTGTTAAAATGGATGCATCAGGCCCCGCCACATTCGACCCCAACTTCACAATCGTCAATGTTGTGAATGATAATGTTTCTGCTTCGTTGGAACTGCCTGCCACGGGGTTTGTTGGAGTTGCGTACAAAGTCATGCCCAATCTGGAAGTAGAAGCCGACTATCAATATATCGGATGGTCTTCGTACAAGGAATTGAATATCAATTTCCAGAATGATCCTACAAAAAATGTCATTTCTCCAAAAAATTATAAAGACACCTACATGATCCGGGTGGGTGGCGAATATACCTTGGAGGCATTAAAACTGCGCGCCGGCTATCTCTATGATCATTCCCCCGTGGACGCCGCGTATGTTGAACCGTTGCTGCCGGATGCGAACCGAAATGGATTCAATATTGGAGCGGGCTACCAGATTACCAGCGCGCTTTCGGTCGATGTTTCCTACTTATTCCTGAAGTTCGATCAACGAAAAGCAGAAAACACAGCCATCCAGTTTGACGGAACATACAACATGACCGCAAATCTGTTCGGCATCGATTTTGGATATTCGTTCTAAGCGCTCCGGCGCTCAATGAACAAGGGAACCAGGACATTTACCAACTATTGGAGCAAAGAATGAAAAGATATTATGCAATTACAGGTTCGCTTCTTGCAATCCTCATGCTGCTTCTAAGCGGCTGCACGGATAGCGCACCGGACGGTCCGAAGGCCTCACTCGGCTCGGTAACGGTAAACAAGTATGTCGCCATCGGCAACAGCTTGTCTGCGGGATATCAGTCGAACGGCCTCTATGAGTCGGCACAGAAATATTCGTTTCCGAATTTGATCGCAGGCCAATTGACGGCAGCCGGCGCCGGCATCGGAAAATTCGAACAACCGATCTACAGTGACCCCGGCACCCCGGATCCCCTGACCGGAAAAGCCGCCCGTTACGAAATCATCTCTCTTACCGGACCAGTCATAGGTCCCAAGGGTTTGACGGCGGGTGCTCCGACCAACTCGGCACTTGCTCGCCCGTACGACAACATGGGAATTCCCGGCGCCGTTATTTATGACTTCCTTGACACCACAAACGTTGCCACGAAGGCGCTCCCACCGCCGCAGCGCAGCAATCCGCTTTTCCAACTCGTGCTTCGCAGTCAGGCAGCTTTCGGCAGGAGCGTCTATACTCAGGCAAAAGCTCAACACCCCGATCTGGTTACGTTCTGGCTCGGCAACAATGACGTTCTCGGATTTGCAACCTCCGGCGGAACCAGTCCGGCAGCACCGACGGACGCGGCAACCTTCGCCTTTTTGTATGGACAGGCGCTCGACTCGCTCCGTGCCGGACTGCCCAATGCAAAAATTGTCGTTGCCAACATTCCCGATGTGAAAGCAATTCCGTTTTTCAATACTGTCGGTCCGAAAATGGCTGCGGCTATTCCAGCAGCTTACTATCTCCGGTATCAGAAACATGGAGTTACCGGAGCCTCCTACGACTCTACGAAGTTGACTGAAGCTGGTGCACCCCTTGTGTGCTTGACTGCGAGCCCGTACGCATCGCTGCTTGGCCAACCGACTGGTGCGTGGTACCGTTATGTCGCCCAGATCAAAAGTGTTCCTCTTTCTGCGCTGATGGGCTCCTTGGCAGCGGTTGGTATTGATACCACGAAACCGTTCGGTTTCGATCCGCGTAATCCATTCCCGGACGCATTGGTCTTGGATGCTGGTGAACAGCAGACTGCAGCTGCAGCAACTTCCGCATTCAATGGAACGATTGCCGCCAAAGTTGCGGCAAAAGGCTGCGCATTGGCGGATATGAATGGGTTCTTTACTATGATCAAGACTCAGGGCGGCATTGTTGCGAATGGCGAGACATTCACCGCTGACTACATAAGCGGCGGACTCTTCTCGCTTGACGGCGTTCACCCTTCATCAAAAGGCGCCGGCATCGTTGCAAATAAATTCATCGAAACCATGAACGCCAGCTTTGGTATGTCCATACCATTCGTGAACATCACGTCACTGCCGGGCATTCCCGCCCCTCTGGCAAAAGTCATGGCAGAGAAAAGCATTCCGATGATACCATCATCGGCATTTCGGTCTCTCGAAATGCTCTGGGGCAACTAGAACCCTTCGTCTGTGAGTCGCAATCCAAGGTCGGTTTCCTCTCGGGAACCGGCCTTTTTTATTCACGGAGAATCTCCAAACCGGCAAAAAAGCCTCTATTTCGCTTAAATTGAGCTGTTTTTGCTCCTTGACTTCTGCTCCCTTTTTTAGTTTATTGGGACATGGCACAATTCGATTCAGATAATTTCGACGACGATTTCGCAAACCAGCCCCCCCGTCGGAAAGATCGCGCTGAGGATATCGAGCGCTACAAGGACCTTCTGAAGAAGGGCGGCAATGGTATCCGCACGATCGAGGCATTGGAAGAGATCGTCGATTTCTACATTGAACAGGAAAAATTCGAAGAAGCTCTCAATTTTGCTGATCAGCTCGTTGAATTCGCTCCGTATAGCTCCGAATCGTGGCTCCGAAAAGGAATGATTCTGAATAACGTCTTTCGCTATGAGGATGCATTGGAGTGCTATGACAGGGCCATCAACTTGAATCCCAACGACAGCGAATTGTACATCAATAGGGGAATTACTCTCGACAACGCAGGCCGCATAGAAGAAGCGATCAGTGATTTCGATCATGCCCTCACACTGGAGCCCGGCAGCGAGGATGCTCTTCTCAACAAGGCAATCACTTTTGAAAAGGCAGACCGGCTCCGGGAAGCCGCCGACATTCTGGAATTTATAGTCCACGAGAATTCTGATAACAGAGACGCTTGGTTTGAACTGGGCTTCTGCTATGACTTCATGAACCGGCTGGACGACGCTCTACGGTGTTACGATGAACACATCAACCGCGACCCCTATAACTACAATGCCTGGTACAATCGAGGCATTGTTCTGAGCCGCATGGGACAATTTGAGCGTTCAATCGACAGCTATGACATGAGTTTGGCTATCCAGGATGACTTTGTTGCCGCTTGGTACAATAAGGGCAATTCTTTCGCGAATATGGCAAAACTGGACGAAGCCATCGATTGCTACAAGACCGCCCTTCGCCTCGATCCCAAGGATGTCGCCGCCTGGCACAATCTCGGCAACGCATACGAGGAGCTTCAAAACTTTTCGGAAGCAGTCAAGTGCTTCACCCAGGCCATTAAACTGGACAGCAATCATTACGATTCTTTCTTCGGTCGCGGAAGCTGCTACGACTCGATGGAGGAATTCAAGAAGGCATTGCAGGACTACAACCGCGCCCTCGATCTTTGCCGCGATTATCCCGAACTCTGGTATGCAAAAGCCGATGCAGAATATAATCTTGGGAAGTTCAAAGATTCGATTCGAAGTTATAAGATGGTGGTACAGCTGGATGCAGAAAACCAGGAGGCATGGTTTGACTACGGCGAAACACTTTTCGAACTCGGATATATCAAAGAGGCGCTCAAGGCATTGAATCGCTCCATTGACCTCAATCCGAAAATTGCCGCTGCATTTTACAGCCGAGCGAAAGTGCTTTTCGTCCTCCGCAAAATGCTTGATGCCGTCGATTCTTTGAAGTCGGCATTCGGCTTAGATCCTTCATTGCGCCAGCAATTCGACAAAGAGTTCCTTGGCGTTAAATCCATAAAAGAATTTGCGTCTCTCTTACAGCGATAATGCCGCGTTCTCCAGAATCAATTGAATATCTCGGGATCATCGGCAGATCGCTCACCCACACGCTCTCGCCTGTGATGCACACTGCCGTGTTTCGATACCTTGGCCTTGACTATCGCTACGGCGTTCTTGACGTTGCACCGCCGTTTGTCGAGTCTCTGATTCTATCGCTTCGCCGGCGCGGATTCCGCGGCGCGAATGTCACCATTCCGTACAAACAGACTGTCATGCCGTTCCTCACCGCAATCGATCCGGCTGCAAGGCTGGTCGGAGCGGTGAACACTCTGGTCTATTCCGGTGACTCCATCACCGGATTCAATACGGATGTTGTCGGCATACGAAATTCCCTGCGCATCTGGGGAGACCGAATTCGCGGAGGAACTGCGGTGGTTGTTGGAGCGGGAGGCGGTGCACGTGCAGCAATAGCGTCGTGTGCGCTCGACTATGGAATCTCCTGCATAGCGATCTACAATAGAACCTCTGACCACGCCGAAGCACTCGCGGCATCGATGCGTCGCGAATTGCCGTCCTGCACATTGATGGTCGTCACGGAGGCGCGTGAACTGCAGGAAGCCGTGCATGCGGCCGCACTTATTGTCAACACGACACCGGTCGGTATGCACGGACCTGAATCCCCCCTCCCTGCAGAAATCCACTTCACTGCAGGACAGGTTGTTTTCGACATTTTGTATACTCCGCTCGAGACGACGCTGATGCTGGCCGCTCAACGCGACGGTGCCCGAACTATCGGCGGCTTGGAAATGTTGCTCCATCAGGGGGCGGAGTCATTCCGCCTTGGGACGGATCTGGAATATCCGCTGGATATTGCGCGAACAGCCGTCCTCCAGAAACTACAGTCCCGAACGTCAGGCAAATAATGATGAAAAACGCCACAGAAGAAAAATACCTCCGCCTCCAACAGATTCTCCGGAATCTCGACTCTGTTGTCATCGGGTTTTCCGGCGGCGTGGACAGCACACTTCTTCTGAAGGTCGCCCATGATGTTCTCGGACCGCGCGCACTGGCTGTCATCGGAAGATCCGCAACTTATCCTTCATCGGAATTTGCGGCAGCCGTCGAACTTGCAACGACAATGGGCGCCCGCTATAGTGAAGTGACAACGGAAGAAACGGACGACTTGAAGTTTAGGGAAAATCCACCGGATCGCTGTTACTTCTGTAAAACGGAGTTGTTCGGAAAACTGGAGTCCATCGCGCAGCGCGAAGGGATTCCCTGGATCGCAGACGGCTCGATTGTCGACGACGCCGGCGACTTTCGTCCGGGCATGAAAGCGAAGAAGGAAAGAAATGTCTGTTCGCCCCTACTGGAGGCGGGCTTGACAAAAGAGGAAGTGCGGGAGATCTCGAAATTTCTTCAACTGCCCACATGGGATAAGCCCTCTTTTGCCTGCCTTGCATCTCGATTCCCGTACGGCTTTGGGATCACGCAGGAAAATCTCTCAAAGATCGACCGCGCAGAGGCCTTCCTCCGGAGCCTGCACTTCCGGAATTGTCGCGTACGGCATCACGACGACAAAACCGCACGCATCGAAGTTGATACCATAGAGATCTCAAGAATGCTCGATCCCGATATTCGCGGCCGCATCACAGAATATTTGACGTCGCTCGGATTTATCTACGTCACGCTCGATCTGGAGGGGTACAGAACCGGCAGCATGAATGAGGTTTTAACTGCAGAGGAAATTGCCGCAGCCAAGTCGTAGCCTCTTGCTCCGCTGTGCCTTTATTGAATATTTTTGTATATTAGAGATATGCTACCAGTACAGGACAATCAGAAAGCCGTCATCAGCGAATTGCTGAAGTCTGCCGATCGCGCCATTCGCGACAATAAATTGGCGCACGCATATGATTTTATCAACAAGGTGTTCGAGATCGATCAGCGTAATATTTACGCACTCGCCTATCGCGAGCGGCTGTTGTACCTGACTGAAGCGGCTGCAAAGGAACAAAGCACAAGAGAAAAGGCGGCGGCGACAAAAGCCCCTTCCGCACCGGCATCGTCTCAGATGCAGCCCGCGGCGAAGACTGAACCGCCTCCAGCGCAGGCACCATCAGATCCCCGATATCCGCCTGCGGCTCCGGCCCAGCAGTATGTCCCGGCTCCCGAACACGCTGAAACAGCAGGACATTCCATCCAGAAATCACCGGCAGCGACCGAAGCATATCGCCGGCTCTTGGCGGAAGTCTGGGAAGACGGCAATATCGATCCGACCGAGCAGGCTCGGATCGAATCGATGCGCGAAACGTTCGAGATATCAAAAGCGGAGCATGCGCCGATTGAACTCGAAGTCCGTACATCGCTCTTTCTCGATGCGGTTCGCCGTTCCTATCAAAAAGGGGTAACAACATTCGACGATTTGCAGAAACGGTACCGGTTGACCCAGTTTGAGATGCAGTCGGTACAGCCAAGGCTCTTCCAGCTTCTGCAGTCGCTGAAGTCACGCGGCTTTGTCATGGTAGTGGATGATGACGAAGCGTTCCTCTCTCTGGTGAAACGTATCCTCGAAGATACTGGATACCGCTGCCTCACAGCGATCTCCGGAGAAGATGGAATCCGGGCACTCGATGCCGAAACGCCGGATATTATTCTCTGCGACATCAATTTCACAAAACCCAATATGAGCGGTTTCGCGTTTTATGAAAGACTTCGCGCGGTCGATCGATTGACAAGCACGCCGTTTATCTTTCTCAGCGGACTCGACCAGACCATCGTTGTCCGCACCGGCAAGCAAATGGGTGCGGACGACTATCTGACAAAACCGATCGATGCGGAATTACTGCTCGCAACAGTGGAAGGAAAAATCCGGCGGGCACGGGAATTGAAAAGCCACTATAATTTGTAGCGCCTCATCTGCTGCAACACTCTCCCGATCACAGACTCATCCACCGGCGCCGGTGCATTTACTGCCCCAATGCGCGTCGGCAGAACGCACATAATTTTTCCCTCTATTGCTTTTTTGTCCAGTCGCATGGTGGCCACCAGCGAACGGAATGCCGGGCGAGGCATCGGCGGCAGTGGAATCCGGGAAAGAAGCGTCATGATTTCGCGCGCGTCTCGTTCGGGAAGAATTCTCATTGATTGCGCTGCCCGAGTCTCCGCCATCATCCCCCAGAGGACTGCTTCTCCATGTTTGAGGACCGAGAAACGGCCCGCCTTTTCCAAAGCATGACCGACGGTATGGCCAAAATTCAAAATTGCCCTCAGCCCGCTCTCGCGCTCATCGCCGGAGACCACAAACGCCTTCATCGAGCAGCATTCCCTGACCATGGCCTGCAGCACAGAGCGATCCCCGCGCAGAGCACGTGGTAGAAATGTACGGGTGTAGCTGAAGAATCTTTCGTCCAGAATGATTCCATACTTCAATACTTCTCCCAATCCGCAAATCAGCTCGCGCCGGGGAAGTGTCCGCAGCACAGCGGCATCGGCGAGCACGAATGAGGGCTGATAGAATGCACCGACCATGTTTTTACCCAGAGGATGGTTGACACCCACTTTCCCGCCGACTGAACTGTCAACTTGCGCCAGAAGCGTCGTAGGAATCTGGACAAATGAAACGCCCCGCTGATACGTTGCCGCCACAAACCCGGCAAGATCTCCGACAACCCCGCCGCCCAACGCCAGAATCGTCGACCGCCGTGATATGCGATGCCGGAGCAGCGTCGTATAGATGCTCCCGGCCCGCTGAAGATTTTTCTCTTTTTCCCCCGCTGGAATAATCACACGTAGCACGGTGCAGCCGGACCGTTTCAGGCTTTGCTCCACTGGTCCCAGGTATCGGGGCGCCACATTCCTGTCGGAGATAATGACTGTCTGCTTCGGCAAACCGCGCTCCTCGAGCAACGGCCCGACAATCGGAAGGATTCCGTTGCCGATAAGGATGTCGTAGCTTCTCTCGCCGAGCGGCACCCTGACAATATCAACAGTTCTAGAATTTGACATAACCGCGAAGCTCCTTCACGATCGCGTCCACCGTTTGTCCCACCAGCCGGTTATCGATCGAAACAGTGATGTGTGCCTGTTCGTAGAATGGGGACCGCCTCGAGAGCAGCGTCTCGATATGCCGGACGAGCTGTTCCCCTTCCATCAGGCTGCCGTCGGGCTGCAGCAGCAAGGGACGATTTTTTTTGGATTTCACTCGCTGATAGATGGAAGCAGGCGACGACTGCAAATAGATGAGCAATCCCTTCCGGCACACTTCTTCCAGCGTCGACTGATGCACAATCGTTCCACCGCCCAATGCTACCACACGCCGCTCACGAGTGCCGAGCTGATGGACTAATTCGCGCTCCATTTCGCGAAACCGCGCTTCACCACGCACTTTGAAAATTTCTGCAACCTTCATCTTCTCGCGTTGTTCGAGCACCGCATCGAGATCGACAAATTCATATCCCAGCGTGTTGGCAAGAATCGGACCGATCGTACTTTTTCCGCTTCCCATGAAGCCGGTAAGATAGATAATCGAGTGTTTGAGATGATGATCGTGATGCTGCATGGTTTTCGCCAAGTAGTAAATCCTTCAGACATGGAACGATGTGACCATAGGCGGCAGCGAAATCGTGAAGAATCGGCAAGGCAAACGCCATCAGTGACACCGATCAGATTATTGCCATCGTTGCCGACTCCGTTGACAATGCAAGGCGGACTCAGGGCATAGATTATATCGTTCATTCCGGATGCAACAAAAAAGAAAGGCCGGCTCTTTCCGCGGTTGCAGCGAATAGGGACGCGACAACATCAACGGAGGCCGGCCTCTTCATGGCTCTTGTCTTTCTATCGGAAGAACATCTCCCGATTATCGACGATATCGGCTTTCTCTTTCAGCTTTTCCATCCACTCCATCATCATCCGCTGCTTTTTCTCCTGGAGCATCTGCTGCGTGAGGAGCGGCCGCTGGACAGTGAATGCGGCGGAATCAAACGGTGTCCGGCCAATGACCTTGATGAGATAGCAGCCGCGCAGTCCTTCGATCGGCTGCGACACCTTGCCGACCGGCAGCGCAAGCGACGCACCAATGAATGCATTGTCACGTCCGATCATCGGTATCCCGCCGTTTGCAGCGAATTCTCCCGTCGTATCCGCTTCGATCTTTCCATCCGTACCGCGCACGCCGAGCAGACTTGCGTTATCGCTCATCGCTGCGCGCTGTTTCGCAACAAGCTCCTTCAGCACCGCCAGTTTGAGTTTGCGGAGCACGCGCGGTTTGAGGTTTTCCTTCACTTCATCATACGGTCGAACGCCCTCTTTCTTCACTTCCGATACTTTGATGACCGCGTAGCCGCCGGTGACAGGGTAGGCGTCGCTGATCGTATTCAGTTCGTTCTTGAAAGCAAATTTCGAAACGGATTCGTTGAAGCCGAGTCCCGGAATAAATCCGCCTTTTTGAAATTCCGGCGTCTCGTGAATTTCCAGTTTCAGGCTTTCGGCCTCTTTTTCAAATTGGCCGCTTTTCGCAATGTAGACAAAGTCCTGCGCATTCTGGGATGCCGCATCTTTCGTCTGACTGCTTGCTTTGATGGAGATATGAATGTCCGCGACCTTCAATTCGCGGCTATCGCGGCCTTCAACTTTGATCACATGTATTCCAAATTGCGTTTTCACCGGACCGATAATTTCGCCCGGCTTCCCTTTCATCGCAGCATCTTCGAACGGCTTCACCATGCGTCCTTTGCCGAACCAGCCGATATCGCCACCGCTCACCGCCGCGCCGGGTTCTTGTGAGAACTGCTTCGCAAGCGACGCAAAGTCCTCACCCTTCTTCGCCCTCGCCATAATCTCTTTGGCTTTCGCGATAACTTCCTCTTCCCTGCCTCCCGCCGGAATGTTTAGAAGAATATGCCGGGCCCGGATGCTCGTTTGATCACTCTTTTTCTCTTCGAGAATTTTTGACAGATGGTAGCCGTCTTTATCAAGTATCGGTCCGACAAAATCACCGATCGTTGCAGCAAACAATGCTTTTTCGCGTTCCGGATTCATCGAACCATGCTTCACCGTGACCGGATCGACCGATGACTCCGAGAATTTTTTCTGCACATCGGTGAAATCCAATCCGGCCTTTGCCTGGCTCAACGCCTGCATCATATCCGTCCGCACATCCTGCGTGTCTTTTGCCGTTGCCTGATCATAGAAGAGAACATACTTCAGCTTGCGGGTGGCTTTCGCCTTAAACTCTTCCTGATTGTCATCGTAATACTTGCGCAGGTCATTGTCGGAAACGGTAATCGTCTTTTCATCCACAAATTTGTTGGGATCGAAGAATGCGTATTCCGCTTTGACCTTCACCGACATATCGGCAAAACGCTCCTGCACTTCGCCCGGTGAAATCTGGACGCTCGCAAGCACCATGCTCTGCAGTTTCTCATTCAGGCGCTGCTGACGCAATGCCGTTTCCACCTGAATCCAAATATCTTTGTTGCGCGGATCATTGACGGCGGATTCGTACGCCGCACGATTGAATTGTCCGGTGGAATCGCGGAATTGTTGGATCAGAAACTCGGGCGGATTTTCTCCGCGCACCCAGTCAACAATTTCCTGGTTGGAAACGGCGATTCCAGCCTTCTGGCTCACCTTCTCAAAAAGAATCTGAGACACCAGGCTGTTCCACACTTGCTCACGAATCTGTCGCATGGACTCATCACTCGGATCCGCACCGGACTCCTTCTTCTGATTTTCCGCCATCCGCTTCACGAGCTCGGAGAACTCGACATATGTAATTTTCTTTCCTTCGATGACACCGACGGCATCATGACTCCCGCCACCGCGTCCCGAGTAATTCATTCCCCATTCAAACACAATCGTAATTAGGAAAACGACAACGAGGCCGATTAAAATTGTCGGCATGTTATCGCGCATTCTGGTCATGATAGGCATGTCAGCTGAATCTCCTTAACTGCAAATGATAGTGTAATACTTCGAAAGTAGGGAAATATAACCGAATTTGGCTTGAAATGCAAAGGGTTTTCACGGCGGCGCAATTATTAACATGTTCTTCATGTACCAATGACTTCGTGGCAAAGGTTTTTGGACACTGCGCAACAGTCGCTCTCAAGATCGTTTTGTTGACTCGATTGCCGCTTTCAGCGTATTTTGGAGGAGAAGAGCGATTGTCATCAATCCAACGCCTCCGGGCACCGGCGTGATAGCGCTCGTCAAAGGCGCAACAGCGTCAAAATCCACATCGCCGACCATCCGATTGCCTGATGGCGTTGTGGAATCGTGGATCCGGTTCATTCCCACATCGATCACGACACATCCCGGTTTTACCATGTCCGCTGTAATTGCACGCGGCTTGCCGATCGCCGCAATCAGGATGTCCGCCTGCTTCGTATAAAGTGAAATATCCGGCGCTCCCGTGTGCACCACCGTCACGACGGCATTGGCCCACGGCTGCTTCTGTATCAAGAGCGCCGCAATCGGCTTGCCGACGATATTGCTGCGACCGACCACCACGACATGCTTGCCGGATGTCTGAATCGACCATCGCTTTAACAATTCAATGATTCCCGCCGGCGTGCAAGGCACGAGAGCATCCAGTCCGATCATTAGTTTTCCCACATTCACCGGATGAAAACCGTCAACATCTTTTTCCGGCAGAATCGTTTCGATCACCTTCTGCTCGTCCAGATGACGTGGCAGCGGCATTTGCACAAGAATTCCATGAATCCGCACGTCACCGTTGTACTTCCTGACGAGCGCAATCAATTCCTGCTGCTGCGTTGAGGCCGGAAGGCGGTCGGTAACGGAGTAGAAACCGGTTTCCCGACATGCTTTTTCCTTGCTCTTCACATACGAGTGGGACGCCGGGTCGTCGCCGATCAAAATAACGGCAAGTCCAGGTACGATTCCGGTTTCCTGCTTCAGAAGTGCAGCTCGCGCTGCTACCTCCGCTCTGATTTCAAGTGAGGTTTTTCTGCCATCAATGATGATCGTAGCCATGGGATCAATTAGAATTTTGGGAATATCAATTGTTCGATGCTTGCTGCAAGGCCGGTTTCCGAATCTGCGGAAATGAGTATGGCGGAAAAGTGAACATCGTTGCTGGCTGTTTCATACTTGAACGGGGTTTGTTTCAGAAACCGCTGCAGCGCCTGATCTTTTTTCATTCCGATGACCGAGTCATACGGACCAGTCATACCGGTATCGGTGATATAGGCTGTACCCCGCGAAAGGACACGGGCATCGGCTGTCGGAATGTGCGTATGAGTGCCTATCAACGCAGTGGCCCGCCCGTCGAGATACCATCCCATGGCCGCCTTTTCTGCGGTTGCTTCGGCGTGAAAATCGATGAGCACGAGTTTGGTCTGTTCATTGATTTTCGACAGTGCCCAATCGATCGTCCGGAAGGGATCGTCCAGGGGCTGCATATATGTTCGTCCCTGAGCATTGATGACTCCGATCTTCCCCTTTTCCCCAAGATCGTAGATCACAAATCCATTTCCGCCATTGTCCCGCGGATAGTTGATCGGCCGGAGAATATTCCGGTTGCCCCCGAGAACTTTTCTGGAATCCCAACGGTCCCAGACGTGGTTGCCGGTTGTGATGACGTGAATGCCCAAGTCAAAAAGCTTCTTCGCGTCTTCTTCTGAAATTCCCTTGCCATCCGTCAGATTTTCGCCATTCGCGATACAGAAATCAACATGATGCTTCTCCAGAACTCCCTTCAGAATTGCTGTTGTGAGTTCAAGACCCGGAGCTCCGATGATGTCGCCAATGAAGAGAATATTGAGCTTGCCAGCCAAGGTGTGCCTTTCCAAGAAATGTGTTTTCAATATATGCTAAATATCAATGAAATAAAAGGAGTATTGCTTGACTTTCAAAAACTCGTTTAATACATTAGTTTAACTTATGCTGAATTCGTCTATTACGCGCTCACAAAATCCAATCTCCGCGAACTCATTATTGGAGGTCGTATGATTTTCTCCTCTGTCAAGTCCGAGGTTTCGTCGTACCGCTTGGTCATTGGTTTCCTCTCTATTGCTTTGATGACTGCTTTGGCAGGTTGTCAGAGCTCCGGTGAATCGTATGACGCGGAGGAAGCAACGAATGAAAGTACAGACATGGTTGCAGATACCACGCGAGTGGATACGACCGCCGTCGACGCAACCACCATCCAGGCACCGCAAGTGACTGAAGCGGAAAAAATGCAGGAGCAGATGCGTAAGGAGATGGAAGATCTCAAGACAGAGAATATTGCACTGCGCCAGAAGGCATCTGCAATGGAGAAGAAGAATCGCGAGCTGATGGCAAAAGTATCCGATCTGGAAGCAGCTCAAACGGCATCGCAGGAACAGATGGCGAAAGCAAAGACCGCGCCTGTTGTGCGAACCACGAAGGCTGTCGGCGAGAAGGCAACAGCCCGGCAAATTGCGCAGTATGACAAAGCGGTTGCTCTCGCCAAAAAGAACAAATTCCAGGATTGCATTGCGAAAATGCAGGCAGTTCTGGATGCCGGCATTGGCGCAGACTACGTCGGCAACGCATATTATTGGATGGGACTCTGCCACTTCGGAATGACCGACTACAAGGCTGCCGCCGATCAATTCAGAGAAGTATTGAACCAGCCGGCCTCTCAGAAAAAAGAAGCCGCACAGTACATGCTTTGGAAGGCGCTGCGCAAAAGCGGAAATACCAGCGCCGCACTGGCCGAAGCTAGAAAGTTGATGGACGAGTATCCGAAAAGTCAGTATGCTAGGGAAGTAAAAGCATCAATGAAGTGAGATTTCTCTGAAGTCAACAAAGCCATCTTCGAATTCAGAAGATGGCTTTTTCTTGTACCCGTGTCAATCTCTGGCGAGTCCCTTTCATTCCCGCATCACGAAGAGATTCCTCTGGGCAGACCAGATCGGGCATTGAGGTCACCATGGCAAACGGCTGTGCCGGTGGAGAGAGAAGTGCAGCCGTCGGGCTCATGCAGCAGAGATCTATTGAAACTTCATCACACCTGCTACATCGGTGACATCAAATTCACTTTCAAGTTTATCGAGAAACTTAATGAGTACCTGTGCCGTCGTGTACGCATCACCCGCGGCACGATGGCGCTGATGATTGCGGATCCCCATCGCCTGGGCGAGCGGCCCAAGAGATTTGCTCGGAAGCCGTGGCATCAGTCGCCGTGCAAGCTTGCATGTGCACACAACGAGATTATTCATCACCTGGAGATTTCCGCGGGAAAGCGTTGCATTGACAAATCCGCGATCGAACGGCGCATTGTGCGCTGTGAAGATATCGTCACCGAGAAATTCCGAAATCAGCGGTGCCACCTCGGCGGATGTCGGCGCACCGGCGATCATTTCGTCGTCGATGCCTGTCAGAAGCGTAATGTTGTACGGGATCGACATTTCGGGATTGACCAGCGATACGAATTCGTCGAAAATGAGTCCGTTGCGGACCTTGATCATCGCAATCTCGGTAATTCCTCCCTCGCGCGGGGACATCCCGGTGGTTTCAACGTCGACCACGACAAACGTCGCGGCATGGAGCGGCATGTTCATTGCTTTCCTGTGAGGAATGCTTCGCAGATCGTCACATCCTCTTTGCTGCCGATAAAAAACGGCGTGCGCTGATGAAGGGATGCAGGGATCACGTCCAGAATCCGTCTCGTACCGTCGATCGCGCGGCCGCCAGCCTGCTCTGCGAGCAGCGCCAGCGGGTTCGCTTCGTACATCAACCTCAGCTTGCCATTGCGATTTCGGGAATCACCGGGGTACAAAAAGATTCCTCCGTAGAGCAGTGTCCGATGAAAATCGGCGACGAGTGAACCGATATATCGTCCGGAGTATGGCCGACTGGTATCATTGTCTTCTTCCTGCAGATACTTGATATATTTCTTGACGCCGTCATCCCAATAGCGGTAGTTCCCTTCATTCACGCTGTAGATCTTTCCCCGTTTTGGAATCCTGATATCTTCATGCGATAGGAGGAACTCACCGATGCTTGGATCCAGCGTGAAGCCGTGCACCCCGTCGCCGGTGGTGTACACGAGCATCGTGCTCGATCCATAGACGACATAGCCCGCTGCAATCTGTTTGTAGCCGGGCTGCATACAATCGGCGAGAGTCCCCGGTCCATTTAGTGACAGGCGCCGATAGATGGAGAAAATTGTCCCTATGCTGACATTTGCGTCTATATTGGAGGAACCATCGAGCGGATCGTAGAGCAGAACATATTTTCCCCGCGGATAGATCTCGGGAATCTGGAGCACATCGACATTTTCTTCAGACGCCATGACGCTCAGGTGGCCGACGTGATCCATTGCCTTGAAGATCGTTTTGTCGGCAAAAATGTCCAGCTTTTTTACCGCTTCGCCGTGTACATTCTCATTCCCGGTGAGTCCGAGAATATTGACAAGGCCGGCTTTGCTGACCTCGCGCCAGATGATCTTGATGGCCAGCGTGAGATCCCGCAGCACAGCCGAAAAATTTCCCGTCGCACCGGGGTGCTTGCGCTCGTTTTCAATAATATGACGCTCGAGGGTAATGACATTGCTGGACATGGGGTGCTCCAGAAGTTGGTGGAGAACGGCCTTTCCGGAGAAAGATCCGGCGTGCTCAGAACAACAGACGGGCACCGCCTGCCGACTGCGCCCGGTGAAGATCATTTGAAGACTATACGATTCTTGTCAGCATTTCCTGCTCTTTGTACTGGAGCTGATAGAGCGTGAAGTAAATGCCTTTTGACGCGAGCAGTTCCTGATGATTTCCGCTTTCCCGGATCTCACCCTTATGCATCACAATAATCTTGTCTGCGCTTTGGATGGTGGAAAGCCGGTGCGCTATCACGATGGATGTTCTGCCCTTCAGCAGCTTCTTAATTGCGTGCTGGATTAATTGTTCCGTTTCTGTATCGACACTCGATGTTGCTTCATCCAGAATCAGAATGCGCGGATGAAATGCAAGCGCACGGGCGAACGACAGCAGTTGCTTCTGCCCGACGGAGAGCGTCGCGCCACGTTCCTTCACTTCCTCGTCATAGCCATGGGGCAGGGATTCGATAAAACGGTCAACACCGACGGACTTTGCAGCATTTTTGATTTCCTCCATCGGGATGTCGTCTCGGCCGAGATTGATATTCGTCTTGATATCGCCGGAGAACAGGAATACATCCTGCAGCACGACAGCAATGTGTGCACGGAGGTCACGGCTTTCTATCTGCCGGATATCGATATCATCCAGCAGAATTGTTCCGCGCTGAATTTCATAGAATCGCGACAGAAGGCTGATGATGGTCGTCTTCCCCGCACCGGTATGTCCGACAAACGCCACGGTCTGTCCCGGTTCAATCACAAAGGAAATATCCTTCAACACCCAATGGACATCGTCATACGCAAACCAGACATTGCGGAATTCAATTTTTCCGCGAATGACGGCTGGACGCTGCGGTGCCTCGGGTTCGGCAATCATCGTCTTGTCGTCCAGCAATGTGAAGATCCGCTCGGAGGATGCCATCGCCGTCTGCATAATGTTGTATTTTTCAGAAAGATCACGAATGGGACGCCAGAACATTTCATTGAACTGCAGGAACGCCATGACCGTACCGATGGTGACGCGTCCGTCGAGCGCATTGCCGCCGGCATACCAGATGATCAGTCCGACCGCGACGGCCCCGATGACATCCACCCCGGGGTAGAACACCGCATAATAAAACACCGACCGTATGTTCGCGTCCCGGTGGGCACCGTTCAGCTCTTCGAATTTCTTGTACGATTTCTCTTCCCGTCCGAAGATCTGGTCGACGATCATGCCGGTGACATGTTCCTGCATGAACGAATTGATGCGTGCGACTTGCGTCCGTACATCACGGTACGCCTCGCGCGCTTTCTTGCGAAACAAAAACGTGCCGTAGAAGAGAATCGGCAGCACACTGAGAGAGAGAATCGCAAGCTGCCAGTTCATCGAGAACATAAACCACACGATGCCGATGATCATGAACACATCACTGAACACCATCACGATGCCGGACGAAAACATTTCGTTCAGCACCTCCACGTCGTTCGTCACGCGTGTGATCATCCGCCCGATTGGATTGCGGTCATAGAACTTGAGCGACAGACGCTGGAGGTGACGAAATATCTCCATCCGTAAATCGAAGATGGCCCGCTGCCCTATCCATTGTGTCAGATAGGCATTGAAATACTGAACGACCCCGCGCAGAATCAGGACACCGAGAAACATCGAGACGGTGATGAGCAGCCCGCGGGCATCCCCATTCTTGATGTTGACATCAACTGCGATCTTTGTGAAATACGGACGGACCGCTTCCAGTCCGGAGATGACCACGCTCGACCCAACCGCCAGAGCCACATACCATCGATACGGCGCCAGGGAACGGATCAACCGCTTCATCAAGGTGCCGTCGTACGCTTTTCCGAGTTTTTCTTCTTCGTGCATCAGGCCAGGCTCTCCAATTGCTGTTCCAAGAGCTGCTTTTCATGCAGCGCCGCATAAATCCCCCCGAGAGCGACCAACTCGTCGTGTGTGCCGCGCTCAACAATTGTGCCCCGATCCATCACAACAATAAGATCTGCATTCTTCACCGTTGAGATACGGTGGCTGATAATGATGCTTGTCCGGTCTTCCATCACACGATGCAGACGGCGAAGGATTTCTTCTTCGGTGTACGTATCAACTGCCGAAAGAGCATCGTCCAGGATCAGAATCTTCGGCTGCCGCAGCACAGCGCGCGCAATACTCGTCCGCTGTTTCTGACCGCCGGACAATGTAATGCCACGCTCACCGAGCATCGTGTCGAATTGTTGGGGAAAATCAGAGACGTCTTTGCCAAGCTGCGAGATTTCCGCGGCCTCGTGAATCCGGTCGCTCGACGTCCCGTCGGTCCCATAGCTGATATTCTCAAAGATGGATTCGGAAAAGAGAAAGGTTTCCTGCAGCACATAGCCGATATTCTTCCGAAGAACGCGGATGGGGATCTCTCTGATGTCCACTCCGTCGATCAATAGTTCACCGCCGGTGATATCGTACAATCGCGGAAGGAGATTGACCAGCGTTGTTTTGCCGGAACCGGTATATCCCACCACCGCAAGAGTTGTTCCAGGAGCAATCGAAAGATTGATATTCGTCAATGCCGGAGCGGCTGCGCCCTTATGCGTGAACGAGACATTCCGGAATTCAATCGCACCCTTGATGCTCTCCATCGATTGTCTGGTTTTTTCGTTGTCCTCAACATCGGGAATTGTATCAAAAATCTTTCCGAGACGTTCCATCGAGGCTGCGCCCTGCTGGATAATATTGGTGACCCATCCGAAGGCGATCATCGGCCAGATTAACATCGATAAGTACGCCAGGAACGCGGTTAACGTTCCGATGGTAATCTTTCCCTCTATCACCTGAACGCCGCCGACGTAGACGGTGATCACAAGAGACAATCCGACCAGAAGGAACATCAGCGGCCACATCACCGACTGGGCTTTTGCGAGCACCAGATTTTTCTTCAAATAGTCCCAGCTCATCGTGTGAAACAATCCGGTCTCGTACTCCTCGCGCACGTAGGATTTGACAACGCGAATGCCGGAAAGATTTTCCTGCGCACGCGTGGTCAGCAGCGAATACTGCTGCTGACGTTTTTCAAATTTCTCGTGAATGATTTTTCCGAGGCGATACACGGCAATGGAGACGAGCGGCAGCGGCAGCAGCGCCACCAGCGCCAGCGACCAATCCTTCACCAGCATGAGTGTCAATACCATCATGAGCGTCATCAACGTATCCACCGGGTACATGATACCGGGCCCAAGCACGTTCCGCACCGCGCTGATGTCGTTGGTCGCATGCGCCATCAGATCGCCCGTCGACGTGTTCTGGAAGTAGGAAAGAGATAGCTTCTGGATGTGCGCGAGAAAATCGTTGCGGAGGTCAAACTCGATTTTGCGGGATGTGACAATGATCGTCTGCCGTGTCAGAAACGTCATCACCCCGGCGACAGCGGTAAACCCGACTATCAGCAGAGCATCCATCGCCAGGTCGGACGCCTGCAGCGTGTGTTTCGTGAGTCCATTCTTGATGGAATCGATTGCATTCCCGACGAGAAGAGGCGTCACAACAGTAAATAGATTGCTGATAACAACAGTGACGACGCCCCAGAGGAGCGTCGTCTTATACCGGACCAGATATGGACGCAAACGCAGAAGTGATTTCATTCCATCAGCCGATGTGTGTGAACCGGGTGTAGGGATGAAGCACCTTGGGCACGATGATTTTCCCTTCGGGAGTTTGGTACAGTTCGATGAGTGCGGCCACTACCCGGGGAAGGGCGAGTCCGGAGCCATTCAACGTGTGTACAAATTCCGGTTTTCCGGTGTCCGATGAACGGTATTTGATGTTCATGCGACGCGCTTGAAACGCTTCAAAGTTGCTGCAAGACGACACTTCCAGCCATTTCTGCTGGCCTGCCGCCCACACTTCGAGGTCATATTTCTTTGATTGCGTGAATCCCATATCTCCCGTGCACATAAGAAGTGTCCGATATGGTAAACCCAACAACTGGAGCAAATGTTCCGCATCTTGGCGGAGTGCCTCCAGCTCGTCGTACGATGTTGCCGGACTCACAAATTTGACCAATTCCACCTTGTCGAATTGGTGCAGACGGTTGAGGCCACGCACATCCTTTCCGTACGATCCGGCTTCGCGCCGGAAGCAGGGCGTATACGCCGCATATTTAATCGGAAGTTCCTTTTCTTCGAGAATTTCTTTGCGATGGAAATTTGTTACCGGAACCTCTGCAGTTGGGATCATGTAGAGCTGATCACGGTCGCAGATATACATCAGATCTTCCTTATCCGGAATTTGTCCCGTCCCGCGCGCACTGTCTTCATTCACAACGATGGGTGCGCCGATTTCCTTGTAGCCGCGAGTCCCCGCCTGATCGAGAAAGAAGTTGATGAGTGCCCGCTCGAGGACTGCTCCCTGGCCGACATAAAACGGAAATCCAGCGCCCGCCACTTTCGCTCCGCGTGTGAAATCAATGATACCGAGAGCATCCGTCAACTCCCAATGCGGCTTCAAGGGAAAATCCTCGGCGGGTTTTTCGCCCCAGTGAAAGACCGGTTGATTGTCTTCAGGGGTCGACCCGACCGGAACAGACGGATGGGGAATATTCGGAACCGTGAGCAGCAACGCATCCAGTTTCGTCTGCGCTTCTCCCAGTTCGTCGTCGATGGTCTGGATGCGCGTTTTGACTTCATTCATTTCCGCAATAATGGCAGAGGCATCTTCTCCCGCTTTCTTCATTATGCCGACTTTGGCGGAGACATCATTTTTTTTCGCCTTCAGTCCCTCACCGTCCTGAATAAGTGCCCGGCGTCGTTCGTCCAATACAAGAATTTCGTCGATCCGGTCAACATCGTTTTTGGCGGCAATTCCCTTCCGTACAAGATCCACGTGTTCGCGAATGAATTTGAGATCAAGCATACTTACTCCATTATCTGATATGAGACGAGCAAACCATCAAGTTTCTTCTCTTTGAGCTGCACGGACTTGACATCGGTGGCAGTGATTTTCAGATTCTTTGGCGCATAAATGTGCTGCGTCAATGCGGCAGCGCCGTTCGATGTGGCATTCGCCAATTCAAATTTTAGGCCGAGACCGGATGCCACGGCACCGCCCGCACTTTCATACATGGCGCCGGTAATAAAATAGTGAAAATCCGAGAATGATGCTGAAGACTTCAATAGTTCCTGCACTTGGACTGCACGTTCTGCAGCAGATTGATCGTCAAGCTCTGTCGTACCGATGCCGATGCTCAGCAAACCGATGTCGACAACACCGTACGTGAGCGATCTGCGCACTTTCCCTTTGGATACGGGAAGCTGGACGACCGTCGATTGCCTGACAGGATAGATGCTGAAGATCGCATTTCCGGAATCGAAGCCCTCCAGATATCGTGCCTTGCCGAAAAACTGATACATCTCCGTCAGCGTTGCCAGCTCACGAACCGCATTGAACCCCTGCTTCCCCTCTCCGGGCACTTCAATCTGCTGCACCGTCACGACTTCTGCCCCCGTGGATTTGATCCACGCCGCGACCCTCTTTGCGTCCGCGCGGTCTTTTACGGAATGAGCGAGATTGACGGACAATATTTTCGCAGCCGTACGAAGTGATTTTTTCTCGCCAAGAGCAGAAACCGATGGCTGTGTTGTTTCCTTGGGGCCGCCGCAGGAGAAGAGGCCGAAAAGAAGCATCGGGATCATCGAAATCCGGACCGCATCGATAAAGAATTTTTTCATCACACTACGCGACATTGTTGGGAATATGATGCATTGTGTGTATGGACGAAAGAATAATACGGGAAACCCGAAAGAAAGAAATCGATACATGCGTCTTAATTAAGTGTTACGTGATCCATTTCGCGTCGCATTTGATAGAGACCATCCTCAGTATTCATCGGGACAAACGACAATGCTTCATGTGCATGAGCAAGCACAAATCCTGTCACCAGCGGCCGCTGTGCTTGCTGCATGAGCGCGGCCGACAGACAGGGATGAATGAGGCTTCGATCCAGATCAAAGATCGTAGCAGTTTTCATCGCGAACTCGAACCGGTTCACCAGATCTGAGCCGCTGACGTGAAAAAGTCCCTCCGCATCGCGCTCAATAATTCTCACAACGGCTCCCGCGACATCGCCGACGAATGTCGGGCTGCACCGCTGGTCGGTGGCACATTGTATGGTCCGTCCCGCGCGCAGGTTGTTGATTACCCAGAGAGCAAAATTGTTTTTCACGTTGATGCCGGAACCATAGATCAGGATCGTTCTGATGATCGCATGCCGGACATCTCCCACGGTGATCACATTTTCACCGGCGAGTTTCGATTTTCCGTAGTACCCCAGCGGATTGACGCGATCGCCTTCACGATACGGGCCGCTCTTTCCATCAAAGACGTAGTCGGTAGAAATATGGATGAGTTTGGCGCCGATCCGGCGGGCAACTTCCACCAGGTGCCCGACACCGGTGACATTCACGTGCCAGGCCGCTTCGCGTTCGCGTTCACATTGATCGACATTCGCCATCGCTGCAGCATTGATGATAACATCCGGGCGGAAGCTTCCCACAAGACTCTTAACGTCGGACCTGTTTGTTATATCCAATTGCGTGTAGTCGAAGAGGTGATGATCCAGCACGAAGTTGCGATGATGCGATGTATTCAACACCTCGCAATTGCTCTGATAGCCAAAGACCAATGCAAGCCGTTGACCGACGAGGCCGTTGCTTCCGCAGATCAGGACGCGATTCATTGTCCGGCGCCTTCTCTGAATTGAGAGAGCTGATCGATCTTCGTAATGCCGCTCAATCGCGCATTTGCAGCCGCAACGGTATTCGCAAATCGCAGCGCTTCCTCATAGGAATTTGTGCGGCAGAATTGTTTGAGGAAGGCGGCTCCAAACACATCACCGCAGCCCGTCGCATCCACCGATTTCCCGTTTTTGGATCCCGGAACGTCCGTCCGGAGCAGTTTTTTGTGTTCCTGCCGAAACATACTCACGCCCCGTTCACCGCGAGTAATGCACAACGCATTGACCATCAACGGCAGCATCTGCTTCGCAAGTTGCTCTTCGCCATATTGTTCAATTGTTAAGCCGGCTGCTTCTTCTTCATTCATCTGAACGGAATTCATCATAAAACACCAACGGCGCCAATCGGATACCGCGCGGCGGAAGCGCTCATCCTTTTGCCGGACGCCGAGCGTCAGGCTGTGAAGATCCAGATGCAGCGGCGTATTCTTGGGACGCACAGCCAGCCGTATCATATCAACCGTCTCCAGCGCAAGATCCAATCCGGAAATCATATTGATCAGAATTCCGTTGACATTCAGGTATGGCTCTATGCGTTTGAATGGAATGGCGGGAGCGATGGACGCAGAGCATTCTGCGCGCGTCCCCCCCTCTTTGTAAAAGAGGTGAACCCTGTTGGTCTCCCCGTCAACAGTGTAGATCCCTCCGGTATCCACGTTGGGATAGGCCGAGAGACGCTCCACAACCACACCATACTCGGTTTTCCCCACGCCGAATATCGGATAGATCGTGTCGTCCTCTTGCGCAATATTGGCAAGGGCAGCAACGGAATAGCAGATGCCTCCAAAACCCTCTACATCTTTCTTACCCGGATTGTGGATGACATCAAGACAGAAGTGTCCGATAACGGTGAATTTCATGAGTCTCCGAACTATTGGTCAATGCTTCTGTGCCTCGTGTAAAAACTCATTGTACCGGCACGTCAAGACCTACTTCTTGTACACCTGTTTGGGATCGAACAGCGGACTTGAATTTTCAATCAGCGCGTCTCCGTTCTCCGTTACATCCCGGTAGAAACAACTGCGGTGCCCTGTATGACAGGCGGCGGCGCCGACCTGACGGATCTTCAACAGGATGACGTCTGCATCACAGTCGGTTGAGATGTTGGACACTTCCTGAATGTTTCCCGACTCCTCGCCTTTGATCCAGAGTTTGTTGCGAGAGCGACTCCAGTAGGTGGCGCGCTTCGATTCGACGGTCATATGCAGTGACTCGCGGTTCATCCATGCCATCATCAGGATTTCTCCGGTCGCGGCATCCTGTGCGATCGCAGGGATCAGTCCATCTTCAGTGAATTTCACCATGTCCAGAATTTTCATTAGTTCCTCACGAGAATGCCGCGGGACAGAAGATACGACTTCGCCTCGCGAATGGAATATTGTCGGAAATGAAAAATCGATGCGGCAAGAACTGCATCCGCATATCCCTTATCGAACGCGTCATAGAGGTGCTCGAGCGTCCCGGCACCGCCGCTAGCGATCACCGGAATCCGGACACTGTGAGAGACGGCGGCAAGCAAATCAATGTTTCCGCCTGTTGTGCCCACGCAATCGCATCCAGCTGCGTTTCCATTCTGCCACCGTGCGTAAACACTTTCCAGCGCAACTCATCCCCGATTCGTTTTGCATCGATGGCCACTACGATACATTGCGTTCCGAAACGATCGGCCCCTTCCGAAATCAATTCCGGACGATGAGTCGCCGCGGTATTCACACTCACCTTGTCTGCGCCGCCGCGCAATATTTCCTTCATATCCTGGATGGTACGAATGCCGCCGCCGATGGTGAACGGGATGAAAACTTCTTCCGCCGTCCGCCGCACGACGTCGAGCATGGTTGATCGGTTGTCCGACGACGCCGTGATATCCAGAAACACGAGTTCGTCTGCCCCCTCAGAATCGTAAAATTTCGCCTGCTCCACCGGATCGCCGGCGTCCACCAAATCGAGAAAGCTGACGCCTTTGACGACACGTCCCTTGTCGACATCCAGACACGGAATTATTCTTTTTGCCAGAGCCACTTCTTCGCAGCCTTTCCACTTGGATATTATTTCTCAATGCTGAAAATACGTTTGGCCACAGAGAACACACAGATCACAGAGAATGCAGAAAGAGAAGCAAGGAAATCTGATACAAGAGCTCTGTGTTCTCTGTGCGCTCTGTGGCAAATCTATGTTGTCCAAAGATTATCGACCCGCGATTGGTCAAATACGTCGCGTCGGACCGAGATCGTCGAGTTTCTTTTCATTCAGACGCCAGAGTGCTTCACACGGAAAACGATTTTCATAGAGCGCCTTGCCGACAATCACGGAATCGACACCGAAACGCTCCAATTCCTGGATTTTTCTCAGATCCTCGAACGATGAAACGCCGCCCGAGGCCGTCACGCGCAAACCGGATTTCACCGCAATTTCCTTCGTTGCCTCAAAGTTTGGGCCGCCCAGCATTCCATCCCGCGAGATGTCTGTGTAGACAATACGGCAGACACCGCGCTCTTTCATATGCATCGCCAGATCGACTGCGCTCACACCGGTATCGTTCTTCCAGCCCTTCGTCATCACCACACCGTTCTTTGCGTCGATGCCGATGGCGATCTTGCTCTTTCCAAAAGCAGCAATGGATCGGGAGACAAGTTCCGGATCGTCAATGGCCGCTGTACCGAGAACCACGCGATACACACCGATTTCGATCAACTGCTTGACCTGCTCAAATGTCCGGATGCCGCCGCCGATCTGGATCGGTATATCCACCGTCGTCACTATACGGTGGATGAGTTCGAGGTTTTTCATCGTGCCGCCAAAGGCGCCATCAAGATCTACCACATGCAGGCATTTTGCGTTTTCACCCCGCCAGAGAATCGCCATCTGAACGGGATCGTTGGAATATATTTTCTCCGTCCCGGGCTCCCCCTGCACGAGTCGCACACATTTGCCGTCACGAATATCGATTGCCGGTACCAGAAGAACCATGATGTCAGATCCTCTCTGCAAAGTTCTGCAGCAATTTCAGTCCGGTTGTCTGACTTTTCTCAGGATGAAATTGCATGCCATAGACATTCTGGTGTTGCACAATGGAGGCAAATTCCAAACCGTACTCCGTGGCCGCCAGGATACAGTCGCCAGCCGGTTTGACGTAATAAGAATGCACAAAATACACAAAGCTCCCATCCACGACATCGGCAAGAAGAGGGGATTCCGTGCGCCAGGTAATCTGGTTCCATCCGATGTGGGGCACTTTCAGGGTCGCCGGAAATTGCAGAACGGATCCGTCGAGAAAACCAAGTCCTTCGTGTTCTCCCAGTTCAAAGCTTTTTGTAAAAAGAAGCTGCATCCCGAGACAAATTCCGAGCAACGGCTTTCCTTCTTCAACGTGCGTACGTACGGCCGCTTCCAAGCGCAAGCGGCGGAGGTTTTCCATTGCCGCACCAAACGCTCCGACACCCGGCAGCACCAGCTTATCCGCCGTTCGCAGTTCCGACGGATTGTCGGAAATAAACGATGCTGCACCAATCAACTCGAATGCCTTCTGGACGGAACGGAGATTGTTCAAATGATAATCGACAATGCCGATCGTCATAGAACTCCCTTTGTGGATGGGATGCCCTTTGCGCGTGGGTCACGTTCCGCCGCTTGGCGGAGCGATCTGCCCAACGCTTTGAACATGGCTTCGATTTTGTGATGCGTATTTGTGCCATGCAGCACTTCGACGTGGATATTCGCCTTGAGGTTGTCTGCAAAGGATTGGAAGAAGTGCCCGATCATCTCTGTGGAGAGATCGCCGACTTTCTTGCGCGCAAATTCCGCGTCGAAGTACAGTGCCGCGCGCCCGCTGAGATCGACAACGCAGCGTGCGAGCGATTCGTCCATCGGCACGTAGGCGTGCCCATACCGTGCAATCCCGTCCTTTGTTCCGAGCGCTTTGTCGAACGCCTTCGCCAGCACGATCGCCACATCTTCCGTCGTATGATGATCATCCACGAGCAAATCGCCTTTGCACTGTACACGAATATCGAACAACCCATGCTTGGCAAGAAGCTCAATCATGTGGTCGAGAAATCCGATTCCGGTCGAAACGGTTGCGATACCGGACCCATCGATGTGGACGGTGACTGTGATATCGGTTTCTTTGGTTTTGCGGGAGAGGGTCGCTTTGCGCATGTCGTATCCTTCCAAGAAAAAATCAGGGACGTCCTGCGGACCGTCCCTGTATTTGCTCTTTCTAATAAGCACAAAAACGAGCTGAATTTCAAGATGAAGCAGAAACGCCGATGGCAGTCTATCGCCATCGGCGCTATGAATTTGTCGGCAGTGGCGTCAGGAACAGCCGCTGGTGGATCCGCACTGCAGGCATTTGTAGCAACTGCCCGACCGGATCATAATGCTGCCGCATTCATGACACGGAGGAGCGTCGGCCTGAGTCTGGAAAATCACCTTTTCATTCGACTCGATGGAGGATGCACGCTTCATACTCGCCGCATCCGACGCACGTTCCAACGGTGCGGTTTCCGCGACGACCACCGAACCTGGTTGCTCATCTTTCTCGAGAAACTTCATACCGAGCCAGCGGAAGATGTAGTCGCAGATGGATTTGGCAATGGGAATTTTTTCGTTGTTCGTAAATCCCGATGGTTCAAATCGCATGTGTGAGAATTTGTCCGTGAGAACCTTCAGCGGCACACCGTATTGCAGCGCCAATGAGACTGCGGTAGCGAAGGCATCCATCATGCCGGAGATTGTCGAACCTTCCTTGGACATCACAATAAATACTTCGCCGGGCATACCGTCTTCATACATGCCGACTGTTATATATCCCTCATGACCCGCGATACTGAATTTGTGGGTCACAGAACGGCGTTCATTCGGCAAGCGACGCCGCGCAGGACGCGCCGCAGGCGCTTTCTCTTTTGCCGCATCCAGAGAAGTACTGAGCGGCTGTGTTCTCTTGCAGCCGTCGCGATAGACCGCCACGGCTTTCAGTCCGAGCTTCCATGCTTCGATATACGCCTGCATGATTTCGTCCGGCGTGACGTCATTCGGCATATTGACCGTTTTTGAGATGGCGCCGGAGAGGAACGGCTGTGCCGCAGCCATCATCCTGATGTGCCCCATATATTGAATCGAACGAGTGCCTTTGGCGGGTTTGAATGCACAATCGAAAACGTCCAGATGATCCTCGCTGAGATATGGAGCTCCTTCGATAGTATCGTTTTTTTCGATGTACTTCACGACGTGCTCCACCTGTTCGCTGTCGTATCCCAATTTGCTGAGCGCTTCCGGAACGGTCTGGTTGACGATCTTCATCATGCCGCCGCCCACCAATTTCTTGTATTTGACCAATGCAATATCCGGTTCGATGCCCGTTGTATCGCAGTCCATCATAAATCCGATGGTTCCTGTCGGCGCCAACACAGTCGTCTGACCGTTGCGATAGCCAAACTCTTTGCCGAGCGCGATCGCCTCTTTCCATACTGCACGCGATACGGTGATCATATCATACGGCACAAACGCATCAGCAATTTTTTCCGCATGCAAACCATGCTTCTGCATTACCGAGAGCATGGGCTCTCTGTTCACAGCGTATCCATGGAAGGGTCCTTTCTCCCTTGCGATTAGTGCAGATTGGATATAGGATTGGCCGCACATCAACGACGTCAGCGCTGCTGCGTATTCGCGCCCGGCATCGCTATCGTACGCCAGGCCGCGTGCCATCAGCAATGCACCGAGATTCGCATATCCCAAACCCAAGGGGCGGAACTCATGGCTATTCTTCTCTATGGAGGGCGTAGGATAGCTGGCGTTGTCGACAAATATGTCCTGTGCGGTGATGGTGATCGAAACCGCATGACAGAATGCTGCGATGTCGAATTCGCCGTTTTCTTTTCTGTACTTCATCAAATTCAGCGATGCAAGGTTGCAGGCCGAATCGTCCAGATACATGTACTCACTGCAGGGATTCGATGCGTTGATGCGCGATGTTCCCGACGACGTGTGCCAGTTGTTGATGGTCGTATCGTACTGCATGCCGGGATCGCCGCACAGCCACGCAGCTTCCGAAATCTGCCGCATCAGATCGCGCGCGCGGAATGTGTCCATCGAACGGCCGCCCTTGACTGCATGCGTGTTCCACTCTTTGTCCTCGAGCACCGCACGCATAAACTCATCCGTCACACGCACAGAATGATTTGCATTCTGATAGGAAATCGAATCGTACGCACCGCCCGGAACGTTGAAACCGCCGTCATAACCGGAATCGATCAGTGCCCATGCTTTCTTTTCTTCTTCCGCTTTGCAGTTGATAAACTCTTTAACATCCGGATGATCGACATTCAGAATGACCATCTTTGCTGCACGCCGCGTTTTGCCGCCCGACTTGATTACGCCGGCAAATGCATCGAATCCGCGCATGAATGACACCGGACCGGAAGCGGTCCCACCGCCGGAAAGATTTTCGCGCGAGGAACGAAGCGTGGAAAGGTTCGAACCCGTACCCGATCCGAACTTAAAGAGGCGACCTTCGGTCTTTGCCAGATCAAGAATCGATTCCATCGTATCCTGCACCGAATTGATGAAGCAGGCGGAGCATTGCGGGCGCTCTTCAATACCGACGTTGAACCAGACCGGACTATTGAACGACATATATTGATTGACGAGAAGGAAACAGAGTTCGTGATAGAAAATGACGGCATCTTCCTCCGTCGCAAAATACTCCTGAGCACGACCCCACGCTGTGGTGGTTTTTGCAACACGGTCAACCAGCTGCCGCACACTGTGTTCCCGATCGGAACCGCCGAGGGTACCATGGAAATACTTTGATACAACCACGTTCGTGGCAGTCATCGACCATGATTTCGGGATCTCGACATTCTTCTGTTCGAAGATCTTTTCTCCCTTTTCGTTGGAAATTACGGCAGTTCGCTGCTCCCATTCAATCTCGTCGAACGGATGCACTCCATGCTTCGTAAAATAACGCCGGATTGTCAATCCACGAACGGCCGCATTTGCCAAACGTACCCCTCCACGCTTGCCAGCAACAGCCGTATCATTTTCTTTCATTTATTGCTCCCTCTGATAAATTCAGGCTCTATTTTTTGACCGGGTGTGAATCAAGGTAACTGGTTGTGAATATAGCCGCTTAGCAAAAGCAAGTCAAGTAATTAGTGAGGAAAATATTTTTGTCTATTATGAAATTTAGCTTGACACTCCCTTGTCCGTCCCGGCCATGAGTTGACGTGTGCCACATAGTGCCGTTATGAGAAATGGAATAACGGCGACTATTCGTGAATTCGTCAGTCACCTTCTTAACGCAAAAAATGTCATACAGCTCTATTCGCAATTTTTTAGTCAAATGGTGTTGGGGTCGGCAAAAATGCCCGCGTTGACTTTCCCTCGTTTTTTTGATATTTTTGTGTTCAAGCAATTGAAAATGGAAATTCGCGCGATGTCAGAAGAACTCTGTATCGAAGTGATTTCTTTTTCGTCGCACACTCGCAAACGAAGACAGAGCCCATCGCCGTGGAATACATGGCTTCTTACATCCCGATCTTTCTCATGCTTGCGGCCGCAGCTGGCCTCGGCATTATTCTTCTCACCCTCCATCAGGTTCTTGGTCCGAAACATCCAACAGAGGAAAAGCTATCCACGTATGAAAGCGGCATGTCTCCCATTCGCACGGCCCGCGAACGGTTCTCCGTCAAGTATTACATGGTCGCCGTGCTCTTCATCCTGTTCGACATCGAAGTAGTCTTTCTCTATCCCTGGGCAGTGAACTTTCGGGCTCTCGGCGTGTTTGGATATGTGGAGATGATGATATTCATCGTCATCCTGCTCGTCGGCTATTACTACATCCTCAGAAAGGGAGCTTTGAAATGGGACTAGAGCATGCACTGGGAGACAGTATCATCACCACGCAGCTCGACGCGGCAATCAATTGGTGCCGCAAACATTCGCTGTGGCCGATGCCGATGGGTATCTCCTGCTGTGCGATTGAAATGATGGCGATGGCGGGTCCGCGATTTGATGTCGCCCGGTTCGGCTCCGAGGTGATGCGTTTCTCGCCGCGGCAATGCGATCTGATGATTGTCGCCGGCACGACCACCTACAAGATGGCGCATGTGGTCAGAAAAATCTATGACCAGATGCCGGACCCGAAATGGGTCATTGCCATGGGTGTGTGTACTTCCACCGGCGGCATGTACCGTACCTACAACGTGGTTCAGGGCATCGATCAGTTTCTGCCGGTGGATGTGTATGTTTCCGGATGTCCACCCCGCCCCGATAACCTGATCCATGCGTTGATGATGGTTCAGGACAAAGTCCAGCGCGGCGAAAGCAAGGGATCGCCCATGACCGTAGCCGATGAACGGCTTCTGCTCCAAACCAATGGTTGACATGATCACTATTACAATAGAGAGGCTGAAAGCCGCCTTCCCCGATGCGATAGAGTCCGTGCAAGAATTCAGGGGAGAAACCACTATCCGGATCAAGCCCGGCGCCATCGTCGATGTCTGCACATTCCTTAAAAATGAACCGGACTGCCCCTTCGACTATCTGGTCGATGTCTGTGGAGCAGATAATTATACGCCGGAGAACCGCTTCGACGTTATCTATAATATATATTCTCTCAAGACCAAGATCCGGCTCCGCCTCAAAACATCGGCCGGGGAACACGATCCTCACGTCCCCAGTGTCACGGCCATTTGGCCCGGCGCCGATTGGCCTGAGCGCGAGACCTTTGACATGTTCGGAATCGTCTTCGATGGACATCCGGATCTTCGCAGAATCTACATGCCTGAAGAATACTCACACTATCCTCTGCGGAAAGACTTCCCGTTGATGGGTGTCCCTGATTCTATTCCGTTGCCACGCAAATGACCGTCTCTATCCGATTGTGCTGCACATGACCACTACCGATACCAAGCGATCAAAAATACTCGCCGCTCTCGAGAACAAAGACACCAGCGTGCAGTTTACCGATCCACTTGAGAACGAGATGATTCTCAATATGGGTCCGCAACATCCGGCAACACACGGCGTACTTCGCCTGCTGATCCGGTTGGACGGAGAAACCGTGGTCGCAGCGCTGCCCGATGTCGGCTATCTCCACCGCGGGTATGAAAAGCTGGCAGAGAATTGTTCCTATCACGAGTTCATACCGCACACGGATCGCCTGGACTACATCTCGCCGCTCCTGAATAATACCGCTTATGTGTTGGCGGTGGAAAAACTGCTCGGTATCGAAGCGCCCCGGCGCACGCAATTCATCCGGGTCATCATTTCAGAACTTGCGCGCATTTCGTCGCATCTGCTTGCCGTCGGCTCGCTCGGCATTGATATCGGCGCCCTG
This sequence comes from Ignavibacteriales bacterium, assembly GCA_026390635.1. Lineage (GTDB taxonomy): Bacteria > Bacteroidota > Ignavibacteria > UBA10030 > UBA8401 > JAPLFO01. The sequence continues at coordinate 61,807 of JAPLFO010000158.1, forward strand.
ACTGTCTTCATGTATACCTTCCGCGATCGTGAAAAACTCTACGATATTTTCGAACATCTGACGGGAGCGCGATTTACCACGAGCTACACACGCATCGGCGGGCTCGCACAGGACCTGACCGACGAGGTCATCGGTGAAATCCGTGCCTTCCTTGCGCAGTTCCCGCATTCGTTGATGCAGAGCGAGAAACTGCTCAATCGTAACCGTATATTCGTTGAGCGAAATGACGGTATCGGCGTGATTACCCGCGAGCAGGCCATTGCCATGGGCATGTCCGGACCAAACCTTCGCGGCACCGGCGTTGAACACGATCTTCGCCGCGCCAATCCATACCTCGTCTACAACGAATTGGATTTCGACATCCCCGTGTTCGACGGCGGCGATTGCCTTGCGCGCTATTACGTACGCTTGAACGAAATGAAGCAGAGCGTGCGTATCATTGAACAGGCGCTGGACAAACTGCCGGCCGGTCCGATTCATGCATTTGAGCCCAAGAAAGTTCTTCCCCGCAAGCAACGCGTCTATACGAGAATGGAAGAATTGATACACGATTTCATGCTCGTCAATTTTGGGACGGAGCCGCCGGTGGGCGAGGTCTATCATGCCGTCGAAGGATCCAAAGGTGAACTGGGATTTTACATCCAAAGCCGCGGACAGGGATCACCCTGGAGACTGAAAATTCATTCGCCGTCATTTATGAATTTGCAGTCGCTGCCCATCCTGTTGAAGGGCGGAATGATTTCGGACATCGTTGCCATCATCGGCAGCGTCGATCCTGTGATGGGTGAAGCAGACAAATAAATTTCTGCCGGTTCCGGCCGGCAGCCTCAATGGGAAAGCATTTGCATGCTGAATGAAGAAAATCTGAAAAAAATTGAAGAGATAGGGAAGAGATATCCGGAAGCGAAGGCGGCGCTCCTGCCGGCACTCTGGATTGCACAGGAACAGGACGGCTGGATCTCCGAGGAGACGATGAAACAGATCGGCGATCTTCTCGGGCTTCCCTACGGCCATGTGCTGGGTGTCGTTACCTTCTATACAATGTTCAACTCGAAGCCGCTCGGCACGTACCACATCGAAGTGTGCACCAACGCGTCTTGCCAGCTCCGCGGATCCGACAAAATTCTTCGAAAGGTGGAACACGTCTGCAGCGCCGGCGCGGGACACACATCTCCCGACGGCAAGTGGACAGTCAATGAAGTTGAGTGTATGGGCGCATGCGGCGGCGCGCCGATGATCGCCATCGGTGAAGAGTACTATGAAAACCTCACTCCCGACAAAGTTGAAGAAATTCTCCGGAAGCTCCCATGACACAGACGGAACACTACATCCTTCCGGACATCCCGGAGTATCACCGCATCGACGTGTATGAATCGAACGGCGGCTATGCAGCGTTTCGAAAAGCGCTCGGCATGAAACCGGACGAAGTCACGGATGAAGTCAAGAAATCCAATTTGCGCGGCAGGGGCGGTGCCTGTTTCCCCACCGGGCTGAAATGGACGTTCATGCCGAAGACGTCCGACAAACCGAAATATCTTGCGGTCAACGGTGATGAATCAGAACCCGGCACATTTAAAGACCGGCAGATTTTTGAACAGAATCCCCACCAATTGATCGAAGGCATACTGATCGGCTGCTACGCAATGGGTATCACCGTGGCGTACGTGTACATCCGCGGTGAATACGGGAAGTGGATCAAAATGCTCCAGGCAGCGGTCGATGCCGCGTATGAAAAAGGATACATTGGTAAGAACATACTCGGATCGGGCTTTTCCACAGAGATCTATCTCCACAAAGGGGCCGGAGCATACATCTGTGGCGAGGAATCATCGTTGATGAATTCAATCGAGGGCGAGCGCGGTTATCCGCGCATCAAGCCGCCCTTCCCGGCACAGCGCGGCTTGTGGGGATGCCCGACGACGATCAACAACGTCGAAACAATGACCAATGTGCCGTTGATCATCACCAAAGGATGGGAGTGGTATTCCAAGATCGGCAATGTGAAGCATCCTGGCCCCATCCTTGTCGGTATTTCCGGGCACGTGAATAAGCCGGGAGTGTACGAAGTCCCGACCGGTGTGCCGCTTCTGGAATTGATCCATACCTACGCAGGCGGTATCCCCGGAGACAAAAAATTGAAGGCCGTCATACCGGGCGGATCGTCCACGATGATACTACGCGCCGATCAGCTGGATGGCGTCTGCATGGATGCCGACTCGCTCAAGGCGGCCGGTTCCTCCGTCGGTACCGCCGGCTTGATTGTCATGGACGAAGAGACCGATCTCATCCGGATCCTTTCGAGACTTGCAAAATTCTATCATCACGAATCCTGCGGTCAATGCACGCCCTGCCGCGAAGGTACCGGCTGGCTGCACAAGGTGCTGGAACGATTTGAGCATCATCAGGCGAAAACCGAGGACATCGATTTGCTTCTCGATATCGCGAATAATATCGAGGGAAACACGATTTGCGCGCTTGGAGACGCGGCCGCATGGCCTGTGCAGAGCATGGTGCGCCGGTTCCGCGGCGAATTTGAAAAATGCCTCGCACCTGCATCGCACTGACGAATACGAATGCCCCGACGGCTCATCCATCCCGGTACTATTTTTCTTGTCTTTCTCCCTGCCCTGCTGGCCGCACAACAGCGTCCGCTGCAGGTTGAAAGTCCGTGTTCAGTGCAGGCTCGTACGGCACGGGCGTCGTTCGGTTGCTCCTATTATCAGAGTCAGCCATTTCCACTCTCCGGCCTGGAAGGCAGCCTTTCACAATATGGAATACTGCGCCTGGGCTATTCCTTCGATGGCAATATTGAGCTTCAGTTTGACGGCACATTGCTGAACATGTTGTCCATCACAAAACGGCACATGGGATTCACGATGGACGCCACGCCGTCTTCTTCCGTCACCGGTGATATCGGCGATTTCACACTGTGGACAAAAGTGCAGGTGACGAGCGAATATCGTTTTCCATTTGCCGCCGGATTTCGATTCGGTGTTCAACTTCCGAATGCGAGCAATGAATCCGGACTGGGTTTGGATCAATTCGATTTCTACGCTTCGACCCTCTTCGAGAAACATATAATGGGAATCCGCCTGACGGTGAATAGCGGCATCGCCATCATCGAAAGCCCAACGCAACTCTCCGATCAGCACGATATGTGGATCTATGCAATCGGCATCACGGTTCCTATCGGGGAAAAGACATTTGTCGCACTCGAAACAAATGGACGCGACAGCAATTCCGGAGAGGGCGTTCCCCGCCTCGCAGATTTCCGGGGCGGTATCGAAACAGAAATTGCCGGAATCCATTGGAAACTTTGCGGCGCAGCCTCATTGCTCCACGGCAATACATCCCGCGGCATCGAATGTGCAGTGCAATACGATTTTCGACTCTGACGAAAGGATTACCATTATGGGACAAATAATTCGGCCGGCAGCACTTAAGCCGGGAGACCTGATCGGAATTGTCGCGCCCGCCAGTGCGCCGTCAACACAGGAGAAAATCGACAAAGGCGCGGAATATCTGGAACGTCTTGGGTATCGCGTGAAACTGGGAAAGAATGTACGCGCCGTACGCGGCTACCTGGCCGGTTCGGATGAAGAACGGGCCGCGGACATAAATGAAATGTTTGCCGACAAAAAAGTAAAGGCGATCATCGCCGTTCGCGGCGGCTACGGTACACCGCGCATTCTCCACCTGCTCAATTATTCGGTTATCAAGCGCTGTCCCAAAATACTGGTCGGCTATAGCGATCTGACCGCGCTCCAGTTGGCGATTTTTAAGAAGACCGGACTGGTGACTTTTTCCGGGCCCATGAGCGGCGTTGAGATGTGGAATCAGATTGATCCATTCACAGAAGAACATTTCTGGTCCGTCGTCACCGCGACTCAGAAATCCGGTCCGGTAGTGAATCCGGACGGGATTCCATTGCAGACGATCTGCAAAGGGAAGGCATCGGGGACGTTACTTGGTGGAAATCTTTCCTTGATCAGTTCGATACTCGGAACACCGTTTGCACCGTCGTTCAAATACTCGATCTTGTTTATGGAAGAAATTGAAGAAGAGTGCTATCGATTCGATCGGATGCTCTGCCAATTGCGCTTGGCGGGCATTTTCAAAGAAATCAAGGGTATCCTTCTGGGCGAGCTCACCGATGTCAAAGCGTCCGACAAGACCAAGCCATATCTTACAGCCGAGCAGGTGGTGGATGATTACCTCGGCCACCTCCCTATTCCGGTCATGCGCAATTTGTCGTACGGCCACATTCCGCGTAAGCTCACAATGCCCGTCGGCATCGAAGCGCGCATGGATACCGAGGCCGGAACGCTGGAATTTTTGGAAACCGCAGTTGTCTAGCAGTTCACACACCGTACAATAAAAGGCCTGCCCATTGGGCAGGCCTTCGTGTTTCAGACTTGCGTCTCAATAACTGTCTTTTGTCAACGCCACCTTCCCTTTGAAGACGCGGTAGATGAGTATCGTGTAAGTAATGACAATTGGCACACCAATCAAAGCGATGATCAGCATGATGCCGAGCGTTCGTTGCGTTGACGAGGAGTTGAAAATTGTCAGGCTGTAGTCCAGATTTGTCAAGGATGGAACAAGACGAGGGAACAGACTTAGCGCAAAGAGTCCGACCATGGACGCGATTGCAGCTGATGAAGAAAGGAACGCCGGAAAATATTTTGCCCTCTTTACCAGCACCGGAATACCCATCAACGAGATACCCATCAGC
>JAPLFO010000095.1:0-18251 GCA_026390635.1 Ignavibacteriales bacterium
AGCTTCATCGTGCAGGAACCAAGGGGAATCATCGATTGTGTCATGGAGAGATCTTTTTTCTCCAGACTCTTGATGTAGCGCATCATCTCGTTTTCGGCATGATGCAGAGAAAAGACCGGATGTGTCAGATACGAACTCGTGCGCGCGAATGGCTCCGGCATGACGCACGATGCGCTGTTCAATTCGTTCTCCACATCCGTTCGTTCGATAGTCTTGCCGGCGATTTTTGCGAAGACGCGAGCGATTGCATACAGATCATCTTCTGTGGCCGTTTCATCGAGAGCGATGCTGAGTCGCGTTGCGCTCTTCATACGCAGATTGTAACCCGCCGCCACAGCGTCCGCCGCTATCGATGCAGCGTTCGTTGCTTTTGCGACATCAACAGTGATGGTATCGAAAAATAGCGGCGTCATCGTTTGATAGCCGCATGCGCGAAGCATTGCTTCCAACGCCATCGCAGAGCGATGAATGCGCGATGCGATGGCACGGATCCCTCTGGGACCGTGATAGACGGCGTACATTCCGGCCATAATCGCCAACAGCGCCTGCGCGGTACAAATATTTGATGTCGCTTTTTCGCGTCGGATATGTTGTTCCCGTGTTTGCAGCGTCATTCGAAATGCGCGATTGCCGCGCACATCGACGGAAACTCCGATGATACGTCCCGGCATCTGCCGGATGAAGTCGTTCTTCGTAGCAAAGAATGCGGCATGCGGGCCGCCGTAGCCCATCGGCACACCAAACCGCTGCGAGTTGCCGACAACAATGTCCGCACCCAATTCACCGGGCGGCGTCAACAACGCAAGACTCATCAGATCGGCCGCCACAATGGCGAGCATTCCCGCAGCATGTGCATCGCGAATCACAGAGCGGTAGTCGATGACAGCGCCGTCCTCTGCGGGATATTGAAAGAGCGCAGCAAAATACGATTGGTCCGCAATCCATTGTGTATGATCCCCGACGACCACATCGATTCCCAGAGGAATTGCACGCGCCCGGACGACATCAATCGTTTGCACAAATACTTTGTCCGACACGAAGATTCGGTTCGCCGGAGTGCTGCGGCCTTTGTTCACGATCCCATATGACATGGTCATCGCTTCGGCAGCGGCGGTTCCTTCATCGAGCAGCGATGCGTTGGCCACTTCCATGCCGGTCAAATCACTCACCATGGTCTGGAAATTGAGAAGGGCTTCGAGACGTCCCTGGGAAATCTCGGGTTGATAGGGCGTATATTGGGTGTACCATCCGGGATTTTCAAAAATATTCCGCAGAATGACGGACGGCGTGTGGCAGCCATAATATCCTTGGCCGATGAATGACTTCAGCACTCTGTTCCGGGATGCAACGGAACGCAGGTGCTGCAATAGTCCTGCCTCGGTCATCGGCGCACCAAGGTCGAGCGGCGTCGCGCACCGTATGCCGATCGGCACTGTTTGATCAATTAACTCGTCGAGGGATGCGACACCGACGGCGTCAAGCATTGATTGCAGATCGCTTTTTTCGGGTCCGATGTGCCGTCGCTGAAATTCACGATTGTCTGAATATGTCATAAGTTCTTTGCGGAGGTATCAATGAATGGTGAGGGATCCAGAGCCGCCATTGCCTGCGCGGCGGCGGATTGTTCTGCTTCCTTTTTATTTTTCCCGGTACCGCGACCGATGACATCGTCACCAAAAAACGCTTCTGCCGTAAACACTCTCTCGTGATCCGGTCCTTCCTCGTTGACGATCACATAGCGGGGAATGCCCCTGCCGTGCGATTGGCCGTATTCGAGAAGTGCGCTCTTATAGTTTTCGTTCGGTGTGAGAAGAAATCCATTGTCCATCGTTGCAGCAAGACACCGATAGACGAAGCGGCGCACCGGTTCCAAACCGCCGTCGAGATACATCGCTGCCAGAAGGGCCTCAAACGCATCGGCGAGCATTGTCTCACATCCCTTGTCCATCGCTTGGGTAGCACTGTTGCTTACGATCAAATGATCCTTCAACTGAATGGTCGAGGCAAAATTCGCCAGCGCTTTCCGGTTGACAAGACGGGAGCGAAATACGGTCAGTTCGCCTTCTTCGGCCCGCGGGAATTTTTCCAGCAAGTACTCAGCAACAACAACGCTGAGGATCGCGTCACCGAAAAACTCCAGGCGCTCGTTGGATTGAAGATCGGCCGACCCGGCATACTGCAGATAGGAGCGGTGCAGGAGCGCCTGTACGAAAAACGCCTTGTTGCGGATCCGGTACTGCAGGGATCGCTCAAGGCGTTTGAGATTTGCTTTTGAAGCGAGAGCTGTGTACGCGAGCGTATTATCGGAGGAGCCGTCGCGAAATAGCCGCGCGACCCATCCGAAAAGTGCATTCATACGACCACCGGCGTCAGCGTTCCTGATACTTCTTGAAGAGGAGTGTTGCATTATGACCACCGAACCCGAAAGTGTTACTCAGCGCAACATTGACAGTTTTTTCGATCGGTTGGTTCGGCACGTAGAACAAGTCACAGTCGGGATCCGGTGTTTCGTAATTGATCGTTGCGTGGATTTTTCCCTCCGTAATGCTTTTCACCGCCGCAATCGCCTCGACGGCGCCAGCCGCTCCGAGCAAGTGTCCGACCATCGATTTTGTAGAATTGATGGCGAGCTTTTTTGCATGGTCGCCAAAGACCGCCTTGATAGCCGCAGTTTCATTGCGGTCGTTCGGGGCAGTCGATGTACCATGCGCATTGATATAGTCCACATCTTCAGGCCTGAATCCTGCGTCCTTGATGGCAAGCTTCATTGACCGCTGTGCGCCTTCACCATTCGGCGCCGGATCGGTAATGTGATGCGCATCCGCCGTGAATCCGATGCCGCCAAGTTCGGCATAAATCCTTGCCCCTCGTTGAATGGCATGGCCAAGTTCTTCAATCACCAGTGCACCGCCGCCTTCACCCATGACGAAGCCATCGCGGTTTTTGTCGAACGGACGGCTTGCCTTTTCCGGCGCATCGTTCCGGGTGGAGAGCGCGCGAAGGGCATTGAATCCGCCGACACCCATCGGGCAAATCGGAGCTTCGGCGCCGCCGCACACCATCACATCGGCATCGCCGCGTTGAATCAGAATAAACGCATCACCAATTGCGTGGGACGCCGTTGCACAGGCGGACGTCGTCGCGTAGTTCGGTCCCTTCATACCGTACTTCATCGAAATGCGGCCCGCCGCTATGTCGGCGATCAGCATGGGGATGAAGAACGGGCTGATGCGGCTTGGCCCCTTCATCTCGAACAACGATTCCTGCTGCCGGTGATATGTCCACATCCCGCCGATGCCGGATCCGAAAACTACTCCGATGCGTTCGCCGTCTTCTTTGGCGAGGTCCAGACCGGAATCCTTCACCGCTTCATCCGCAGCGGCCAGCGCGTACTGCGTGAAAGGATCGACGCGCTGCGCCAGCTTGCGATCCATATAGTTGAGTGGATCAAAACCTTTCAACTGAGCAGCAAAGCGGGTCTCGTATATCGATACATCGAAATATGTGATCGGCCCAGCACCGCTAACTCCAGCCAGCAGGTTCTTCCAATATTCGTCCACCGTCAAGCCAATCGGCGTGACCGCCCCCATCCCCGTTATTACGACCCGCCTTGCCTGTCCGCCGAATGCCATGCTGCGATCCTTTATGATACTTTTGAAGAAATGAAGTTGATCGCATCGCCAACAGTCGTGATCTTTTATGCATCTTCGTCGGAAATCTGAAGGTTAAAAGCTTTTTCAAATTCCATAACCAGTTCCACGGTATCCAATGAATCGGCGCCGAGATCGTTGGTGAACGATGCTGCCGGTGTAATCTGGGCTTCGTCGACCCCGAGCTTGTTGACGATGATTTCCTTCACTTTTGCGGAAACATCCATTGTCGTATCTCCTCTATAATATTGTGAGTTGTGAATATAGTTAAGATCTTGCGAATTACATTGCCATCCCGCCGTCGACGCAAAGCACCTGGCCGGTCATGTATCCGGCATCGTCGGAAGCAAGGAAACGGACCACCGAAGCAATTTCTTCCGGTTTTGCCATCCGTTTCAGTGGAATAAGTGATAAGATAGCTTCTTTTTGCTTCTCATTCAACTTTTCTGTCATGTCGGTATTCACAAAGCCGGGGGCCACGGCGTTGACCTGGATGTTGCGCGAGGCCAATTCCTTTGCCATTGACTTTGTCAGCCCGATAACCCCCGCCTTAGAAGCAACATAATTCGCCTGCCCGGGATTCCCGATAATCCCAACAACCGACGAAATATTGATGATTTTGCCCTGATGCTGGCTCATCATTTGCCGGCAAACGGCTTTCGAGTAGTTGAAAACACTTTTCAGGTTCCCGGCGATAACGGCATCCCAATCTTGCTCGGACATCCGCATCAGGAGTCCATCCCTGGTGATGCCCGCATTGTTGACCAGGATGTCGATCCGGCCGAATTCCTTGATGATATTCTGGGCAATCTCAATTGCCTGGGTAAAATCAGAGGCATCGGATTGATAGCAAACAGCTTTGCGTCCCTTGGCCTGCAATTCCTGAACCAATGCCTCTGCAGATTCAGTACTGGTACGATAGGTGAAGGCGATATCGGCGCCTTCATCTGCCAACGCGAGGGCGATGGAGCGCCCAATGCCTCGCGATGCACCGGTGACGAGCGCGATTTTCTGTGCCAGTTTATTTCCCATGGATGAACTCTCTGTCGTTTTGAATATTGATGGTTTCGCGGACGACAAACATCGGACGATGCTTGCTCTCGTCGTAGATGCGTCCGACATATTCCCCCAGGATCCCGACCGTAATCAATTGCACTCCCCCGATAAACAAAAGGATGATGATGAGCGTCGTAAACCCTGGCACTCTCGGCGTTGTGAAGAACAAATAGAGATAGAACAAAATTCCGACAAAGCTGCAAAAAGAAACCAGAAAACCGATCGCCGTCGCAATTTTCAATGGTGCCGTGGAAAAAGAAATCAATCCGTCGAATGCAAGCTTCATGAGTTTTGTCAGCGGATATTTCGAGTCGCCGGCGAACCGCGCGTCACGGCTGTACGGCAAACCGACCTGACGGAACCCGACCCAGCTGCGCAGGCCGCGAACAAATCTGTTGCGTTCCGGCATCCGATTGATGGCATCCACAACACGGCGATCCATCAAACCGAAATCGCCGGAATCCAGCGGGATGTCGATGTCCGCCAGGGCGTGCAGCGCCCGGTAGAACATCTTATACGCTGTCCGTTTGAAAATATTTTCTTTCCGCTCGGCGCGGACAGCATACACCACTTCATATCCTTCGCGCCACTTCTCCACAAATTCCGGAAGCAGCTCGGGTGGGTCCTGCAGATCACCGTCCATCACAATCACCGCATCACCCGCGGCGTACGACAATCCGGCAGCAACCGCGGTTTGATGTCCGAAGTTGCGCGAGAAGTCGACAACGCGCAGATTCTGATTGGCCGCAGCATGGCGGATGAGCAGCTCGTATGTACGATCCCGGCTTCCGTCGTTGACAAAAAGGACTTCGTATCGTTTCGTCATTTTCTCCAGCACCGCGACGAGGCGCTCCACGAGCAGGCCAAGTGTTTCTTCCTCATTGAACACCGGAACAACAACGGAGATTTCCGGCAGCCGTGACACCACCTTCTTCGCAGTTCTGGTTGTCTTCATGCGTTCTTTCGGAATGCGCCCATCACCGACGTGCCGACGGGAGGGCGGCTGGTGAGAGCTGTTTCACATTTCATCACTGCTGTCAGAGCGCTGTTGAGAAACGCAGCCGGTGGTTGAAATCCTGTTGTGTATACTTCTTCTTTCTTCGACATCAGCGAGAGCACAATCTTGCGCGCGACCAACAACGGAATCTGCATCAATCCCCAATATGAAATCTCCGCAACAGAAAAATCAAGCCCGGCAAATTCCCTGCGCAGAAGTTCCGGCGAGTAGCGTCGCAAGTGACCCTGCACGTCGTCGTACGGGCTGCGCAGCAATTCCAGCGCGGGCACATTGATGAACAGCCATCCGCCCGGTTTGAGATGGTAACTGATGGACTTCAGAAACCGCGTCGTGTCATGGATATGTTCCAGCACATCAAACAGCAGCACAGCATCATACCGCTGGCGGAATTCTTCCTGTTCTTCAGAGATGTTGTACAGATATGTCTCTCCTTTGACGCCGGTATTGCGCTTCAAGGCCTCCATCGGAAAATCTGTCCCATCGGTCACCCAGGCAGTCATTCCTTCCACCTGACGGCGCACGACGCCGTTGCCGCAGCCGACATCCAGAACATTCCATGGTGCGTCTGTCGTCACAGCCAGACGCTTCAGCATGGCTGTAAATGCGCGCAGCCGCCAGCGGCACCAGAAGTGCTGCTCGTCCGCTATTTCAAAATAGACGGAGGGAAACTGCTCCGACGAAGCGACTTCCGACAAAATAATGACGTCACTCATGCTGCGATCTTCTGAAAGACGAGAAGTCCGAACCTTCGGTCCGGTGTCACAAACTGCCGCACCGGCTTAAATTGTGCGGGCCTGTTCAGGAAATAATCATATTGCACCATTTTGGGATTCCACTCCGGACGATAGGAATAATGGGAATCCCAGAAGATGTACGATCCCACCGGCGCCGCGGCAACCGTTGCAGAATCGATCGAGGCTGAGCCGTGCTGAAACCGTCTGCCGCTCTTGCCATAAAAATAGAAGAACACGTTATGATTCGCGAGCACAGGTTGCGCTTCCACCTGCTGCGTCTGCGCCCATGCAGCCGCTTCTTTGATTTGCGAATGCTCGGGTGATATGCGCAGCGGCTTTACAACGATGAAAGCAAAGAGTACCGCAGAAAGTGCCGTGAAGGCAAGCATCGTGCGACCCCTGCGGATCACCATCACCGCGGCAATCGTCACCAGCGCAAGCAGCAGCGGAACGGCATCGCGCACGTCTGTCGAAAGAACGACGTTGTTATGGTCATACGTTGTCCAGATTCCGACGGCAAGGACAAACGGAATGAGTACAGCAAGCAACGGGAGGCGGCGCTCCATCGTGAGCACTCGTTCAAGTGCCAACGCTCCCATCACTGCAAGAACCGGCGCTATGACGATCAGATAGCGCAGATTGCCTCCCGTCGAGGCTCCGATGGAAATGCTTTGCGTGTTGAAAAGACAATGAAGGAGAAAATATACCCCGCCCGGAACGATAAGAAAATAATTCGGTCGTTCTTTTTTCGTGACCAGCAGAGCGACGTAGAGCACTGCCGCTGTCAGGGCAAGGAGACCGAAGATTGTGGGCGCCATCAGAAAATAATGATCGAAGCCCTGCTTTGGATAATTGCTTTCATAGACCGCTCCGGTCTTCATCGTTGACGTGACCAAGGAGAGCGCGTCTCCTGTCGCCAGATACCCGGCGAGATTGGTCAACAGCGGAAACGCCGTTGCCGCACCGATAGCAAGGACGTCCCGCTTCACCAAAAGGTACAAGCCGTACACCGCAAGCAGAACGAAAAATTCCTGGCGTATCATTGTTCCATACGACAGCAACGCAGATGCGAGTACTCTCTTGTCGGTGATTTGGGAATAGACCGCGGCAATCAGGAGAAGCGCTGATATCGGTTCCGAGTATGTGCGGAATGAGAGCTGAAGCCACATCGGCTGCAGAGCGAGAAGCAGGAATGCATACAGGGGATTTGCCACGCCGAGCCGCTGCGCGGTCTTGTAGGCAAGGTAGCAGGCGAGCGCGGAAATGATGCAGTTCATCGCGAGTACGGCCGAATGTCCGCCAAGAGCCGGCAGCACAATGAAAAAAAGGAATAGAGGAAGTACACCGCTGCGATGGCAGCCGTCAGTATCCAGAGATCCCGTTCCTTCAATGCAAACCGGAAGGGTGCAGTTTTTTTACTTCGATCCTTCTGCGACATAGAGTGCACGGAGTGCGAGGAGTTCCTCGTATCCTTCTTTCCCTAGAATATATTCGAGTTCATCTCTGCAGGAATCGACCAGCGGAGCAGCATGTTCATCCACGATCGAGCAGCAGCGAGTGCTTCCCTGCTGGTAATCGTCAAACGTCAGCACACCATCACACACGACCACGGGAAACGCGATGCAGTAGAATGGCTTGTACGTCCATGCGCCGGCACCGGATTCCTGGCCGTACACCTGGATGCTGCAGCGTCCATCCAAACGCCGGAAGACACATTTGTCGTTGTGCGTCTGTGTTCCGACCGTCTTGCCGGAGATAAAATCCTGATCATCGACAATATCATCATCGAACCAGCGCGAATCGTCAGTGGTTTGCGTCTCGTCCATATGGGCTTTAATGCCGTCCTTATGCCCGACAATGACATCGCGTTCTTTCAGATCCACGAAGACGCCGGAAGCACAGCAGGAAGTCTCGCAGGCGAAAGGGCCATGGCTCTTGGCAAATCCTTTGGTAAACAGCGCCGGGTCCACAATAAATTTACCTACTCGCAACTCAGTCATCATCACACAACTCCCAGAACTGCACGCACATCGGCAGCGTTGTCGGCACCACGGGTTTCCACGGAAGCAGCGCACCGCTTCGTCAATCCTTGCAGAACTTTTCCCGGACCGATTTCAAAAAACAATGACGCACCATCGGTCGCCATCGCTGTCACGGATTCTTCCCACCGTACAGGGCTCGTCAATTGTTCAATAAGGAGACGGCGAATTTCATCCGCGCTGCGTACCGGCTTTGCCGTCACGTTTGCATATACCGGCACTGCCGCATCGTTCACCGCTGCCGTGCGGAGCGCCTGCTGCAATCCTTCGCGCGCCGACTGCATCAACGGTGAATGAAATGCACCACTCACCACCAGTTCCTTCACCATCTTTGCACCGCGGCCTTTGGCGAGTTCCATCGCTTTGCGCACGCCGGCTACTGATCCGGAAATCACAATTTGTCCGGGAGAATTGAAATTGGCGGGCTGCACAATTCCGTCGACGGCAGCAGCGACGCATACATCCGACACTGTCTGCGGATCGAGTCCGATAACCGCCGCCATCGTTCCGGGCTGTTCGACGCCGGCTTTCTGCATCAGTTCGCCGCGGAGGCGCACCAGCTTCAACCCTTCTTCAAAGCTCAAAGCACCTGCCGCAACCAAGGCGGAGTACTCACCGAGCGAATGACCCGCCACCATGGCGGCATCGTTCTTTTTCAGAAGCGTCCATATCGCAATGCTGTGCAAAAAAATTGCGGGCTGCGTGTTCTTCGTCTGCTTCAGCTCTTCTTCGGGACCTTCAAAACAGATCTTTGACAACGGAACGCCGAGAATGGTATCCGCCATTGAGAAAATATCGCGTGCTTCAGAAAATTCACCCGCAAGATCTTTTCCCATACCGACATATTGGGAACCCTGACCGGGGAAAATATATGCTACTGACATCGTGTAGTTCCGTGCGTTATGATTTGATTTCTTTCGGAGCTTCAATTCCCCACTTGACCAACACCGCACCCCAGGTGTACCCCGCACCAAAACTCGCGAGCACCAGATTCTGGCCTTTTTTGATTTTCCCCTTCTGCCACCACTCGGAAATACAGAGCGGAATGGTTGCCGCCGTTGTATTCCCGAATCGATCGATGTTGATCATTACTTTGGATTTATCCAGCTCCATGCGTTCGGCGCAGGCGTCAATGATTCGAAGATTGGCCTGATGCGGCACCAACCAATCGACATCGTTGCCGGTTAAGTTGTTGCGTTGCATGATTTCGTAGGAGACGTCTGCCATGCCGATGACCGCCACCTTGAAGACAGCCTTTCCGTCCTGGAAGATGTAGTGCATTTTCTTGTCGACCGTCTCGTGCGACGGAGGATTCAAGCTGCCGCCGCCCGTCATATTCAGAAACTTGCTGCCGCTGCCATCGGAGTAGAGCCGGTGGTCGATGATGCCGACGCCTTCTTCACCGGTCGGTTCGAGTATAACGGCAGCTCCTGCATCGCCGAAGAGAATGCACGTGTTGCGTTCTGTGTAGTCAATGATGGAACTCATTTTGTCTGAACCAATCACCGCGATTTTTTTATATCGCCCCCCATCGATAAACTGCGCACCCACTACAAGTGCATAGACAAATCCCGAGCAGGCCGCACTGAGATCAAAACAGAAGGCATTTTTTGCGCCGGTCTTTTGCTGTACCAAACATGCTGTCGACGGAAAGAACATGTCCGGCGTCACCGTTGCCACGATGATGATATCGAGTTCCGACGCGTCCATTCCTCGGTTCGCCAGCGCAGCCTTCAGGGCGCCGGCCGCAAGATCCGAGGTCGCGCCGTTATCCAGAATGTGGCGCTCCGAAATGCCCGTTCGCGAACGGATCCACTCATCAGATGTGTTCACCATTTTTTCGAGGTCCGCATTGGAAAGGACTTTTTCAGGCACGTAGTGCCCGACCGCAGAAATATACGCGTGGGTTGTTGCCATGTACTATTGTAGTTCCCGTAGTGTGTTTTCGATGTGAGTGTTGATCTTCTTCTGCACCATTTCTTCTGCGCGCAGGATCATGTTGGCAATTGCTTTCGGCGTCGATCGACCGTGGCCGATAATCGTCACACCGTTCACTCCCAACAGAGGAACGCCGCCATATTCCTGATAGTCAAAATCTTTGAAGATCTTCCGCAGGGGATTGCGCAGAAGCGCCATCAACAGCTTCTGATATATTCCCCTGTCTGCATATGCTTTGAATTTCGCCTTGAGGAATGAAGGAACGCTTTCACCAAACTTGAGCAGCACATTTCCCAAAAAACCGTCACAGACAACCACATCTGCTTTGCCTTTCAGGATGTCGCGGCCTTCGATGTTGCCGATAAAATTGACGGCATCGGCCCGCTGGATGAAGAGCTTGTATGCCTCCTTCGTCCGTTCATCTCCTTTGGACTCTTCTTCCCCGACATTCAACAATCCGACACGGGGATTCTTCTTTCCCAGAATGTATTCCGAAAAAATACTGCCCATGACGCCGAACTCAAAAAGAAAATGGGGCTTGCTATCCGTAACAGCGCCAGCATCGGCGATTAGTGCGTAACCGGTATCCGAAGGGAATAGGGTGCCAATGGTAGGACGGCTGACGCCGGGGATTCTCCCAAGAAGAAGGGTCGATGCTGCCGTGACTGCGCCCGTATTGCTCGTACTGACGAACGCATCAACCTTTCGCTCCTTGTGGAGCGTCATGCCCACAACGAGTGAAGAATCCGGCTTCTGCTTGAGCGCGGCCACAGGAGAATCGTGCATCGTCACAACTGTCGGGGCGTGTACAATGCTGATGGACAGACCGGCAGCATCGAGTGAGGCGAGTTCCTTCTCAATGGCCGTTCTATCGCCCACCAATACAACGTCGAATCGATTGTTGGTTCGCTTCAGTGCGTTGCCTGCACCCTGCACTTCATTCGCGGGGGCAAAGTCCCCCCCCATCGCGTCCACAGCAATTCGGATTCTGTCCGACGAGTGGTCCACAACATTTGGCGGTTGCATGTTCGGGTGTGATTAGCCTGCTTTGGGAATGATGATCGACCGGCCGTTGTAATAGCCGCAATTCGGGCAGGCGCGATGAAGCAGATTCGGCTCCCTGCATTGCGGGCATTCGCCGGTTGACGGCACTGTCGCTTTGTAGTGGGTTCTGCGTTTGCGACCGCGGGTCTTGGAAATGCGTCGTTTGGGATTCGGCATAGTAAGCTTCCTTCAAAAAAAAATATTAATTCTTTATCAACGTTTCCATAAAATCCCCGAGCTTGTTCCATCTCGGATCACTCTCCTTCGGACCGCAGTCACAAACGCCGGAAGGAACCGCATTCAAATTTCTGCCGCAGGACGCGCAGAGACCCGCACACTCTTCGCGGCAGACTGCTTTCAGCGGCAAGGCCAACTTCAAGTATTCTTTTGCATCACCCGAAAGATCGATACTATTGTCATCATGCTTGAGAAAGTGAACATCTTCCTCGGGAAATTCAGCCGTTTTGAGCTCGTTCCAGACATAGACTAATCGTAATTCGGGACGCAAGGTCGTTTCAAATTCCTCAAGACACCGGTCACACCGGAATCTGGCCTTCGCCTCTATTACGACCGACAGCACCAATTGCCGAATGTTCTTTTCAAGTGTCACGTGCAAAGCGACTGTGTCAAAGAATTGCTCCTCCAGTCCAAGATCGGACGGGATGCCGGTCAGCTCATGTTGTGTCACCCCCTCAGGGAGGTTCGATATGTTAAGTTTCATGAGCGCTTGCCGAACATAATAAAAAAGTAAAGTAATATAGGGAATCCGTGCCAAAGAGTCAACATTTTTTGGCCCCGGACGCAGCTGATTACCATGAAAATATGCGAAAACAGACGACTATCGCTGAATTCTGAACGCGGTGAAGAGGAGTTCCCTTCGCTGCTTCAATTCTTTATTGAGGATTTCCGTGCCACGCCCGCTTCTCGGTTTCCACTCATCGCAGGAATCGACCAGACTCTGTACCACCTGCCAGCGATGAACGAAAAGCCGTCTATGTAATTTTTTTACTGCTTCTGCCTGACCCGCCGAAAGGGGCGCCGAGGCAAAAACGCGGGGGACCAGTGCAGAATCGACCCGGATCGTGTCCAGTTCGCTGTACGAAAAAATGAGGAAAAGCTGGTTTTCTGTCCATCGCTGCTGGCCGCGAAGCGCCTGCCGGAAATTCGCGGACCCGAGAAATGGTCTCCCCGACAATTTTGCCAGTGGTCCCGGCGGGATACCCTCTTTCGTCAATGCCCGCACCACATCCGGCGTGATCTTGTACGGAACCAGATGCACAACCTTCTGCTCAAAAACATTCTGCACAATAAACAGAGCCACAAAGGAAATGCTGCACGCTGCCACAGGCGCCGTAATCCAGCCGATGGCAATTCTCCCGAGAACTCTATAGTTGATGCCGCGCCCGCGCTTCGCAAAGCCGACGCCGATAACCGCGCCAATGACAACCTGGGTGCTCGAAAGAGGTACCAGAGGAATTGACGGCAATCCGTGCCCAATGAGCCATGCCTCCAAACCTTCGGAAGCGAAAAGAAACAGCACGAGTGATTCCGCCAGCACGACTATCAAACCGGCAAGAGGTGTGATCTTGAAAAGCTGATCACTCACGGTCACCATCACTTTGTAGCTGTAAGTGAAGATTCCTATTGCAATAGCGATTCCACCGATCAGAAAAAGCTGCTGGGTTCCGGAAAACGAGAACATATGGAAGACGTCGAGATTTTCAAACGGCGATGCGGCGACGAACATCCCCATGACGTTGCCGATATTGTTGGCGCCAAGCGTATAAGACGCAAAAGCGCCGACGACCAATAATCCGATTCGCGTATAGGCATCCAGATGGAGTATATGCAAACGCGATCGGCGAATAACGAAAGTGGCGGACTCATAGAGCCCATACGCAAATATGGCAGAGAGCAGCGGACAGACTACCCAGGTTGAAACGATTTTGGAAAGCGACGCCATATCCGTCGGCGACCCGGTGAAGAGGTTCCATCCGACAATGCCGCCGACAACTGCCTGCGAGGTTGACACTGGAAGTTCAAGTCCCGTCATCCATGTCACCGCCAGTGCCACAGCAAGAGCCACTGTGAAGCAGCCGGCAAGTTCGTTCACTGCACCGAGTTCAGTCAACGTACGCGATGCTCCCGCTCCGCTGAAGACTGCTCCAAGAATCACAAAAATTCCCGCGACGGTCGCCGCCACCTTGAACTTGACCATTCGAGAGACGACCGCGGTGCCAAAAACGTTGACAGCGTGATTTGCGCCGAGCGACCAACCAAGAAAGAGACCGGTACTTATGAAAAGCCAGATCATGAACTGCCTCGCCTACAAATGACGCTTGATCGTTGCAATCGCCAGACGATCGCAGACGTCTTCCGCTTCGTCCGCAATCCCTTCGATGTGAGACACAAAATAGCGCATGTGGATTTTTCTGCTTAGATCGATGTCCTTGCTGAACACAAGTCTCTTGATCTTGTCGCCGATGGAATCGCTTTCATTTTCGTAGAACATCACTTTGTTGATGTGATCCCGCACTTTTTCGAGCTCGCGGAAATACGACCGGATGGCAAGCACCATCGACTCGACCGCCGCTGTGGTGGAGTCCGTCAGATCCATAAACATTGGCTTGAGATCCTCGAGAATCTCCGGTGATTCCACCTTGAATTGGGTGAGGGTCTCCGTTGCCCGATTCATTACCTTGTCGCTGCTTTCCAGCAAGCCAAGCACGTCTCCGCGAAATTCCGGAATCAGCGTCTCCAGATAGAGACGGGTTTCAATCGAACGCCGAAGCGAATCCGCCCGGCTTTCCATTTGATCGATAAGTACAACATGCTCTTCAAATTGGTCCGCCTGACCCTTGATGTAGTACTTCACCCCTTCCTTGAAGAGAAGAGCGCCCCGCACGACAATATCAAGGTATTCATCTATCTGGAGCTCCAGCTCCCGGGTCCTTCGCAGCAGCAGATCCATGGCAACGCCTTTCCAGTTCTTAAAAGAAATAATTTGAAAGATAGCAATAATTTCGCAATTATATAGCCTGTACGTCAATATTTCTCATTCAAAGGATTCCCATGCCCCGCGCCCTTACACTTCTGTCTATATGCCTCCTTTGGGGTTATTTGTCTGCCCTGCAGGGTCAAACTTCACCACCGCTTCGCGTGATCGTCCCGGAAAGCGACACCAATGCTGCCGGATCAACACAACGTATCTCCGGTTGTACACAGCCGGATGCGCGCGTTACAGCCAATGGAAAAGAACTTCATGTGTATCCGACCGGCGCCTTCGGCGGCGCAGTGGACGTTCCCGCCGGAACATCTACTCTGGAAATCGCAACAGTCCTTCCCCGCAGCGAAAAAACATCGCAGACATTTGTGCTGATCCGTCCCATGCCTGCAGTTCCCTCTCCCGTTGATCCGCTTACAATCGAAAAGACGGGGATGGAACCGGCGCAGAACCGATGGCTCGGGATGGGCGACGTCCTCGAGGTCAAATTCAAAGGCAGCCCCGGTTTCGAGGCTTGGTTTGACATTGAAGGTGTCGAATCGGGAATTCCGATGATTGAAGTGCAATCGAAGAACGGCGAGCCTGGAGGCATCTACACCGGAAGGTATGCAGTGAGACCTTCAGATGAAACCCGCGATGCACTTATCGTGTTTCATCTGAAGAGGAGCTTCTGGACGCGCGAGAAGGCATATTCAAAAGGGAAGGTCTCCTTTCTTCCGAGGGAACTGCCGCGCGTTGGAGAGATCACCGGAAGGCGGCCATATTTGAACGCAGGCCTCGGCACGGATCGTCTCGGCGGGGCAAAATTGGGATTCCTTCAGAGCGGCATCAGGATTCTTGTTTCCGGAAAAGTCGGCAACATGTATCGGGTGCAGCTGGCAGACGGAATTGAAGCATGGATTGATCAAGATTTTGTAACACTCCTGCCGCCGACCCAAGCACACCCGCAGTCGTTTGTGGGATCGATCTCGGCCGTGGGAAACGAGAAGGAGGATGTGATCTCCGTCGCCCTGGATCAACGACTGCCATTCTTGTGTGAGCAGACCATCGATCCACTCGGGCTGACGGTGGATCTTTTCGGCGCGACGTCAAACACAAATTGGATTACGCGACATCTTTCAGCGGCTGGCATCAAGAGCATCACTTGGTCGCAACTCGGCAAAGAGCATTACCGGCTGACGATTCTTTCAACATTGAAACAACACTGGGGATATGACGTGCGGTATGAAAATGGAACCAATTTGCGAATCTCGATGCGACGTCCGCCCCGGCTCGCGCAGACAGGATCGCCGCTGAAGGACATCACCATCGGCATCGATGCCGGACATGGCGGCGATGGTAACGGAGCGTTGGGATCGACCGGCAGCAAGGAAAAAGATATGAATCTTTCCATCGTGCATTCGCTCGACTCTGTCCTGCAGGCAAGAGGCGCGCGCGTCGTACTAACGCGCAAGAGCGATCCCGATGTCGGCATGGGTGCCCGCCTGGATACCTTGCTAGTGAACAATGTTCAGATCTTTGTAAGCGTTCATTGTAATTCCACGGGGCTCACGAGCGATCCGACACAGATCCGCGGCACCAGCACGTACACTCGGTATGCGGGATATCAAACGCTTTCCTCGACTTTGTATAAGAAAATGCTTGAGTTGGATCTTGAACAATGGGGCATTACCAACAGTTTCAATTTCTCACTCAATGGACCGACACAATTCCCCAACACCCTTGTCGAGACGGCATTCATGTCGAATCCCGAGGATGAGATGCTTCTGCTCGATCCGGCATTTCGTGCGCGCGCAGCGGTGAAAATTGCCGATGGATTGGAAGTGTTCCTTTTGGCGACTGCGGAAAAATAGTACGGGAGGCAGAAGGCGAACATTGCCGCCACTCCCTCATAGTCTACGCCATGGATGCACAACCAGCGCCATTGCACTTGTCTATCACACATAGGATTCCAGAAAGAATACACGCATGAAAATCATATCCGCGACCCTTACATTATTGTTCGCCGTTTCAATCCTCACCGCACAGATCCAATTGCGGAACGGCGCGGAGTATTGTTCCTTGAAGCGCATGAAGCGGGGAATCTCTCTCGAAAAAGCGACATCGCAAGGTTCACCGGTACACTCGTTTGATGTTCTCCGGTATTCGCTGAATCTCGATCTCTACAAGAATTTTTCCACCCCGTTCCCGCATTCGTTTGACGCTGTCAACACAATCACGCTCCGGATGGACTCTGCCGCTTCCAAGATCAAGCTGAATGCAATACAGACTTCATTGCTGATTCAATCGGTGCAGTTGGGGACGAAGGCGCTGTCATTTGTGCAGGATCCGCAGTTCACCACCATCACGTTGGACACGCTGCGAAATCCTGGAGACACGCTGACACTCAGAATCGCATATCGTCATAAGGATGTTGCGGATGCCGCCTTTTATGTCAGCAGCGACGGGATGGTTTTCACCGATGCCGAGCCGGAGGGGGCGCGCTCCTGGTTCCCCTGCTGGGACAGTCCTGCCGACAAAGCACTGCTCGATCTCACCGCGAAGGTACCGTCCACCGTGTTGCTGGGCTCCAACGGACGGCTCGCCGACTCCGTGAAAAAGGGGGACACTCTGTTCTACCGCTGGGAAAGTCGTGATCCAGTCTCAACCTACCTTGTGGTCATCTCTGCAAAAGTCGGTTACAAGCTTGATATTGTCTACTGGCATCCTTCTTCGCATCCGCAGGACAGTATCCCGTTCAGATTCTATTCCAATGCCGGAGAGGACAATTCAAACATCCGTTCGCTCATCGGCAAGATGACTTCCCGCTATTCAGAATTGTTCGGTGAACATCCCTTCGAAAAAAATGGGTTTGCGACAATGAACGGTCAATTTACCTGGGGCGGAATGGAAAACCAGACGCTCACCAGTCTTTGTCCCAATTGCTGGGGTGAGAATCTCGTCTCGCATGAATTTGCTCATCAATGGTTCGGAGACATGATCACCTGCGCCACATGGGGAGACATCTGGCTCAACGAGGGATTTGCCACTTATTGTGAGTCCCTCTGGTATGAAACTGTCAGCGGCTATGCGGCATATAAGGCAGACATCGAAAGTGACGCTGCGGGCTACATCGGCCAGAATCCCGGCTGGCCGATGTACAACCCGTCGTGGGCCGTAACGACACCGAACGTCAACACGCTGTTCAATACGGCCGTAACATACAACAAAGGCGCATGCGTTCTGCATATGCTGCGCTACGTACTGGGCGATTCCATGTTCTTTGCGGCCTTGAAGGCATATGCCACGGACACGGCCGGTTTTAAATATAAGACGGCCACGACTGACGATTTTGTCGCCAAGGTCAGCAGCGTTGCGGGACGCGATATGACCTGGTTTTTCGACCAGTGGGTGAAGAAGGCGAATTATCCAGTCTATGCCAATGAGTATTCCGTAACACCGGAACAGAATAGAATCAGCTTCCGGGCCCGGCAGACACAGAAGAGCCCTCCGCTGTTCCAAATGCCGGTCGAACTTCGCGTCAGTTTTGTGAAAGGAGCGGATAGTGTGGTGCAATTTTTCCAGTCGTCGATGGATCAGACCGTATCGTTCCAGTTTTCCAGAACGCCTGTCTCTGTCGTCTTCGATCCCAATAATCAGATTGTCTTGAAGAAAGCAACGACCGTACAAGTCACAGACGTCGCGCGGGAAATATCCGTCCCGTTAACCTTTGCGCTCGAACAGAATTGTCCGAATCCGTTTAACCCGTCCACGCTCGTACGCTACACG
>JAPLFO010000095.1:18340-26320 GCA_026390635.1 Ignavibacteriales bacterium
ACGTTGCCTAGCGCATCAGCCGTCGACATCAGGATCTATGATTTGCTCGGAAATGAGGTGGCCGTCCTCGCCAAGGGTATGCAGAACGCCGGCATTCACAGCCTGGTGTGGAACGCATCGACGCTGGCCAGCGGAACATATTATTGCAGGATGAAGTCGGGAGATTTCGATCAAACACGGAAGATGATACTCCTTAAGTGAGCTGCCAGAGAAATCTCCCGTGTGCAACAAAATGTTGGATTTGATCGACGCTCATTTTTGACTTTCGCTCCACCGCTTCTTCCGAATTGAATGCATTGTGCGGTGTGCAGATGGCATTGGGATGCTGAAGCAGCGCCTTCACATGCGCGGCCTGCGGCGACGACAATCCGGCGGGACTGCGCAATGCATTCGCCAGATCCGGCTCCGCATCATACACATCCAATCCCACGCCGCCGAGAATTCCGTCTGCGAGAAGCTGCACCAGATCCGCAACCGGAGACTCTTCGCCCCGCGCTATGTTCACAAAAATGCACCCCCGCCTGACCTTGCTCAGGCTCTCCACATTGAAGTAACCGGCGTTGCTGTCGGTCAGATTCATGCACGAGATGATAGCATCCGCATCGACAACGCCTTCCGCAAACGACACATACGATATGTTTGGCTTATCCCGGACAATATCTACACCACGCACCGTCATGCCGAGCGCATTCCCGATTGAGGCAACTATCTTGCCGATGCGGCCGACACCCACCACGAGGAGATTTTTACCTTCGCATTCGCGTCCGGTCAGTCCGTCGCGTTCAAAACGCTGAAACTGCATCATCTGCTGCGGGAGTTTGCGAAAGAGCGAGAGCAGAAGCATGACTGCATGCTCCGCAACGGCGCGCGCCGAATATTCTTCGAGATATCCCAGCGGAATCACCGCGTGCGAGTGCTGGCGGAAGCGGAGCAAATGATCGTACCCCATGCTCCGGGTGAGAATCCCGGAAAGTACCCCGGCCCAGGCATTCGGCACAACGGAGTGCGTCCGGATGCTGATCAAGCGTGCCGGCGGCTTTTCATCCTGTGACTCTTGAATCGTGTGCGGCGCAAAGCGGCAGCGGATCTCATCGCCGAGAAACCTGCGAAGAGCGAGCTCTTCCTCCCGAAACACTTCGTAGAAGCAGACGTCCATGGAATTGTGAAATTGAATTGCTAGAATAGGTACGGCAGTATGAGCAAACTGCTGACAATTTGGTTGGAAACTCCCGTTCGGCAATTGACCGTATTGTAGATCGAGACTGTGATCTCGATCCGTCAAGTCCTTGGTCGCGACTCCACGGAGTCGCGCTATAGATTGTGCTCCAATCTTCGGTGAGCAGACATTTCACATGCAAGCGGACTTTTCGACCACGTCACTAAAACACAAAATCCTGATCGATCTCGGCAAACATCGGCGCATGCGCATCCTTGGTTGAGACGATCGGATCGTCGACGTTCCAATCGATTTTCAATGAGGGATCGTCGTACCGTATCGACCGCTCATCAGCTCTGCTATACAAGGCAGTGCATTTGTAGTGAAAGATCGCAACATCGGAGAGCACCGAAAATCCGTGGGCAAATCCCGGGGGAAGCCAGAATTGCATGTGGTTTTCTTCAGAGAGCTCGACCGCAAAATATTTTCCGAACGTCGGTGAGCCGAAGCGGATATCCAGTGCAACGTCCAGAACTCGGCCCGTCAGAACCTGGCAGAGCTTCCCCTGGGCGTTCTTCGCGACCTGGTAATGCAGTCCCCGCACCGTCCCCTTCTGTGATTTGGAAATATTGTCCTGCACAAATTCACGGGATGCAAAAACATCTGAATATTTTTGCCGGCTGAATGACTCGAAAAAATAGCCACGGTCATCGGCAAAGACATCGGGTGTGATGATCAACAATCCGTCAAGGGGAGTCGTTTGAATGCGCATTATTCTTCCTGCAAAATTCTCTCAAGGTACGAGCGGTACAATGATTTCGGAAGCGCCGAGATAACTTCAACAAACTGATCATGGGAAATAAACCGCTGATGATAGGCGATCTCTTCGAGGCAGGCAACCTTCAATCCCTGGCGGTCTTCGATCACACCGAAGAAGTATGATGCCTGCAAGAGTGCTTCAGGCGTGCCGGTATCCAGCCATGCGACACCGCGCCCGATTTTTTGCACGGCAAGTTTGTTTCGGCAGAGATACTCTTTATTGACGTCGGTGATTTCAAGTTCACCGCGCGGCGACGGCTTCAGCGCTTTGGAAATCCCCACCACGTCGTTATCATAGATATAAAGACCGGGAACGGCGTACGGAGATTTCGGCTGCGCCGGTTTCTCTTCAATCGATAGAGCCTTGCCCACCGCGTCAAATTCCACAATACCATACCGCTCCGGATCATTGACCCGATATCCGAAAATTGTTGCCCCGTCTTTCTGTTTCAGCGCGCGGTAGAAGAAATCCAGATTGCCGTAGAAGATGTTATCGCCGAGAATCAATGTCACACTGTCATCGCCAATGAATTTTTCGCCGAGAAGAAACGACTCCGCAATCCCATTCGGCGCATCCTGCAAAACGTACTCGATCGTCAGACCCAGATGCTTGCCGTCTCCGAAGAGCCCCTGGTACCAAGGGATTGTCTCCTTGTTGGAGATGATCAGAATCTCGCGGATTCCGCCAAGCATCAGAATGGACAGCGGATAGTAGATCAGCGGCTTGTCATAGATCAGCGCCAGTTGTTTGCTGTAGATTTTGGTGATCGGATACAAGCGCGACCCGGATCCCCCTGCAAGCACGATACCTTTCATACATTCTTCCCTTTTTGAAATTGCGAACTCAACCAATGCTGCCTGCTATACCAGGACAAGAACCGTCACCGGTCATCAAAGTCCTAACTTGGATTTGAAGTACTTCATCGTCCGCCGCAACCCTTCCGCACGATTGACCCGTGGCTCCCATTGCAGCAGCTCTCTTGCTTTGGAAATATCCGGCTGCCGGACGCGCGGATCATCCACCGGAAGCTCCTTATGCACGATAGCACTCCTGCTTCCGGTAAGTGCGATAATTTCCTTCGCCAGTTGCAGCATCGTCAGTTCTTCGGGATTTCCGATATTGACGGGAAGGTGGTAGTCGGAGAGCATGAGGCGGTAGATCCCATCGATGAGATCCGAAACATAGCATACGCTTCTGGTTTGTGAGCCGTCGCCGAATACCGTAACATCCTCGCCGCGCAATGCCTGGGACAGGAATGCCGGTATCGCCCTGCCGTCGTCGATGCGCATGCGTTCGCCGTAGGTATTAAAAATTCTGACGATGCGCGTCTGCAATCCATGGTAGTTGTGGTAGGCCATCGTCAGCGCTTCGGAAAAACGCTTCGCTTCGTCATAGACGCCGCGCGGACCGATTGGATTGACATTGCCCCAATACTCTTCCACCTGGGGATGTATTTCGGGATCACCATAGACCTCGGACGTGGACGAGATGAGGAATCTGGCTTTCTTCGCCTTTGCAAACCCCAATGCCTTGTGCGTGCCGAGCGATCCGACCTTGAGCGTTTGGATCGGAAGCTTTAGATAGTCGATCGGGCTTGCGGGAGAAGCAAAGTGGTACACATACTGGATATCATCGGGAACGTGAATGAAATTCGTAACATCATAGTGGATGAAGCGAAAGCGTTCATTCCCGAAAAGGTGTTCAATGTTCTCCAACGAACCGGTGATCAGATTATCGATGCACACGACCGTATGATTCTCGGCGAGCAGCCGCTCGCACAGGTGCGATCCAAGGAACCCGGCTCCGCCGGTGACCACATCGGTTTTCATATTATATTTTCACCGGCGGACGGCCGATGCCATAGTAAGTGATGTGGAGCTCTTCCATTTTTTCGGGAGTGAAAATATTCCGGCCGTCAAAAATGAGATGCTGTTTCAGTCGTTTCTTCACTTCCTGAAAATCCGGCGTGCGGAATTCGTTCCACTCCGTCAGCACGAGCAGTGCATCGGCACCGGTCAACGCATCATATTCATTTTCGGCATACCGGATGGTATCATGCAGATAGAACCGTGCTGTTTCAGCGGCGGCCGGATCATACGCGGTGACCGTGGCCCCGTGTTTCAACAGGTGGCGGATAATGACAACAGAAGGAGCTTCGCGCATATCGTCCGTATTCGGCTTGAATGCAAGTCCCCAAACGCCAAAATGCCTTCCAGCGATGGATCCACCGAAATGATCAACGACTTTCCTTACCAGTACCGATTTTTGTTCACGATTCACCTGATCGACCACCGCGAGAATCTTCATCGGTGAGCCGGCATCGTCGGCTGTCTTGATCAGGGCGTTCACATCCTTGGGGAAGCACGATCCGCCATATCCGATACCGGGGAAGAGAAATCGTTTCCCGATCCGCGAATCCGTTCCCATGAAGTTCGCGAGCTCGTTCATGTAGGTAATCCGCATCGCCAGATAGGAATTGGCGGCGTATTTTGTGACCTCGGAACTTGCCGTATTCATTTCGATGATCGGATTGCCCTGGCGAACGAACGGATCATACAACAGCTTCATCATGTCGAAGGCTCGCCGGCTGTCCGACCCGACCACGATGCGATCCGGCTTCATGAAATCTTCCACCGCGAACCCTTCGCGCAGGAATTCCGGATTGGACACGATGTCGAAATTCTGCGCTCCCCGTTCGCGCAAGAGCGCTGCGACTTTTCCGGCAGTCCCGACAGGAACCGTGCTCTTATTCACAATGACGCGATACACCGAGTCGCTTCTTCTGTGAAGAATTTCACCAATCTGACCGGCAACCCCCAGTATGTATTGAAGATCGGCGGATCCGTCTTCATCCTGAGGGGTCGGCAGGCAAAGAAAAATATATTCGCTTTGAAGAACCGCTGCAGCCAGATCCGCCGTGAAGGAAAGACGTTGTTTGGTCAGATTCCGCTGGAAGAGGAGATCAAGTCCGGGTTCATAAATCGGCACTTCGGCCTTCAACAACCTGGCGAGTTTCTCCTGGTTGTTATCCACACAAATCACCTGGTTTCCGGTCTCCGCCAGGCACGTCCCCGTCACGAGACCGACGTACCCTGTTCCGATGATCGCAATTTTCATGCTCTACTCCCGTAAGGACATAAATAATACCACGTTTGCATTTTGCAGTCCGCGCTCTCGTTGGATTGCTCTCCCGTGTCAGCGAAAACAAACATAGGAGTGCAGCCTGATTCAGGACGGATTCTTTGCAGCTCCGGGCCCATGCTCTTCATACCACTCAACGGCGGACCGAATGCCTTCTTCGAGAGAGATTTTTGCTTTCCAGCCAAGCCCGTGAATTCGGCTGACGTCGAGAAGCTTTCTCGGAGTGCCATCCGGTTTCGACGTGTCATGCTGAATGGATCCAGCGTATCCCGTCACCGATTTTATCAAATCATATACTTCTGCAATGGACACATCCGTTCCGACGCCGATATTGACTATCTCGCCGCTGTCATAATTCTGCATAAGGTAGATGCAGGCGTCCGCCATGTCATCGACATGGAGAAATTCTCTGCGCGGTGTTCCGGTACCCCAAATCGTCACGAACGGAGAATGAGCGTTGCGGGCATCGACAAATTTCCGGATGGCTGCCGGAAGTACATGCGAATTCTCCAGATCGAAATTATCGTTCGGTCCGTAGAGATTCGTCGGCATGACCGAAATAAAATTCGTCCCATACTGGCGGTTATACGCCTGACACATTTTTATGCCGGCGATTTTTGCAATTGCGTACGGCTCATTCGTCGGTTCGAGCTTCCCGTCCAGCAGGTATTCTTCTTTCATCGGCTGCGGAGCCAGGCGCGGATAGATGCAGGAGCTGCCAAGAAAGCAAAGCTTCTTCACTCCCGCCCGATGGGCAAAATGAATGATATTGTTCTGAACCTGCAGGTTGTCATAAATGAATTCCGCAGGATACGAGTTGTTTGCATGAATGCCGCCAACTCTTGCCGCCGCCAGAAATGCGTACGCCGGACGTTCTTTCTGGAAAAATTCATCAACGGCGCGTTGATCGCGCAGATCCAATTCTTCCAGCGTGCGCGTGACGATCCCATCGTATCCCTGTTGCCCCAGCCGCCGCATGAGGGCTGAACCGACAAGGCCGCGATGTCCTGCAACATAAATTTTTTCTCCCGGATTCATACGTTTCTCAGTACCCCCTTTTGGATACTTTTTCAAAATCCGCTTTCGCCATTATCTTCACCAGTTCTGCAAATTTCGTTTTCGGCTCCCATCCGAGTATTTTTTTCGCCTTGGAAGGATCGCCCAGCAGCTGCTCGACTTCCGTCGGCCGGTAGTAGCGGGAGTCGACGGCCACAAGTGTTTTCCCGGTAGCAGCATCCATGCCGACTTCCTTTTCTCCGTCGCCTTCCCATCGGAGATTGATTCCGATTTCCTGAAAAGCGAACTGCGTAAATTCGCGCACGGTGTGCATCTCACCGGTCGCCAGTACAAAGTCCTGCGGCACATCCTGCTGCAACATGCGCCACATTCCTTCAACGAATTCCGGTGCATATCCCCAATCGCGCCGGGCGCTGAAATTTCCGAGAAGCAATTTTTCCTGGAGTCCCAGTTTGATGCGCGCGGCGGCGAGAGTAATTTTCCGGGTAACGAACGTTTCTCCGCGCCGCGGGGACTCGTGATTAAACAGGATACCGTTACATGCAAAAAGATTATACGCTTCACGATAATTTATGATGATCCAGTATCCATAAAGCTTCGCAACGGCGTACGGGCTCCGCGGATAGAATGGTGTTGTCTCACTCTGCGGCACCTCCTGCACTTTTCCATAGAGCTCACTGGTGGACGCCTGATAGAATTTTGTTTTCAGTCCCGTTTCACGGATCGCGTCCAGAAAGCGAAGTGTACCGACCCCGTCGACCTCGGCCGTGTATTCCGGAACTTCGAACGAGACCTTGACGTGGCTTTGCGCAGCAAGGTTGTAGATTTCATCGGGATGAGTTTTTTCCAGCAGGCGATTGAGATTGCTCGTATCCGTCACATCACCGTAGTGAAGGAAGAATCGCTTTCCCGAGAATTCCGGATCACTATAAATATGGTCAATGCGTCCGGTATTGAATGAACTACTCCTCCGGATAATGCCGTGGACTTCATAACCTTTCTCCAGAAGGAGTTCGGCAAGATAGGAACCATCCTGTCCGGTGATACCGGTGATCAAAGCTCGTTTTGCCATAGCGCTGATTTCTCTCGAAATTTTTAATGTCGTGATAGGTTGGAAGATACACAAAAAGAGAAAGAAGTAAAAGTGAATCATACGAAGGCATCAAAAAAAAACCCATTGCATCGTAGATGCAATGGGTTTCAAAAAATAAATCAGGCGTCGACCTACTCTCCCATACAGTTACCCGTATAGTACCATCGGCTCCACGGGGCTTAACTTCTCTGTTCGGAATGGGAAGAGGTGTAACACCCGCGATATAGACACCTGAAAACTCTACAATCGAGAATGAAACCTTCAGCACAACATTTTGTATTTTTCTTTCTTTGTTGAGCGTCTTTCCAAATAAGTTTATTGACGCACCGTTATGTGTGCAATAAAAAATATTTGGCAAGTCTCACGACTTATTAGTACTGCTCGACTCATCCATTACTGGATTTACATCTGCAGCCTATCAACCAAGTCATCTCCTTGGAGTCTTTAGGGGCTTTCGCCCGGGAAGCCTAATCTTGAAGCGGGTTTCGCACTTAGATGCTTTCAGTGCTTATCCCATCCGGACATGGCTACTCTGCAATGCCACTGGCGTGACAACAGATACACCGTCGGTCCGTTCACTCCGGTCCTCTCGTACTAAGAGCGACACTTCTCAAGCTTCCTACGCCCGCATAGGATAGGGACCGAACTGTCTCACGACGTTCTGAACCCAGTTCACGTACCGCTTTAATTGGCGAACAGCCAAACCCTTGGGACCTTCTCCAGCCCCAGGATGCGATGAACCGACATCGAGGT
>JAPLFO010000154.1 GCA_026390635.1 Ignavibacteriales bacterium
CAATTTTGCAAATATTGAGTATCTCGCTTTTCGAGAAAACCCAACTAAATCAACTACTTACAGAGAATCAACCACACTTTTTTATGTCACAGTCCGCTAACCAGTTGAATTTATTCGACTTCTAACCGGACACTACTGATTCTCAATTCTTAATTGTCTTGTAAAAACAACAGCCCCCAAAAATCTATGACTCAAACCTACGCGTTGACAAATCCGTTATCAGTATTGTTAGACAAACCGCGTGAACAGTTTACACGCGAAGATATGCTCAGGGTGATAGAGCAGAAAAAAATCGAGCGTATCACATTCCACTACACAGCGCTGGATGGCAAGCTGAAAGAACTGAGAATCCCGATCGCCAGTCGTTATCAGGCGGAGCGGATTCTTGCCGATGGCGAACGCGTGGACGGTTCGTCGCTCTTCAAAGGAATGGTGGACACTGCATTGTCCGACCTGTATGTCATTCCTGTCTATAAGACCGCATTTCTCAATCCATTTACCGACAACAGTCTGGATTTTATCTGCCGCTATCTGACGCGCGATGGATCGCTCGCACCGTTTGCTCTTGATACGATTCTGTCCAGTGCAGCGGAACTGTTTCGCAAGAATACGGGAATGGAATTCTATGCGATGGGAGAACTGGAATTTTTCCTCCTGAGCGAATCGAACAGCAAAATATACTTTGCGGCGAAGCAGCGGGGATATCATGCTTCAGGTCCCTTCATGAAGAGCGGTGCAGTGCTCGATGAAATGGTGCGTCACATCACGCAGATCACGGGCGCCGTCAAGTACGCGCACAGCGAAGTCGGGTACATCGAAAGCACACGCAGCGACCTCGAAGAGATCCGGGGAAAGCAGGGTGAACAGCTCGAGATAGAATTTCTTCCGACACCGGTTGTCGATGCGGCGGACAATCTTGTTCTGGCGCGGTGGCTGATTCGCAACGTTGCGTACCGCAACAATTGCGTCGCGACGTTTGCCCCAAAGCTGGAGGAGGGCGTTGCAGGAAACGGATTTCACATCCACATGGAGGCCCGGCGTGAGGGAACAAATATCATGACCTCACCCGATGGAAAATTGTCGCCGGAAGCGCGCAAGATCATCGGCGGCCTGTGTATGTATGCAGATTCGCTGACCGGATTCGGCAACACAGTGTCTTCCGCCTATCTGCGTCTGGTTCCAAACCAGGAAGCGCCAACGCGGATTTGTTGGAGCGATATGAATCGCAGCGCCATGATTCGCGTTCCGCTCGGATGGTCGTCTGTTGCCAATCTGGCACAGCGCCTCAATCCGCAGCAAAAGCTGTCGTTCAAAGAAACCGAAGGACGGCAGACGGTCGAGCTTCGCAGCCCTGATGGCAGTGCCAATATTCACCTGCTGCTCGCCGGCATCACGATGGCTGCAGAGTGGGGATTGACACATCCAGAAGCGGAGACGGTAGCGCAAAAGCTGTATGTGTCCGGCAACATATTCCAAGACGAAAAACTGTGGAATCGTCTCTCGGCACTTCCAAAAAGCTGTGTAGAATCTGCCAAGCTCATCCTCGAGAAACGGGCATTGTATGAACGCAGCGGAATTTTTCCGTCGAGCGTGATTGATTATGTGGCATCATTACTCCGCGCGGAAGACGATGAAAATATGAATCAAAAATTGATAGACCTGCCGGCAGACGATCGACTGCATGAGACACGGAAGATCATGCACAAAGATCTGCACCGACATTGATTTGAAGCAGGTGTTGGCCGCTTATCGCCGAAATAAATGCTCTTGCTTCGTTCACGGGAAAGATTGATATTAGTCCGGAAGATTATGAAAACAACAAAGGCGTCGATCGAGCGTTTTTTTTCATCGCCGGCGTTTGCCGTTGTCGGGGCATCGGCAGACCGGAAGAAATTCGGCAATGTGGTTCTCCGTACGATGATTGAGAAAGAGTTCACGGTCTATCCCGTGAATCCCAAACAGGATTCTATTGAAGGTCGGCCGTGCATTCCCTCTGTGATGGAGCTTTCGCCGGAGGTGCGATCCATCATCACCGTCGTGCCGCCACGGGTGACTGAGGATACGGTGGCGGCGTGTGTGCAGAAAGGCATCACCGGTATCTGGATGCAGCCCGGTTCCGAATCAACGGCAGCCATTGCGGCAGCAGAGGCAGCCGGAATTTCGGTTATTTCTCCAGAATGCATTCTGATGTTTCTCGAGCCGGTGGAATCGGTTCATGCACTTCATCGGTGGTTCAAGAAAATTTTGGGGCATTATCCGGCATGATTTCCTGTCCTCTTCCTTTTAATTCATATCCCAGTGTGCAACTCGCCCATGGCGGCGGCGGCAAATTGTCGCAGCAGCTGGTGCAGGATATTTTCCTGCCGTTTCTCGGTAATGAATATCTGAGTCAACTCCATGATGGTGCGATCGTCCCTTTTGGGAATGAGCGTATAGCCTTCACCACAGATTCGTATGTCATCAATCCGATATTCTTTCCAGGGGGAGACATCGGCGCACTTGCGGTGAATGGCACCGTCAACGATCTTGCCATGTGCGGTGCGACGCCGCGGTTTCTCTCTGCCGGATTCATTATCGAAGAAGGCTTCCCGATGGAAGATCTTCAGCGCATCGCCGCTTCCATGCAGGAAGCAGCGGCATTGGCGCGTGTGGTCGTGGTCACTGGAGATACGAAAGTTGTCGATAGAGGAAAGGCAGACAAGATTTTCATCACGACCGCTGGAATCGGAGAGATCGCCGACGGTGTTTCGATCTCCCCGATGCTGGCATCGCCGGGAGACGTGATCATACTCAGCGGCCGCATCGCCCAACACGGCATTGCCATCATGTCTGTGCGCGAGGGACTCCGGTTTGAAACTGATATCGTCAGCGATTGTGCGGCATTGAACGGCTTGACGTCCGAACTATTAGCATTCGGAGAAAGCATCCACGTCCTGCGCGATCCGACCCGGGGAGGTATTGCGAGCGCATTGAACGAAATTGCCGCCGCTGCACAGGTAGGTATTTGGATTGAGGAAGAAGCGATTCCGGTTGCCGATGAAGTGCGCGGGGCATGCGAAATACTCGGATTCGATCCGCTCTACGTTGCCAATGAAGGCAAGCTTATCGCTTTTGTGGCTCCCGACGATGCGGCTGCAATTCTGGAGGTGATGCAGCAACATCCATTGGGAAAAGATGCCGTTGCGATCGGGCAGGTGGTGGCCGACCACGCGGGAACTGTCATTATGAAAAGCCGTGTCGGCGGGAAGCGCGTCGTTGATATGCTGTCCGGCGAACAATTGCCGAGGATTTGCTGATCTCTGTGGCAAGACTTCTTCTGTCAGACGCGGTGAGCAATTTGGATCTTTCTCGATTTTGTTTCTGTGGAGGTGCTGATGTATCAATTTGATCACATCCTGTGCGCGACAGATTTTTCCCAGGCGTCGCTGGACGCGATTCGCTTCGCGTCATTTGCGGTCCAGAAGGCGGGGGGAACGATCACATTGTTATATGTGGATGAATACGAGAAAAGCCCGCTCGGTTTCTATGGAATGAATGAGCGGCAAGTGGCCGAGTACCGTGCAAATGTGGAAACCTTTGCCGTTGAACGGTTTTCAGATGAGATCCGCGTGGCGCATCTTAATCGGCGCTTCACAAATTTCATTGTACGGTTCGGTACGGCATACCACGAAATCATTGCGGAAGCGGAAGGGCACAATTACTCGGCAGTTGCATTGGCAACGCAGGGCATCGGGTGCGCGTCGCCGCACCTTATGGGGCGCACAACCGAACGGATCGTCCGGATTTGCCGGGCACCCGTCATAACACTCAAACCGCGCGAACACATTGAAATCGACTGGCGCGTACGGACAATTCTTTGCCCGACGGACTTCTCAGAGTATGGCAACTACGCACTTCCCTACGCGATATCGTTGGCGAGAATTTTCAAAGCCAAATTGATCCTCCTCCATGTGACGACACTGAACGTTAACAATCCGGAAAAGATGCTGGACCTTTTCCCTGATCCGGCGACATACCACGAATCTGCGAAAGACATTGTCATCGAAAAAATGGTCGGCAGGGATATTGAGCCGGAAAATTCGATTGTGCAGGTTGTCGGAGATCACGATGTCGATCTGGTGGTCATCGGGACTCATGGGGCGCGTGGGTTGCGGCGTGTTCAAATCGGCAATACCACGGAGGAGATCATCCGCCAGGTCCAAGTGCCTGTACTTTCGATCACGCATCCCATTCATCGGACGGTATTTCCGCGGCGGTTTCAGGAAGAATACCAATCATAGCGCCGGATATCCCGGCTTCACTCGACGTGATCATCGATCCATGTCCGTCGAACCCCGAAAGAAGAAAAGTGAAATTCCCCCAATCGTTTCATCCCTTATTGCTTTTAAGAAATCCCGCTTCTTGCTTCCAATAAATATGGTTGGGAATTGCCATTAATGCAGTGCTTTGGCCTGTTTTGCCATCTACAGGATGGCATGGAACTTGTCACTTTACCCCCCAAACATTATAGTCTTTGACTACAATAGGAGCATGTATGATTCGCGGATCTGTGGTTGTTGCAACAGATGTCTGCAAAGGATGCGAGCTCTGTATTGCCGCGTGTCCTCAAGATACTCTCGCTTTGTCTCCGCAAATAAATCGTCGCGGTTATCGTTATGCAGTCATGGTGCAGGATAATTGCACCGGCTGCATCAATTGTGCGCTTGTGTGTCCCGATTCCGCCATCACCGTGTACCGTCAGCCAAAGGTGACAAAGCATGCCTTGTCACCGCAGGCCGCAGCAGAAAAGGAGAATTGACGATGGAAAACGGTACACCCAAACTGATGAAAGGCAATGAAGCCCTTGCAGAGTCTGCGATCCGTGCAGGCATGCAGGCATATTTCGGATATCCGATCACCCCGCAGTCGGAAGTGATCGAATATCTTACCGCAGAAGTGCCGAAGCGTCATGGTGTTGTTTTGCAGGCTGAGAGTGAGGTCGCTGCCATCAACATGGTCTTCGGAGCAGCCGGAGCAGGTGCGCGGGTAATGACAACGTCTTCCAGTCCCGGCATCAGCCTGATGCAGGAAGGAATTTCTTATATCGCGGCGGCGGAACTTCCGTGTCTGCTGGTAAACGTCCAGCGCGGCGGTCCGGGTCTTGGTACGATCCAGCCGGCGCAGGGTGACTATTTCCAGGCAGTGAAGGGAGGCGGTCACGGCGACTACCACATGATCGTGCTCGCGCCGGCATCCGTACAGGAAATGTCCGATTTTGTGTTTGACGGATTCAAACTGGCGGAACAATATCGCACACCGGTGATGATACTCACGGACGGTGCGCTCGGCCAGATGATGGAGAAAGTCATTTTGAAACCGGAGGGTTCACTTCCGTATCCGGAAAAACCATGGGCGACTACCGGGAAGCCGAAATCGCGTGAGCGCAATTTCATCACCACGCTCCATATGGAATCCGAAAGCATGGAGGAAGTCAACAACCGGCTTCAGGAAAAATATAAGGAGATTCAAAAAGAGGTCCGCTATCAACTGATCGGCGACAAGGATGCAGACGTACTATTGGTGGCATTCGGATTGACGGCGAGAATCTGTTCCAAGGCCGCAGAGATGGCGCGGGAGAAGGGGATCAATGCAGCGGTGCTGCGGCCGATTACGCTCTATCCCTACCCTTATACTGCGGTCGCCGAACATGCAAAGAACGCCGCCGGCGTACTGACGGTGGAGATGAATGCGGGGCAGATGGTGGAAGATGTGCGTCTTGCGGTGAATGGTGCAACGCCAGTGCACTTCAAAGGACGGACGGGCGGAATGATCCCGTCGCCGGAAGAAATACTGGTGGAAATCGAAGCGATCGCCAATCACACTATCCACGCATGAGCGGAAAGGACCCTCGTATGGAAACCCGCACTATCAATGATATTGAAATGGAAGTCGTCTATCAGAAACCGGAGACGCTCACGGAAACGCAGATGCATTACTGCCCCGGATGCGGACACGGCACGATTCATAAAATTCTCATGGAAGTAATTGACGATATGGGAATTCAGGACAGGACGGTCGGCGTTGCTCCGGTCGGCTGCTCCGTCTTTGCATACAATTACATGAACATCGACATGCAGGAAGCGGCACACGGCCGCGCCGGCGCAGCCGCGACCGGTGTGAAGCGCGTGCTGCCGGACAAATATGTTTTTTCGTATCAGGGTGACGGCGATCTTGCTGCCATCGGCACCGGTGAGACAATTCACACCGTCAACCGGGGCGAAAACATCCTGATGCTGTTCATCAACAATGCCATCTATGGAATGACCGGCGGGCAAATGGCGCCGACGTCCATTCTTGGTCAGATCACCTCCACTACGCCATTCGGACGCGATGCTGCAGCAATCGGGTATCCGCTGAAGATCACCGAGCTGGTGGCACATCTGCCCGGAGCGTACTTTGTAACGCGCCAGTCGGTGCACACCGCGGCTGCCGTCCGCAAACTGAAAAAGGCAATTGAGATGTCCTTCCGGTATCAGGACAGGAAGAAGGGAACGTGCTTCATCGAAATCGTTTCCAACTGTCCATCCGGCTGGAAGATGACGCCGCTGCAGGCGAATGAGTGGCTGGTGAAGAACATGTTTCCGCTCTATCCGATCGGAGACATCAAAGTTCCTAAAGAAATCTGACCACATGGAGATTGAATGCAATGAACAGTGAACATGAGATCATTATTGCAGGATTCGGCGGCCAGGGTGTTTTGTCCATGGGACAGATCATCGCCTACTCCGCCATGAAAGAAGGAAAAGAAGTCAGTTGGATGCCGGCGTACGGGCCGGAAATGCGCGGTGGAACGGCGAATTGCATTGTCATTATTTCCGATACCGAAATCAGCTCGCCGATTGTGACGAAATTCGATTCCGCTATTGTGTTGAACCAGCCGTCGCTCGATAAATTCGGGCCCCGTGTGAAGGAAGGCGGACTTCTCTTGTCGGAACAATCCGGCATCATTACTCCGTCACTGCGCACGGATCTGGAGCAGCTGTGCATTCCGGCGATGGAGGAAGCGAACAAATTGAAAAAAACGCAGGTGGCCAACATGATTGTGCTGGGCGCATTTCTGGAACGTCGTCCCATTGTGCGCCCGGAAAATGTGCTGAAAGCCCTGCGCGAAGTGTTGCCGGAACGCCATCACCATCTGCTGGCGCTTAATGAGAAGGCGCTGCTGCGGGGGAAAGAACTGGCGCTCGAAATGGCAACGGTGTAGCTCGGCTCCGTTCGCCGACGCGATCCAGGTGACATCACGAAAGCTCACGAGCATGGTGGAAAGCTCGCCATGAAAAAGCAGGCACCGGCAAGAAGCGTAATGAATAGAGAGGTATGTATGAAAGATGAGACGTTGCGGTGCGAACGCGCCTGCAGGGATACCTGCAGCACATTGAACGATGCCTTTCATCAGGAAACAGCATTGGTGCATCTCTACGAGCAAATCCTCTCCAACTGCGATGATCCGGAGATCAAGCAATTCACGCGCGAGCTGGCGGAGGTGCACGGCGCTGCGGCACTTGGCATCATGCAGAAACTGAACGAAATTCGTGCGCGTTCGCACGCCATCGACGGTGTGATGGCGAGTTTTGAAGGCCAGTAGAAATTCTCACGCGCCAAAGAACGACGACGGACATTGCCTGCCTTCTTGTATGAAGCATGGCGATGAGCGAGCGCCGCTGCCTAGGGGTGTCTGTTCTTTGCGTTGACTGAAATAAGTCCCATTGTTTTCATGGCCATCCTATCGGAAATGTCTGTGAAGAATTCCTTCCAGTTCTTTTTAGAACCCATCTCAAAAATGGATAGTCATTGCGAGGGAGCGAAGCGACCGAAGCAATCTTGTCTCAAAAAGCAGAAAAGATAGATTGTGCGTTGTACGGCATCCTTTGGACTTCGCCAAAGAGCGGCTCGCAATGACGCTTGCCCAGGATTTTTGAGATAGCTTCTAGAAACTTGACAAAGACCATAAACTCGCTATGTCTGTCGTCTTCCCCCTGCCGCTCTGAATGAGTGCAGCGAATCGAAGGCTCAGCGCAACAAGAATCGCGAAGGCATCTTTCAGCACGTAAAGCAAAATACGCATTGCTTGCTCAGGAAGACTCTCGCTCCGGGCCGGCTGCAGATCAGTCATACAGAGCGCCGACAACTATTTTTACTTGTACCTTTTCCCTTTTCCCTTTCTACTTTCTCAATGGCTCATCACACAGTTCGATCCGGTTATCAAAGTTTTGTTGAACGCATCAATCGCTTTCCGCAGGGCGCAGCACCGACACCGACGCTCTTTAAGATTCTCCAACTGCTCATGTCCGAGCAGGAGGCGCGGTACGTGTCGCTTCTTCCCATTAGGTCGTTCGGTATTTCCACTGCGGCCGCTGCGTGGCACGTCCCGGAAACCGAAGCGCGTTCGATTCTCGACACGCTGGCATCACGCGGAATCATTCTCGACACAGAGAATCCGCACGGAGTGATGGAGTACTCTCTTCCTCCGCCCATGGCGGGATTCTTTGAATTCTCGCTCATGCGCATTCGCGGAGATATCGATCAAAAAGTGCTTTCCGAATTGTATTATCAATACATGAACGTCGAGGATGATTTCATCAAAGGCCTCTTCTGCGATGGAGAAACCCGTCTGGGCAGAACATTCGTTTATGAACCTGCGGTACAGGAAACTTTGTCCTTGCATATACTGGATCATGAAAAAGTGAGTGAGGTGATAGGCACGGCAACCCATCGCGCAGTCGGCGTCTGCTATTGCCGTCACAAGATGAGCCATCTGGGAAAGGCCTGCGATGCTCCCACGGATATCTGCATGACATTCAACAACACGGCCGAATCTCTCATTCGGCACAACATCGCCCGCAGCGTCGATGTCTCCGAATGTACGGATCTGCTCCATCAGGCGTATGACCGTAACCTTGTACAATTCGGTGAGAATGTGCGGGAAAGTGTGAATTTCATCTGCAATTGCTGCGGGTGCTGTTGTGAGGCGATGCTGGCGGCGAAGCGTTTTGCATTTCTTCATCCTGTGCATACAACCAATTATCTTCCCGTGGTGATGGACGACCAATGCACGGGATGTGCGAAGTGCATCGATGTCTGTCCTGTCGAGGCGATGGGACTGGTGAACGCGAACGATCCGCTCAGGCGGAAGAGGAAGAAGGCACAGGTGAGGGAGGATGTTTGCCTTGGATGCGGACTGTGCGTGAAGGTATGCTCCAAAGAGGCGATGACGTTGAAGAAGAGAACCAATCGTGTCATTACTCCGCTCAACTCTGCTCATAAGGCGGTTGTGATGGCAATTGAAAGAGGTATGCTGCAACATCTGATATATGACAACAGGATGCTGTGGAATCATCGCGCGATGGCCGCGGTGCTCGGTGTAATTCTATCCCTTCCTCCCATCAAACAGGTGATGGCTACACAGCAGATAAAGTCCCGATACATGGAATGGCTGGTACGGCGAGCCAATGTCACATAGTGCACCTTGCCCAAACGTCCTTTCGTATGTCCCGCAAATCTTTGTCACAGCTCTTGCCCCCCAAGAAAATAGAATCGTTTCCGGATGTATTTCGTTTGCTCCAGGCAGAATGGCGCGCACTTTCGGACATAAGGTGGAACTTGTTGATGCCTGTTTCGGTTCCCAGAGTACGCATATGAAGGAGGCAGTGGTATTGAGGGAGGAACGAGCGGATGGTTTTATCCGTTCCTTCTCATCGCATCTAATTCATCCTGTTGGAAGTGAATGATATCATCATTTCTCCACAATGAAAGGAGAAACCCTATGAAAAAAATATTTCCAGTTCTAGCCGGACTCTGTGTTTCTTTCAACATTCTCTTTGGACAAGGAATCATTAACGGCGACTTTGAACTCGGCAAGTTGAGCGGATGGACGTCCTACAGCAAGGGTAACTACACATTGATCGGTCCCGCATCGTATTTTTCTTCGACAGAAATCACGCCTCCTGTCTCAGCCCGTTCCGGCCAATATGTCGCCCGCCTGGGTGGTTTTGGCTACGAGGTCAATTCAATTTCTCAGACAGTCACTCTGCCAAACACAAAACCCCTGTACCTTCGGCTTTATGTGCAGGACAGGAATTCTACGACATCGGAATGCGCGGGATTGTGGGTTGGATCTCAGATCAGGGTGTATGTTGCAGGCCAGAAGATCTACGACGTCTATCTATGCCGGTACAGTCAATCGGAATCCTGGATTGCCGGCTATTTTGATCTGACGGCGGTTGCCGGACAGACCGTGGTGATCGGCGTCCAGGCGGATGCACCCAATTCAGTCTGGTCTTTTCTCTACATTGATGATGTCAGCTTCACCAATCAGATCACCGATGTCGATGGCAAAGCACCGCTGTTGCCGGTTGCCATGGAGTTGACGCAGAATTTTCCGAATCCCTTCAATCCAAGTACATCGATTCAAATCTCGTTGACAAGAAGCACACACGTTTCTTTGAAGATCTTTAATGTGCTGGGAGAAGAGATGGACACGATCGTTGATGAAGTGATGACACCGGGTACATATACAAAAAGCTGGAACGGATCGCACGTTCCCAGCGGGGTCTATTTTGTTCGGCTTGATGCCGGCGGATCTCTTCAAACAAGAAAGATCGTTCTTACAAAGTAAGCAGGTAGCTTGTCCGCGTTGTCTGTGCCGTTTCCAATAAATGATATTATGCTCTGTTCAAAGAGTGATATGCTTCGACGCGGCCGCGAG
>JAPLFO010000170.1 GCA_026390635.1 Ignavibacteriales bacterium
GGGCCGTTGAGTTGCTGTTTTCCAGCAGGAACCGAGAATTCTCGCAGATACTAAGATTTTAACACCTAGGGTTTAACAGTTAAACCTTTGGCGGCCGACTAAGGTTTAATTAAAATACAGCCACAACAACTTACGAGGTAGCAATATATAAAATGAAGCTATCCAAATTTAATCTCTGGGTTAAAGATTATCCGGGGCAGGATGATTACCTGCTATTTAATACCCGCACCCAGGCATTGGTAAAAATAAACCCGGAATTAAAGAAGATTCTGGATGAATTGGATAGGTTGACAGTGCAAGATCTAGGTTTGATTACTAGGGGCTGTCTTGCTTCTTTAAAAGAGAACGGGATTATCGTTGAGGATGAAAAAGAGGAAGAGGCGAAGCTGAAGGATTTTTTCCGGCAGCTTAAATATGGCGCTGCCAGCGCCCTTCCTTTTGAGGTGACCATACTTACTACCTATACTTGTAATTTTCGTTGCGTCTATTGTTTTGAGGAGTCGGTAAAAGACGATGTGTTTTTGGATAAAAAGACCAGTGATTCAATCATCGAGTGGATCATCAGACAGGCAGAGAAGAAAAAGCTTAAGCGCATTTACCTTGTCTATTACGGCGGAGAGCCGCTATTGAATGTCAGGCCCATTTATGATATTTCCTGGCATCTAAAGGAGTGGGCGCAAAAAAAAGGCGTGGATTTTTCTTTTGGAATTATTACTAATGGCAGCTTGATTAATCCGGGACTGATTGATAAATTCCTGAGCGTGGGTCTAGCTGAAGTGCGCATTAGCCTTGACGGAGATAGGGATGCCCACAATAGGAATAGGCCATTTCTAGACGGTAATAATACATTTGATCTTATCGTAGGTAATATAAAAGACATAGTTGATAAAGTTAAGGTTGCCATTGCCGGGAACTTTGACCGGGGAAATTTTGCCAGCATATCCCGGTTATTGGATTATTTGGAAAAAGAAGGTATCTTGCGTAAGTTGGATTATTTGATATTCTCACCCATTGTTCCCCGTTTAGGCCCAAAGGATAATCCCGCTGCAGTTGAGTTAAGCCACTGTCTTTCCTTCCTGGATAAGGACGGTTTATTTAATGAGATCATCAGCGTAAAACGCGAGCTGTTAAAGAGGAACCTGAAGTTAAGGAGTTCAGGTTTGGCGAGACTGCAATTACATCGGATGGCGGCCGGGTTGCCTATGTCGCACATAGGAGTGCATCCGACGTTGGGCCGAAGGAACTCATTCTTATCAATTCGCAGGATTCACAGCAAAAGGCTTTGTCGATTCGCGTCGAAGGCGGATTAAAAGCAGGGAGCCAGCATGATATCGCCTGGTCCCCCGATGGGAGCCATCTTGTGTTCTTCGGAACTGATACCTCCGGACAATCCGCTGTATACATCGCAGACGTTTCCGCGAACTCTGTTCGAAGGACCTGTTTCCTCAATGGTGAGGCCGCTTGCCTCCGATGGTCACCCGACGGAAAGACCGTTGGAATGCTATATACCGAGGGTATTGTGGGTGCAATAGGTCCGCTCTCTGCTGCGCCACGTGATACGGGGCTCATTGCAGATCATGGAGACC
This sequence comes from Ignavibacteriales bacterium, assembly GCA_026390635.1. GTDB lineage: Bacteria > Bacteroidota > Ignavibacteria > UBA10030 > UBA8401 > JAPLFO01. The sequence continues at coordinate 1,587 of JAPLFO010000170.1, forward strand.
CGCAACGGATCGCTTTGCTCGATCCCTATACATCGGATCTCCGCCAGGTTTCACCTCCGAGCCTTCATGTGTATGAGTTTTGTTGGTCTCCTGATGGCCGTTCATTTGCTGCGATTGCTGCCCCACCACCTGGTAACAACAATTGGTATACCGCCGATCTCTACCGTATTGATGCTTCCTCAGGTGCAGTCGCAAAGTTGCTTGCTCCAGGTATGCAGATCTCCGTACCGCGATGGTCGCCGGATGGATCCCAAATCGCGTTTATCGGAGGGCTCATGAGCGACGAGAGTATTCCATCTGGAGACATCTATGTCATACCAGCAGCTGGTGGTCATCCCCGTAATTTGACATCGGGCATCCACATGTCACCATGCTGGTTGCGATGGACCAATGATTCTCGCGGTCTGCAAATCGTTGCGGTTGATTCAGGAGCTGTGACAATTGCCGCCGTAGACGTTGCCTCCTCGACGGTGACCAGAATCTGGCATGGGTCGGAGTCTCTGGGCGCTGAGTATGGTAATGCGATGCCCAACATTTCATTGTCGAACGACGGCAAAACATCAGCTGTTGTTCGTGAGTCTTTCGAGAATCCGCCGGAACTTTGGACTGGTCCCATCGGGAAGTGGCAACAGGTAACACGCCTTAATTCAAATGTGAGCAGAACCTGGGGGCATTCGATGAGCGTGACATGGAGGAGTGACTCGATGACCATACAGGGATGGATGATCATTCCCCCGAATTTCGACTCCACCAACGTACATCCAATGGTTGTCGATGTGCACGGGGGGCCAGCAGATGCCTATTGGCCATGGTGGCCTAGTGCTCGATCTCTCTTGCGTGTGCTCACTGGTGCGGGTTACTGTGTATTCCTGCCAAACATACGGGGCAGCAGTGGCTGTGGAGAATCGTTTGTCCGCGGGAATGTCAAAGACTTCGGCTACGGCGATTTCCGGGATATTCTCACGGGCGTTGACGCGATGCAGAAACAGTTTTCGATCGATCCCAATCGGTTGGGAATCATCGGGTGGAGCTATGGTGGGTACATGGCCATGTGGGCAGTGACCCAGACCGATCGCTTTCGCGCCGCCGTTGCTGGTGCAGGTATTGCAAACTGGCTCAGCTACTATGCGCAAAATGGGATCAACCGCTGGGCAACGTCCTATTTTGGGGGCATTGTTTATGACGATCCAGAAACCTACGCACGCAGCTCTCCAATCAACTTCATCAAGCAAGCTAAGACCCCCACGCTCATTGTGGTTGGCGAATCAGATCGGGAATGTCCCGCAGCTCAAGCATATGAATTCTGGACCGGATTACGACACATGGGAGTGAAGACCCAACTCTATGTCTACCCGAGCTCAGGCCACGCCCTTTCGTCTCAACAAAGTCAGGACTTCAGTCAACGGAGCCTGAGGTGGTTCAACGAGAACATGCGATAGATGATTGTGTGGCAACGCCGCCTACAGCTTAAAAAAAGAAAGAGTCCCCGCTAAAGAACGCGGGATCTACGACAGGAGCATAGAGATATCCCGTCACATAAAAGTTGCAGTTGGGCGACATAAATTATGATCGACGATGCGTGTCTATCTAAACATTGAGTGAAATGCGTATAAACATGGAACCAGCGAAATGCCAAATCAACCATTGCCGTGTTGTCCTGCCGCAGCGCATCAGCATTTAGCAGATCTTCCTCACGTCTACCAGTTTGACTTTGATCTCTATCAGTGCAAGGAGTGCTCAAAATACTGGGTGTATGCGTGGCGCGCAGGGATAGGCGGATGGGAGCCAGCGACTTCGCAGGATGCCGGAAAGATGCTGGCGCTCGAAGGTGAACAACTTCGAGTCTTTATGAAAGAATGGGCGCAATCGTTCGACTGAATGGCTCTCCTCCTAAATTGATACAGATGAGATGGAGAAGAAAATGCTTCAAAGAAGAATGAACCCACCCGCCACCTACACCATCCTCTCCCGCGTTATACATCGAGTATCGCTTCTATTATTATGAAATACACTGTCGATTAGGTGGAACAAGAACTTTTGTGATCACCCGCCAGATGGAAACGATTGCGTACGAGATTGGTCTGGGTAATTTGATAGAAACCAGACAAATGAAGAAGCTTCGTTCTATCTTAAACGAGTATTATGAGTTTGCACGACAGAAGGGATACCTCCGCAAGTATGAAGTTGATGCGAATGGTGCCCGACATGAGCATGTGGACAAGCTCTACATCAACGCTTCAGCAATGGCGGAGCTGCGAAAGGTCTAGTACTGTTGAGTGCAAAGTCTACCACCGTTGGTTGCAAGGTCTAGTACTGTTGAGTGCAAGCGCATCATTAAGCGACTGTCAATAAAGGAGAATATGAGCAAAAATTACCTATAGATACTAGTTTGTCTCTCCCTGCGCTAACGCTCCGGGAGAGATAATGAACGAAAGGGGAAATATTATGTTTTCAATTGAACTTCTGTCGTTTCAAAGAGTCTAAAAAGGCCCTAGGCGATAGTCCCAATGGAATGTGTTGAACATTATGAGGCAAAATGGCTAAAATCACAAAACAATACGCTAATCGGGAGAGCCAGTCGCTTGACAAGTACCTGCAGGAGATTGGCAAAGTTGATCTGCTGACTCCCGAACAGGAGATTGATCTTGCGCAGAAAATTAGAAAGGGTGACCAGAAGGCACTGGAGAAGCTGACAAAGGCCAATTTGCGCTTTGTAGTGAGCGTCGCAAAGCAATTTCAGAATCAGGGGCTGTCGCTTGGTGATCTGATTAACGAAGGAAATCTCGGTTTGATCAAGGCAGCCAAACGTTTTGATGAAACACGCGGCTTCAAATTCATTTCTTATGCGGTATGGTGGATACGTCAGTCCATTCTACAGGCGCTGGCGGAACAATCACGCATTGTTCGTCTTCCATTGAACCGTGTCGGTGATTTGAAAAAGATTACAAAAGCAATTACCCAGCTCGGACAAGAATATGAGCGTGAACCGAACGCAAATGAACTTGCTGAAGAACTGAATATGTCCGAGTTTCAAGTTGCAGACACACTGCAGAGAGCCGGACGACAGGTTTCTGTTGACGCTCCGTTGACTCAAGGTGAAGAAAATCGGCTACTCGACGTTATGCATGATGATCGTCAGCTGGCTCCGGACTCCATCTTAATGGATGAATCCTTGAAAGAAGAAGTGAAACGTGCTCTTGCTACATTAAGTGAACGTGAATCCGATGTGATCCTGCTATACTATGGGCTGCACAAAGAACGCTCGCTAACTTTAGAAGAGATCGGCGAAAAGTACAGTCTTACCCGCGAACGCGTTCGTCAGATCAAAGAAAAGGCGATCAAACGGCTTCGTCATGAGTCGCGAAGTAGAAATTTACGGGCATATCTGGGATAAACCATGACTATGGATCAATATCATAGGCCCCAACTTGATTTGAAAGATGCTTTTATGCTGGACAGAAGTGCTGAAATTGGAAGAGATGAAGTGTTGCAGTAATGATAGGCCTAAATTCCAGGCTATGTCCAGTATTGACATCCGGTGTATCGTTTCGTAAATTGCGAGCGCAATGAGAAAACAGAAAACTTCCGCCAAACAAACGATCGCTCAGATGCCTTTGCATGTACCGGTCTCGGAAGTGTCGCTGTTTCGCAGAAGCGTTTCCGTTTTGTTTTTGCATCGGGAAAAAGTGCAAGTGAAAGTGCAAGTTACTTCAAGTGCTTTATCCCAAAATCTCAGCGAAGAGGAAAATAAAAACCGGCTAAATACGTTCAAATTTGCCATGCGGGAGTAATTCAGTGGTAGAATGCCAGCTTCCCAAGCTGGACGTCGCGGGTTCGAGTCCCGTCTCCCGCTCCCAAAACGACACGAGTTAGCGTTTTTTGCTAACTCGTTTGTCGTTTTGCCCCAAGGGCTGCGTTGCGGGGGATCCCGACGTTTTTTGTCGGGGTCAGTGATTCTGCTAAACGGAGTGCTTTTTTCTTGCCCGTCCCGAACTTTCCCCTCTTCAAAATAATGCTGGTCCTCATCGTTTGCAATAGCGATAGATCCTGCGAAGCCCCACCGTGGGACTTTCGTTTCCAGTGGAAAAGCACCCCAACAATGGATGTGACTGTGAGTCGCCCAGTTGCCCGTCGCCAATATAGAATTCGCTTCTCAACTGAGGATTCGATACATTGTTACAAGTAAACGGAGACATTTGAGAAAACACAACTACCCAAAGGAGACTACAGTGAATATTTATATCGGTAATTTGTCACGCGAAGTGGCAGAAGATGATTTGAAGCAAGCATTTGAAGCGTTTGGGAAGGTAGATACTGCTGCGATCATCAAAGACAAAGTCAGCGGCGAGTCGAAAGGTTTTGGCTTCGTCGAAATGCCTGTTCTTGCAGAAGCGCAGGCAGCAATGACCGCACTCAACGGCAAAGATCTAAAGAATCGCGCTATGACGGTGAATGAAGCAAAGCCGCGCACCGAAAACAAAAAGAGTGGTGGACGTGGTGGTTTCGGCGGTGGAAACCGCTACTAGAAATCTGCACGGTTGAACGAGAAGGGGATTGCCCCACTGTCGTGGAAGTGATGGTCTTGAGCGGCGTTGCCTCGGGAGCGTGCGTCATCGCGTCACAAAATGGGAGTGAGACGCATCAACGATATGTTGGTTGTTCACAGGTGCTATCGGATTGTCTTCATCTTCTACCGGAAGGATGGAGGTTCTCGAAGGAAGAGCATGGGGCGCAATAAAAAAGCCTACCGATGGTGAGGATCGGTAGGCCAAGATGCGATCAACGCAGGGGAGGACGTTGATGATCATTGGGGAAATATTTTTATTTACCGCTGAGTCCGGGAAGCTGCAATATCATATTGTTGCCCGACGCACCGCTATAGACCGTCGGAACTGATCCGTTCCATCTTGCCAACGCCTTTTCGTTTATCTCAAGTCTCCTCCATTCTATTAATTGCACCGAGATGGATGAGGTGAGCAGCCTGTTCGCTTCGGCTGCGCCCTTTGCGCGCGTGATTTGCTGCTGCGCTTCGGCTTCGGTCTGACGCAGCACGTTTTCGGCTTTGATCGCATTCTGCGTTGCCTCGATCTTGGCATTCAATGCATTGATGACGTTTTCCGGAATGCGCAGCGCGCCGACAAAACCAAACTGTTCAATCTTGATGCCGTAGTTCTGTATGTTCACATTTACCCGCTGCTTCACTTTGGTCAGGAACTCCTCTTTCTTCACGCCATATAATTCTTCAACATTGTAATTCACCGCTTCCTCATTGAACGCGTCGCGCGTTAGATTGCGCATGATGCCGTGCGTGAAGTGATCCAGGTTATCCTGCCTGAATTTGACATAAAAATTCGGGACCATTTTTTCGTCAAGCTGGTAGGAGAGGTTGACATCGCCTGAGATCACCAGGCCCTCTTTGGAGTTGAACGTGATCTCTTCGTTCGTTGCTTTCCCTTCATCGGCGCTCCGGGTCCAGATTGCGGTCTGGACAAAAACCGGATATGTCACAATGGTTGTGATGAGTGGGTTGTAGAAGACCATGCCCGTCCGCAATGCATAACTCTGCACACCTTTGTTGCCGCCGTAGAGATCTACTTCAATGCCGGCATATCCCGGATCGATTCGCTTTGTGCACGTCGTAAAGAGAATCAACGCAGCCGCAATAATGATGACTGGCAAAAATTTTATCAGGTAAGTTTTATAGTTCATGAACATCTCCTTGGGTGAGTGATGATCCTGTGAATAGCCCTAACACCAACTAAAGTGAGCAATGTTTTTTCCATTTCCAATGGTTATTTTATTGCTGAAGGAAGGAGTACGCGATGATCTTCAGCGCAGATCCGGCAGGCACCGACGGATAGATAACGGGCCGTTCTTCGCAAAGATTGCGATCGCCTCCCGCGCATGGCATGGGAATCCTCCCACGCGGGGCACGACCCACCCGCCTGATTCGAGATAGTACAATTCGTTTTCTATCATTACCAGAAGTCCGACATGTCCGTTGCGAATGACGATGTCTCCCGGCTGCGCAAGCCGCAGTTGATTGTCCGTCGGTGATCCTCCGCGAGGAACGGAAAAAATTTCTCTGCCGATCCTGTGAAGGTCGTCGGTATCCAACCTGTACCGATTGCTTGTTCCACTGCGCCCGCCTCTATCGCGGAAGTTGTGAGATTGGCAGAATCGGGCAAAGCCTGTGGACGAAAAGAGAGCCATCTCCGACGTGGAATCGATCAATCCGAAACAGACTGCAAGTTCATAGGGCAACGACGCGAATCCCGAGCAATCCAGTCCGTAACGATAGGCAATGCGGACACCGCGCTCCTGAGGATCGTCCAGGTCGTTGATATCCCCACCCCATCGATAGAAATCCTTGCCGAAGTACGTGCGGAAAATCTCGTGCCCAAAGAGCGCCAGTGCATTGATAATCTCTGCAGGCCTTTTTCCGCGCAATAGATCGAGTCGCGGAGCAAGAATGGGAGCGATAATTTCATTCAGAAAGGTTTTGTTCACGGTGCGTGTTCCGCGAATCACGAGCGAGTCGTTCTTGATGACGGAATCCTGCATCCCGGGTATCGAGGCATTGAAGCGTTCACGCTGCTGTCCCATCGGTTCCGGAATCGGAATCGTGCGTTCGAACGATCCGTACTCGACAAAGGGCGCCAGGGTACTATGCGTTGTTGAACAGGATGGCAGCAGGAGCGAGATCGCTGCAATGAAGAACGCTACGGAGAATGCGGCTTGTTTGGTCATAGGATGTCCATTGGGGTGAAACAAAATACCACAGACGAACTCATAATGCAACCGAAAACAACAGGAACGAATTTCTATTTCGGGAAAACACCATAGTTGGTATGTTGACATTCAATCAGAAAAAGATGATACTTCTGAAAATCTCTGCCGGGTCTTCATGCATTCAAACCTCCAAAAAATTCTGATCTTCTGCTGTATGCTGATTCTTTCCTCGGCAGCTATGGCCGGCGGCGAGCAATTCAGAGACATTCCCTACGCGACAATCTCAAAGGCGCAGAAACTCGACATGTATGTCCCGGAAGGAAACGGACCGTTTCCTGTTGTCATATGGATCCACGGCGGGGGATGGGAACGTTGGGACAAAGGACTGGAACCCACCGATCCTCAGATGTCGCTCCTCGCCCATGGGTATGCACTCGTGAGCGTGAACTATCGGTTGATCGGGGAGGCAATATTTCCCGCACAAATCCATGACGTTAAGGCGGCACTGCGGTGGATTCGCGTCCATGCATCCGAATATCGCCTGGACAGTGCCAGAATCGGCGCGTGGGGAGCTTCTGCCGGTGCGCACCTCGCTGCTCTGCTCGGGACGACAAACGGTGTCGATGATATGCAGGATCCTTCTCTTGGAAATCCTTTCGTCTCCACAAAAGTTCAGGCTGTTGTCGATTGGTATGGTCCGATCGACTTCATGACAATGGATCAGCAGTTGAAGGAGAATGGCTTTCCGCGTGTGCCCGAAAAAGGTCACAACAGTCCGACTTCATGCGAGTCCCGCCTTGTGGGCGGTACCATCACTGAACATCCGGAACGAGTACTGAGGGTGAATCCCGCTTTCTACATTACACCCGATGATCCGCCCTTTCTTTTTGAACATGGCACACTCGACAAAAGTGTTCCGCACCAGCAAAGTCAAATGATGTTTGACAGTCTCAAGCGCGTGATCGGGAAGGAGAAAGTGCAAATTCGTTTCTTTGCTGTGGGGCACGGAGTGTTGGCGCACGGAGATCCATTCAGTAGCGAAGAGAATATCCTTTTTGTCATCAACTTCCTGGATCGCTGGCTGAAGTAAAAAATCGTTCACAAGGGATCAGACAGAGACGCCAGTGCCGTTCCCGAAAAGTAATCTTGTGTTCTGTTCAAACGGTGATATGCTTCGACGCGGCCGCGAGCGTCATCCCGAGTCCGAAGGATCCCGTTTCGGACAAGCGGAGCGCGTCGAGGGAGGCGCTCGCGGCCTTGCTCAGCATGACGTCTAATAATTAAAGCTCAAGGACATTTGTGTGAAAAACCGCTAGAAATCGAACGTGATGCTCACGGGGCAATGATCGGAGCCGACTATGTCCGGATGGATCTCTGCTTTTTTAATCTTGTCTTTGAGAACAGACGACACCATGATGTAGTCGATACGCCATCCGACATTCCGTTCGCGGGCTCCGCCCCAAGCCGCCCACCAGGAATAGTGCCCGTTGCCTCGGTGGAAAAGCCGGAACGTATCCACAAAACCCGCGTCGACAAATGCCTGGAAGCCGGCGCGCTCCTCATCCGTAAAACCGTGTGTGTTGTGATTGGTGGACGGATTGGCCAGGTCCATTTCAGTGTGCGCAACGTTAAGGTCGCCGCAGAAGATCACCGGCTTGTGAGCCTCCAGAGTTCTGCAATGTTTCAGAAAAGCGGGATCCCATATCTTGTGGCGGAGTCCGAGTCGCGTCAGTTCGCGTTTGCTGTTGGGAGTGTATACGTTCACAACGTAGAACTTCTCGAACTCTGCGGTGATGATGCGCCCTTCGGAAGTCGGATCGCCGAACTCGTCCGCGGAAAGTCCGAATTCGTTGACGATGCCATCCGCAAGGCCGATTGACACATTGATCGGATTGATCTTGCTGAAGATCGCCGTACCGGAGTATCCTCTCTTGATTGCAGCATTCCAGTGTTTCCAATACTCCGGCAGGCCGACATTTGCCTGGCCTTCATCGGCTTTGATTTCCTGCAGAGCGAGGATATCGGGCTGCTCTCGTTCAATAAATGGGAGCAGTGCATTTTTTCGCACGAGGGCGCGAATACCATTGACATTCCATGAATACAATTTCATAGGGGGCGTTTTGCCGGAAAAAGGGGTTCAGGCTGCAAACAGACTAAAAGTGAGTTATTGGAAATAACCTGAAAAAAATGTCATTGTCAAACGAGCGCCAATCCCGATGGACACGACTCCAAAGAGCCACACTACTGGGGCCAAGGGAGATTCAGGTATCTCTGAAAAATTCAGCTTGACAAATTCGACGAAATTTCCCAAATTCCCTAACCGATAAAGCAACCGGTATAGTTACCGGTTAATATTAAAGATTTCATATATATGAGATATTCTCTGTCGGACACTTGGGTGACACAAAATGACTGTATCCACTGCCATGTGGCGTCTTTGCAACTTGCACAACAGTGATTAAAGTAACAAATTTGACTTGAGAAGAGGAGAAAGGGCAATGAACAAATTCCTCCCGAAACGGCTCTCTCTAATTTTTCTGTTCCTTGCGGCAACGCTCTGTTTGCTGCCGGTCACTTCTCCATGTGAGGAAAGAGGCTGGGCACAAGTTTCCTCTATACTGGCACGCATCAATCCCCCAACTTTTCCGGACAAGGATTTCGACATCCCTGCCTATGGAGCCGTCACGGACGGAAAAACAGATTGCTCGAGTGCAATTGCGTCCGCCATCAAAGCGTGTTCGGCTTCCGGCGGCGGACGAGTCATTGTTCCTGCCGGTTCATTCCTCAGTGGTGCAATCCACCTGAAGAGCAATGTGAATTTGCATCTCATGAAGGGCTCAACGATCGCTTTCAGCACCAATCCTCAAAAATATCTTCCTCTGGTGTACTGCCGCTGGGAAGGAGTGGAGTGCATGAACTACTCTCCGCTCATCTACGCTTTCGAGCAGGAGAATATCGCAGTGACGGGAGAGGGTACGCTCGATGGACAGGCTTCGAATGAGAATTGGTGGAGTTGGAAAGGAAACAAAGAAGCGGGATCCGGAAAACCGAATCAAGGCGAGGCGAGAAAAAAACTGAATGGGATGGGTGAGAAGGGAATTTCGGTTTCTGACAGAGTATTCGGCGAAGGATCGTATCTCCGTCCGAATTTCTTCGAGCCGTACCGATGCAAAAATATTCTCGTGCAGGGCGTGACGTTCAAGAATTCTCCCATGTGGTTTCTGAATCCGGTGCTTTGTACAAATGTATCTGTCCTCGAAGTGAAGACCATCGGCAACGGTCCGAATAATGACGGCTGCGATCCGGAATCGTGCACGGATGTTCTCATCCGGAATTGCTATTTCGACAACGGCGACGATTGTATTGCCATCAAATCCGGACGGAACAATGACGGTCGGCGGGTAAACGTACCGTGTGAAAACATCATCGTTCAGGGATGCACCATGAAGGACGGCCACGGCGGCGTTTCGATCGGCAGTGAGATCAGCGGGTGCGTGCGTAACGTGTTCATTGAGGATTGTGTGATGGACAGTCCGCATCTGGACCGCGCTCTTCGCATCAAAACCAATGCCGTCCGCGGCGGTGTAGTCGAAAATGTCTTCATGCGGAATATTTCTGTCGGACAGGTAGCCGAGGCGGTCATTAAGATCGACTTCTACTATGAAGAAGGGGACAAAGGCGATTTTACGCCAATCGTTCGAAATGTGAAAGTGGAAAATGTGCAATGTAACAAGAGTCAGTTTGGCGTATGGATTCGTGCCTACGACCGATCACCGGCGACTGGCATCTGGCTGGAAAATTGCGCATTCAGCAATGTGGCTGAACCGGATGTTCTTGAAAATATACGGGAGTTTACTTCTCTCAATGTGAAATCGACACGGACGAAAGGCGGCAAATGAGACGGATTGCAGGTATGGTTCTTTTTCTCTCTGTCAGCTGCTGCATCTCTGTCGGTACCGCGCAGAATACGCACCGTTCCTGGTCCGCAAGGATTGCCGACAGTTTCATTGCGTCAAATCCCGATACAATCTTCACCGCACCGGAAAAGAGAGTGTTCAAATGGAACTACGATCAATCGCTCATTTTCGAAGCGCTGTATCAAACCTGGCTTGCGAGCGGTGATCAAAAATATTTTTCATATCTGCAGCGCAATCTTGATCACTATCTCACCGACGACGGCACGATCAAGACGTACAAGTTGTCGGACTACAATATTGATATGATCGCCTCAGGCCGGCAGCTGCTCTACCTTCACAAAGTCACCGGTATACAAAAATACAAGAATGCAGCAGATACCTTGCGTAAGCAACTCCAGGGCCAGCCGCGAACGAAAGAAGGAGGATTTTGGCATAAAAAAATCTATCCCTATCAGATGTGGCTAGACGGACTGTATATGGGTGAACCATTCTACGCAATCTATGCTGCGTACTATGATGAGCCTCGCGCTTATGATGACATCGCCCAACAATTCATCTGGATTGAAAAACATACGCGGGATTCGTCAACGGGGCTGCTCTATCATGCATGGGACGAAAGCAGACAGCAGAAGTGGGCGAATCCGATGACGGGCTGTTCGCCTCACTTCTGGGGACGTGCGATGGGTTGGTATGTGATGGCTCTGGTGGACGTGCTCGATTATTTGCCGGGGACACATCCGGAGCGACGTACACTCGTCGCGATTCTGCAGAGGACAGCAGCGGCTATCCTCTCCGCACGCGATCCGCACGCGCACCTCTGGTGGCAGATCATGAATTTGCCAGGCAAGGGGGACAACTACCTGGAAGCGTCTGCATCCGCAATGTTCACCTACGCCTTTGCGAAGGGGGCCAACGAAGGGTACCTCGAAAAGAAATACTATGCTGCGGCATTGGAATCGTTTACTGCTCTGCGAAAAAAACTTGTGACGATTGATGACAGCGGATCGATTACTCTCCATCAAACATGTCAGGGTGCCGGGCTGGGGGGGAATCCTTATCGTGACGGGAGTTTTGAATATTATATGAGCGAGCCGAAACGCGACAACGATCTGAAAGGCTATGGTCCGTTTTGGCTTGCAGCGTTGGAATTCGAAAAAGGGGGAGAGGCGCCGAAATGATCCAACGCATTTGTTTGATGCTTCTCATCCTTTTGTTTGGACTGTGCGGCGCGGCACAGGCTCAGTCCATCAAGTGGAATGATTGTCTCCATCAGAAAAAAGACTGGTACGGAACAGCTGAAGCGGCGCGGATTGCAGAAAATGTCGTTATGTATCAGGGAACTTCCGGCGGTTGGCCGAAGAATATCGACATGGCGCGGAAGCTGGAGCCCCGTGAAAAAGCCAGGCTGCAAGCCGCCAAGGGAGAGACGGAGAGTACCATCGACAATACCGCCACATACACGCAACTTCGTTTTCTGGCGAAAGTCTACAATGCGACACATGATGAGCGGTGGAAGAGAGCCTTCATGGAGGGATTCGATTTTCTGCTTGCCGCGCAGTATGAGAATGGAGGATGGCCCCAGTTTTTTCCTCTGCGAAAGGGATACTATACGCACATCACCTACAACGACGAAGCGATGGCGGAAGTACTGAATCTGTTCCAGGATGTCGTGGACAGGAGCAAACAGTTTCTCTTTGTCGATGCAGAACGGCGGGCCAGGGCGGAAAAGGCAATTACCAAAGGTATTGAATGTATTCTGCGCTGCCAGATTGTCAATCGGGACACGCTGACAGCATGGTGCGCGCAGCATGATGAAGTGACATTTGCTCCCGCCAAAGCCCGGGCGTATGAACTTCCCTCCCTCAGCGGAAAAGAAAGCGTCGGTGTGGTCCGGTTTCTGATGCGGATCAAGAATCCGCCGCCGACAATTATTGCCTCCATTAATGGTGCCGTTGCCTGGCTTCAACGAGTGCAAGTGAAGGGTTTTCGAGTTGAGTCTCGCCCCGATACACTAAGTCCGACCGGTATGGACAAAATTGTGGTCCCGGACCCGGCCGCACCGTCACTGTGGGCTCGATTCTACGAGATCGGCACTGATCGCCCAATCTATGTCAGCCGGGACGGAATTGTGCGCTACGATCTCTCCGAAATATCGTATGAACGGCGCAACCATTACGGTTGGCTGGATACGTGGCCCGAAGGACTGTTGACAAAGGAGTTTCCCGCGTGGAAGAAAAAGCACGGGCTATGATGGCAAACGCACGCCATGTCGCCGTGGTATTTGGTGCTCTGCTCATTCTCTCAGTGTCACTGCACATGATGAGCGGAGGCGGTCCGCGAATTTTTCTCATCGGGGACTCTACAATGGCGGACAAACCATTGACCGATAATCCGGAACGGGGCTGGGGACAGTTGTTGCCGCAATTCTTCACCCCGGCGGTGGAGATAAAAAACTTCGCCCGCAACGGCAGAAGTACAAAAAGTTTTATCACGCAGGGATTATGGCAGAACGTCTGCGATCAACTCAGGAGCGGCGATTATCTCTTCATTCAATTCGGTCATAACGATCAGAAAAAAGAAGACACCTCCCGATATGCGGATGCGCAAACGTCATACAAAAATAATTTGCAGTTGTTCATTCGTGCTGCAAAAGACAAAGGAGCCATTCCTGTCTTACTGACTCCCGTCAATCGCAGGAAATTCAACAAGACGGGCATGCTGGTAGACACGCACACCGACTATCCCGCTGTTGTTCGTGACGTTGCACGCGCAGAACAGATTCCATTGATTGACCTCCATAAAAAGAGTTTCGATGTTTTTCAAAAAGAGGGCGTTGAAGGAACCAAGAAGATATTTCTCTGGACAAAACCGGGAGAATACCGGTCCAAGCCGGAGGGGACTGAGGATAATACTCATTTTGGCCGGTACGGGGCTGCCCTGGTTGCCGGGTTGGTCGTTGAGGGAATCAGGGAACTCAATCTGCCGTTGGTTTCCTGGCTCACAGCATCAGAACAAAAGGTGCTTCCCGGTGCAGAAAGAAAAGTCGGTTTGGATTATTACTTTAACAATGAAACGCGTGTGCGAAAAGGCTCATCGACACCGGAACCATTCCACTATGTTTGGGAGGACACCACCTTCAGCGGATTCTCCGAGCTGGGGAGACAACTCTTCGCGCTTGGCGCGGAAATTGATTCACTTCATGCTGCGCCCACTCCCGCATCACTTCGGCGTTTGAGCATGTATCTGATCGTTGATCCGGATATCCCCACAGAAAATCCGCAGCCGCATTACGTTGATGACGCCGCGATTTCTGCAATCACCGCCTGGGTCGAGAATGGCGGGGTACTCGTGTTGATGGGCAATGACAAGGGAAACGCAGAATTTGAGCATTTCAATCATCTTGCGGAGAAGTTCGGCATCCATTTCAATGAGGATAGTCACCATCGTGTGACGGGGACAAACTTCGAACAGGGGGCTGTCGCCCAATTTCCCGCGCATCCTGTTTTTAACGGAGTGAAGAAAATCTATATCAAAGAACTCAGCTCGCTCACGCTGGAAAAGCCCGCAGTGCCACTGCTGACAGAAAACGAAATTGTGGTCATGGCAACAGCACGATTCGGGAAAGGGATGGTTTTTGCCATCGGAGATCCCTGGCTCTACAACGAGTATTATGACAATCGAAAATTACCGGAGGGATTTGAAAACTTCAAGGCAGCGAAGAATCTTTTTCGATGGTTACTGGAACAGTCAGCTCCTGTCGGAATGCCGTAGGGACAGATTGTTGAAGCGAATAGTAGCGCAATTATCATTCACAATAGACCAGAGATTCACATGACACAGGATCAACTTTACAAAGCGCTGGCAGAAGGAAACGGCGTTTCGGAACGAACAACAACAATCACAGTGTCTCCCGGACGATCATTGCAAGTGTATCGAGCCTCCGTGTCAATGCAACAGAAGACGATTTTCTGCATCGCGCGCGAGGGAGCGGCAAAGAATCTTTGGATCCTTTCCTTCGACGGCAATCAGACCCTTCTGAATGGCTTCGACGGCGAAGTGATAGATCTTTTTCCGGGAGTCTCGATCAAGCGCTGTCAGATGATACACGGCAACGCAGAGGCGCTGCGGTCGATCTTTCCGTACACGAGACCGGTGCTCGTTGGGCTGCGCAATTCGCTCGGATGCGGTGACCGTCTTGGTATCGCCAATGCAGGTCACATCCGTGCGATGGCAGGCAGCGGTTTCATTCCCGTACTCGCGCAGCAATCTGTGCGTGAACTGGAACGGACACGCCGCGAGGCAGTCGACGTGATGGACGCGGCAACGTGGGCGGTGTTCCAGGAAGGATACAAAGGAGGATTTGGCGCCGACGGGGATCACTTGAAAACGCCGGAAGACATTGATCGGTACGCCAAGGCCGGATTCACGATGTTCACACTGGATATAGGCGCGTATGTCGTCAATGAAGCCGCGCGCCTGCCGATCGATGATGTGAAACAGAGGGTTGCCGCGCTGCCCTTCGATCTGCTGCGGGACACGCTGAAGGACCTGGTAGCGCGCTATGCAAATCAGGAATTCATTCTCGCTGCCGATTTTATCCTCAAACCGAAAGAAGAAGACGTCTTGCGCACTGCGGTGAAATATGGTGCGGCAATTGGTCAGACTGTTACATTGAACAACCATCTTCGTGCACACTACGATCCGGCTTCGTATGAGATAGAACTCTCGGTGGACGAAACAGACACTCCGACCTCACCGCTGGAACATTTCATTATCGCAAACGAATTGCGCCGGCTCGGTGTGTCGATCATCAGTCTGGCTCCCCGCTTCATTGGCGATTTTGAAAAGGGAATAGAATATAAAGGTGATCTCGAAGCTTTCAAACAGGAATACATCAAGCATCAATATATTGCCCGGCATTTAGGCCCGTATAAAATCAGCATTCATTCGGGCAGCGACAAGTTTGATATCTACAAGGTCATCGGGAAAATGGGGGCAAAAAATGTGCATGTGAAGACGGCGGGTACCAGCTGGCTTGAAGCGCTTCGTGCGATTGCTTCCGTTGATCCGGCGTTGTTTCGGGAGATTTTGAATTTTGCCTGCACACGCTATGCAACAGACCGGCAATCGTACCATGTAACGGGTGAAGTATCCCGTCTCAAGCCGGCGGAACAATACTCCGATCAGCAGCTAAAAGAGTTGTTGGAAGATGTGAATGCACGCCAGATTCTCCATGTCACCTTTGGCAATATTCTGTCGTCGAAAGATGCAGCCGGCAATGATGTCTTCAAGCAGCGGATCATGGCATGTTTGAACGAAAACGAGGATGCGCACTATGAGTGTCTCATAAAGCACTTCAATCGGCACTTGTCGCCGCTGCTCGGAAAAACATAAACAGCGCGGCAACGTGATCTTCTGGGCAAATATCCTTTTTCCCGTTGCTGGACAATGCGAGGCTCCATAATCATGATGATTGATGAATGAATATGATCCGGCCTGCTCTTCCTCTTATTATCTTCCTTTTCTCGAGTCTCTCCTCTGCCGACAGAGAGACAAAGGGTCCGTGGATTTCGGATAGAGGAGATGGAACGTATAAAAATCCCGTTCTGTTTGCTGACTATTCTGATCCCGATCTGATCCGCGTGAATGATGACTACTATCTGACTGCGTCGAGTTTTCAGGAGACGCCGGGATTGCCAATACTCCGCTCACGCGATTTGGTCAATTGGTCCATCATCGGGCATGCGATCGACAAACTTCCCTCACCCGTCTACGCAATTCCCCAGCAGGGCAAAGGTGTGTGGGCGCCGAGTATCCGTTTTCATAATGGAATGTATCATGTGTACTACGGAGATCCGGATTTCGGCATTTTTGTCGTTCGGTCAAAGACTCCCGAGGGTCCATGGCAAAAGCCTCATTTGGTACATCAGGCGAAAGGAATGATCGATCCATGTCCGTTGTGGGACGATGACGGCAATGCCTACCTTGTTCATGCATGGGCAAAAAGCCGGGCCGGATTCAACAGCGTACTGACAGTGCATCGTATGAATTCTGAAGGCACTGCCCTTCTGGATAGCGGCACACTGGTGTTTGACGGCCATCAAAACCATCCCACCATTGAGGGACCGAAATTCTACAAGCGAAACGGCTTCTACTATATCTTTGCCCCTGCCGGTGGTGTGAAACCCGGATGGCAGACCGTGCTCCGGAGCAAATCTCCGTTTGGGCCGTATGAAGACCGGATTGTTCTGGATCAGGGATCAACGAGTGTCAATGGTCCGCATCAAGGCGGATGGGTTGAGACTCAGGAAGGGGAGTCATGGTTCATGCATTTTCAGGATGTCGGTGTATGTGGACGAATTCTTCATCTGCAACCCATGAGTTGGAACAATGATTGGCCGGTGATTGGCGTAGAAAGACAGGGAAAAGGCAAAGGAGAACCGGTCCTTATATTTCAAAAACCGAATGTTGGGAACAAATACTCGGTGCTCATTCCTCAGATGTCCGACGATTTTACTTCACCGAATTTGGGACAACAATGGCAGTGGAATGCCAACTACTCCAGCCGATGGTACTCCCTGACAGAGCGGCGTGGATTTCTCCGTCTGAAGGCTGCTGCCAAGCCGGACGGTGCCGCCAATCTCTGGTCGGCTCCGAATATCCTCGTCCAGAAATTTCCCGCTCCCTCATTCACCGTGACGCAAAGCTGGGAACTGCAGGAATGAAGCCCGGAGAGAAGTGCGGATTAATGATCCTTGGGATGGACTATGCGTATGTCGGCTGCGAGCTGGGAAAAAAAGAAATGACCATTCTTCAGTCGGTGTGCAAGGATGCCAACAAGAAAAATCCTGAGATCGTGGAACAGCGAACATTGGCGATAGGAACGGAATTCTATTTTCGCGTGACAGTAGGGGACAGCTCATTCTGTACGTTCAGCATCAGTCGTAACGGAAAAAAGTTTACGGAATTCGGGAAAACATTTACTGCCAGAGAGGGACTCTGGGTCGGGGCCCGCATTGGACTGTTTAGTACAGCGCCGGCTCCGGGAAAAACCGGATTTGTTGACCTTGACTGGGTGCGCTGTGAATGAATGCGCAGACATAGTACTCGGTGCCGGCGCAACAGCAGATGCTGTGTCTGTCAAATGACATGGAAAGATACATTGTGAAAAGATTCTCTTCAATGAGCAATTGAAAACCGGCCGCAGTTATCGCTTGACTGAGTCAACTACTTTTTATAATACTGCGGCAAAGTTATCTTCAACTTTAGTCTAACGAATATTATTTTCTCTTTTTATATCTGCCATAAAGTAACAAGGAGCCCAAATGACAAAGAGTCTAAAGGTACAATCCACACGAAAACTGCATTTTGGAGTTGAGTGCGGATGTGAACTGAGCAGCGGCATTGTGAAGATGGTTATTCTCTTGCTGCTGACTTTCGGGACGATCTCAGCACAAACAGGTGGAAAGATCGCAGGTCAGATACGCGATGTCCAGACTTTGGAACCGCTCGTTGGAGTCAACGTTCTGATTTTGGGAATGGGCCTTGGTGCGACGACGGACGTTGAGGGAAATTATTTTATTCTCAATGTCCCTGCCGGAAAGTATGATCTCCAGTCATCAATGATCGGCTACCAGGGAGTTCTTCAGCGAGACGTTGTCGTCAATTCCAACAGGACCACGGCAGCTGATTTCAAACTCAAATCGACCGTCCTCGAACAGGAAGTAGTAGTTGTTCAAGCTATCCGCCCGGATGTCGAACGTGAAAAGACTTCGACAAGCGAAATTATCCGTTTTGACGATGTCAAATCGATCGCCGGTATGAGAGATGTCAATGATATTTTGGGATTGGCTGCGGATGTGACGGATGGCCATTTCCGAGGCGGCCGTTCCAACGAAGAATATTACACGCTCCAGGGGATGGGTATTGTCAATCCGCTGGACGCATCCGCGGCATTTAGGCCGATCATGAGTGCCGTTGAAGAAGTGGAAGTCGTGACAAGCGGATTCGGCGCCCAATACGGCAATGCCCAATCCGGTGTCGTGAATATTACGATGAAGGAAGGGAAATCGGACAAGTGGAACTCGAGACTGGAAACGCGGATGCGCGCACCAAGTATGAAATACTTCGGTCCGAGCGTCTATGACCAGACGGCACAGCCCTATTTGCAGAAACTGGCCGATCCCAACTTCTGGAAGTCGGGAGATGCCTCGACAGCATTCAAGTCCATTGTTGGTTGGACTTCCTCGGATTTTGGCGGCGACTCTACGGTGATGATTCAGGTGGCACAGGCAATCTGGAAGAGCGCCACTTCGCAGGACATCAATCGCAAGTACTGGAACACACTTGACTATAATATTGAAGGAGCCACCGGCGGCCCGCTCGCAGACGGAGTGACCATGTTTCTTGCTCTGCGGTCAAATGTCGAAAATCCGATCGTTCCGACTGAGGAGCCGAACAAACAGCAGCAGGTGATGGGAAATATTGCATTCAATCTCGGAGCGGGAGCGATGTTGCGGCTCAGTGGCGGCTACCAGTATGAATTTGACAATATTCTCGGCACCGGGACGGGTTTCTATCAATGGATCTGGGACCGTATTCTCGGCATTTCCTATAGAAAGAAAGTCAATCAGCAACTGGGTCTCCGGTTCAGCAAAGCACTCAGTGCACAGTCGTTCTATGAAATTAAGGTCAACACGTTGCGGACGGAAAACCGCCTGGGCACGTCGCCATGGTACGATACGATCACCGATGCAGTGCGCGGAATGGAGACTGGCACGGCCATCATCACCAGAACAATGAATTTCATGTTCTATCAGAACATGACCGGAAAATCTTTCTTCTATCTGGGCAATAACCTGAGCAACAACAACAACGAAAAATCCCTGACACTCTCTGTCGATGCTTCATTCAAGAGCCAGGTAACAAAATCCCATCTATTGAACGGAGGCATTCAGGGAAGCTACTACTCACTGGATGTGAACAATATCGGCAGTATCGCCTCCAAAGGGAGCATCACCCAGAAGCAGTACACGGGACATCCGTTTGAAATTGGTTTCTATGCACAGGATAAGATGGAATTCGAGGGAATGATCGCCAATGTCGGCGTGCGCTGGGACCTTTGGAATTCCAACACCGAATACTTTGTCGATCAATTTGATCCCTTTGTTGTTCGCGATTCGATTGGGAATCCCACGTTGGAATATGATGCCGACCGGGCGCAGCGTGCGAATGCGAAGGCGATGGGACGGCTGCAGCCGCGTATCGGCATCTCATTCCCGGTCACAACCTCGACCGTTTTTCATCTGAATTATGGAACATTCATGCAGCGGCCATCTTTCCAGAATGTCATCGGAGCGACAAAAAAGATGCCGCCATTGCCCGGCGTTCCAAGCGTCAACAACCTTTCCAATCCGCGGCTCAACCCGCAGGTCACCAACAGCTATGACATCGGCGTGATGCAGGGATTGGGTGAGGGATTCACACTGGATGTGAGCGGATACTACAAAGACATCAAGGACCTGCTAGAACAGGCTGTCTACACCAATCTTGCCTCCGGTACGAGCTACTATTCCTATTTCAACCGGGACTATGCCGATGTGCGCGGCTTCCGGATATCCTTCGGGAAACGGCGCGGTGATTTCACGGGCGCTATCAATTATCAGTTCAGTGTTGCCACCGGCAAGAGCGCTTCCGCTTCCAACGCACCGGTGGCGATCACCAAAGATCCCTCCGGCGTTGTCTCGACTGATGTAGTCACAAAAGTACCTATCAAGGATGTTCTTCTGAATTTCGACCGCACGCATAATTTGATTCTCAATGCAGCCTACCAGACGAACGACGAATTCGGGCCGCAGATCTGGGATACATATCCGCTGAGCAATATTATCGTGTCCGTCAGTTCCTTCGCACGCAGCGGACGCCCCTATACATCGCCGGACAATGCGACAGATGTGAATGCTCTGCGTTCTCCAGCAGAGTACAATACGAATCTTAAGGTGTCAAAAAACTTCAAGGACTTTTTCGGACTTCAAACGACATTCTATGCCGAAGTGTTCAACATTCTCAACGACAAAATTTTCAATTATAATTATCTCTTCAGCACGGCGAACAAAGTTGACCAGAATGTCGCAACAGCGAACTATACGCACTTCGCCTTCGAAGATCCTGATCATGGGGTGTTGTACTGGGATGATCAGAACTACGGGAGCGCGTATGGTGTGGATCACTCCTTCTTGCTCTATGACAATGCGCCGCGATCTTTCTTTTTCGGCATGGTCATCCAATTTTGAATGATTATCAAAACATAAAACAGGAATCTCCGATGAAACACATACCCTATCTGATCCTGACGCTCGCATTGCTTTCGTCTGTCGTGTGGGCCCAGCGTGATTATCGCACACATGCACGCAGTATGCTCCGGCAGACGGTGTACAACACCGGCGAGCTCGGACGTGCGCTTGAAGGATCAAATTCCAATACCGTCGGCATTACCGAGGGCACGTCTGCGCTTGAATGGCCGCCCAATTCGCGCCAGACTCTCGATGGCATTCAGTACTTCGGTCATCAGAATGGCCAGGGTTCCGGCCTGGTGCTCCGTGCTCTGGTGCGCGGTGTCTATGAAGCCAGGGCATGCGGCGGCATTACCGACGGATCCGGCAATGCAACGGCGATAGCCGGTGTGTACGTTGTTCCCGGACCGGTCACGCGTATAGAAAATTATCCCGTGATGCCTGACGGCAAATTGAATACAGCCTACAATCCCAATGAAGCGGAAGAGATTATTGTCTCAAAATACAAAACGAAAGATCCGATGAAGCTGTCCATCACGCAAACCAGTCGTGCGTGGAGTTTTCCGGGCTACGATGCATTCATTATTATTGAATATGATATTGTGAATGAAGACTCGATAGACTATACGGAAGGATTCGTGATGTTTCAGAACGCGTTTTCACCTTCTGCATTCGGTCTGATGAGGAAGTACGGAGTATGGAATGAATCTTCTGTCACCAGCCGCAGCAGGGAGGAATATGCGCGGTACAATTTTTCACGACAAATGACGTACGTCCACAGCAGAGACGGATTTCCGGATCCCACATACTTCACGAAATGGTCGACGCCGGGAAATCGCGGCGGGCTGACGGCACCCCAGGCGATCGGGTTTCTTCCTCTCTATTATGACTACAGTCATTTGATGGCGAAGCAGACTGTTCTCTATAAGCAATCGGACTCCGCCCGTGTATGGGATGGTAACGGCAAATTCAAACAGCCTTATACGACCGAGACAAACGGAAACCGGAATCAGGAAATGGCACGCACCATAGCCCTGGGATTGGATATCAATGTCCACAATCCGGCAGGATTCAACAACAAGTCCACATCAACCACTCCGTCGCAGGATTCATCCAACTGGGCGAACTACTATGCTCCCTATGCGGCGTGTCCGTGGAATCCAGGTCTGGCCGATCCGGCAAAGAGTCTGGATCTGATAGACTACTGGCATGGAAAGATGAAACCGCGTGCGTACTCTGCAAGCGGATACACCGGAGCTTTTTTCCATTATACATCGTACGGTCCGTATGTGTTCACCAAAGGAGATCACCTCAAATTTGCAGTTGCCGAGGTTGTCGGCTATGGACCGGGCGTGTCCTCAGATTCTGTGTGGAGAGACGCAGGCGGACGGAATACCGGAACGGGGCCGAGCAACAGCTCCTGGTTTTCTCCGGTTCCGAGCTGGTATGATTCGATTTCATATTCTGGAATTTCCGCGATCGCCGGAATCAGTTCCATGGGCAGCGCCTATTTGAAAACCCATGAACTTCCCTGGTTTGTCAGTGCGGGAAAAGGGATTTCAAAATTGGATACGTCCCGTGTGATCTCCATTCGCGATGCTGCCGACCGGGCAATCCAAATGTACACCGGAAAGCCGCTGACAAAATACGATGGAACTCAATTCAAGCCGGAAAATTCGCCGGCCTCAGGTTCATACGGAGCATCACAAACGTATATTCCATTTCCGGCTCCGGTGCTCAATGTGAACGATGGACCAGGCGGACGAAACAATCTGGTCTGGAGTTCTCTTGTGGAAGGATTCATGGCGCTTCCGAATGTCCAGTCCGCCGTTCTCGCCGGGCGTATCAAGGCGGGGCTGAGCCACTACCTCGTTCTAAAATCTCCGGAAGGCCTGGGTGCATGGAAAAGGATGGACAGCGTTGGGATTAAGGATCCGCGATACTATGCGCTCAATCAATACACGTTTGTCGATACTGCGAGTCTCGTCGGCGAAAACTACTACTATTGTGTGATCTCGGTTGATTCTCTGGGCGGCAAGAGCGGAATGACAAACATTACCTATCATAAGACCCAGCGTCCCGCGGTGAAACATCTTGGCGGCAAGCTGTATGTGGCCCCCAATCCGCTCATTCTGTCCGCCAATTTTGGAGGATCGACGACGGCTGGAGACATCAACGATAAAATCGTTTTCTACGGGTTGCCGAAGAAGGCCACCATTCGGATTTTCTCGTACAGTGGGCAATTAATATCGACGATTGATCATGATGAGAATGTCGATACAAACGAATGGTTCCAGATATCGAGGAACAGTCAGCGCATCGCTGCCGGTGTCTACTTCTACACAGTTGATGACCTCGAAGAAGGCACGAGGGCTACCGGCAAATTCGTCATTATTCATTGAACCTAAGGAATCGAGAGCGATGAAGAAAATTCGACTATATACAATACCCCTGATCGCGATCATGGTGTTCTCATCGATTGCGTTTTCGCAGAAGGTCGGCAGTACATCGATGCAGTTCTTGAAGGTGATGCCGTGTGCCCGTGCAACAGCGATGGGAGATGCTTACGGTGTTCTTGCATCAGGTGCGGAAGCGGTGTTCTGGAATCCGGCGGGTGTTGCGCGGGTGCAGAACAACGAACTCTCCATGACGTATTTAAAATGGATTTTCGACACACAACAAGCTGCGTTCTCCTATGCCACAACGATTGAATCGTTTGGGGCGGTTGGCGTGCAGTTTCAGTACGTGGATTTTGGCGAAATCCAAGAAGCGATTTGGTCTCCGACGTACACCGACCGGTCAAATCCCGATCATGTCGACTATCCTGGTTTAACTGGAAGGACTTTTCGCCCATTCAGTTACCTGCTTGGAGTTACGTACGCGAATCAAATCACCGACAAGTTTTCAACTGGATTATCGGTGAAGTATGCGCACGAATCGCTCTATAACGGAGAGGTCGCTGCCACGGTGGTGGATCAGAATCATGACGGCGTCCCCGAAGAAATAAAAGTAAATACTTGGGCGAATGGTATTATTTTTGATTTCGGGCTGGACTATAGTACCGGTTTTCGCACCGTCCGTATCGGCGCTTCAATGCAGAACTTCGGTGCCAACGTGAAGTACGCCTCGGAAACAAATCCTGTTCCCATGGCGCTCAGAGTTGGAGTGGCAGCAGACGTCATCGGAGAAGGAGCACTCCTTGTTTCGAGCGACGAAAACCGGTTGGGTGTCGCCTTTGATTTCTTCCAACCGAATGATTATGCTCAGCAGATGCACCTTGGAGCCGAGTATGAATATGCCCATTTGCTTGCTGTCCGAGCAGGATACAAGTTCAACTATGATGCGGACGGGCTCACCGTCGGTGCAGGCATCCAGCAGCAACTTGGTGACATGAGGTTCTTCTTTGACTACAGCTTTGCCACTTTGAATTATAATCTCGGCAATGTCCATCGCATAAGCCTAGGAGTGAGATTCTAATGAAACATACATTCGCATACGTGGTACTGTTCTGTGTCTTCCTCGCATTCGTGGAACAGACATCTGCACAAGGATACGATTCCCCTCTGATTCTTCAGGGCCTCAACCATCTGCAGCTTCAGTCTGCGGCTGCCCGGGGTGCAGGAGGAACGACAATCGGCGTCAATAACGATGCATCAATGATGTTTACCAATCCATCCGGACTTTCCGCGTGCACTGGTATTCAAATATCCATCGGTAGCGGACAGCAGTCGACAGATGCGAAACAGGAACAACACTACGGCGGCCTGCAGGGATTTTCCGCTTTCAGTCTTCTGATGGAGGGAACCACCGGATCTTTGAGCGATCCGGACACGTCAAAAACCTACAATGGCACAAAAGTGAAGATCACTGACCAGACGGATTCTGTGCAGCGGCCGTTCGATGCAATCGGCCCGAATTGGAGCAGGTCAAAGACAAACATCCTTCCACTTCAGGCCTTTGTTGCCGTTCCGGTGACAATTGGAAATATTCGTTTTGTTGTCGGAGCCGGAATGGCAGAATATGCCAATCTGAACTGGTATTATCAGAACAACAATTGCCTTTCTCCATCGGTTCTTTCTGTTCTGAACGGAACGATTTCCACATCTACTCTCAATGCAAATCCTTACCGGACACAATGGTACCAATACTACCAGCAGCGGGATGGATCCATCAACGGCTATGGCGGATCGATTGCTGCGACGGTGTTCGGAAAATTGGCGCTGGGCGCCAGTGCAATGATGTTGTCGGGCAGTACGACGGATGATGAAGTGCGAGTGGGGAGAGGAAGAATGGAATTTTACAATAGTTCATTGCGGCTGATCAAACAGGGAAGTGTCAGCTATACAAAAACAGGAACTTCGGACTACAGCGGGGAAGAATACACCGCCAGTGCCGAATACACCGCCCGCAATTTCAGTATAGGCGTTTCGGTGAAACCACCAACCACCATCACAAGGAAATACTCCTCTACAATGGTATGGGATTCTCTGGCCGCAACAAGCAGACTGGATGGACGCGTCGATTCTGTCCATATTACCAGAACATCCACCGTTGCGGGGAAAGATAACATGGAACTTCCATGGCGCGGTACTCTTGGCGTTGCCTTGAACATCCGGAACAATGTGACCCTGCATCTGGACTATGAAGTCCGCTCCTTCGCATCGGCGAAATATTCCGGAGCGGATGGAACGGTGACGCAGCCATGGGTATCCAGTTCCATTTTCCATGTCGGCGCCGAGTACAGGCCGTACACATGGCTTGCCCTTCGTGCGGGCTCCACGAGCTATGTTGAAACTTTCGAACCGTTGTCAAGTGCTTTGCGGGGAGACGGGGTCAGCTATCCGATTTACTCTGCCGGATGTGGCATTTCATTCGCCCATGCAACGCTGAATATCGCCTATGAATATTCGGACAGAAAATTTGTTGATACGTGGTCGAATGCGGCGAGCATTAATAATCTTGTCACCAACACGATCGTCGCAGATTTGTCGTACGAGATTCCGTGGTAGGCGGAAAGAGAAGTAACTGCACCAGTCACACTCAACAAAACACAAAGAAGGAGATACCCATGAAAAGGATACCGTTTATTCTTGCTGCCATTCTAATCGTCTCAGCTCTTCCGATAAGTATGGTTCAGGCTCAGACACCTGATTCCACGGTATGGCTGCTCAATACAACCGTGTGGGGTATGCCGACAAACACCGCGAATCTTGCAGCAGATTCGGCAACCCTTGGTCCGGCGGCAAACTGGATTCTTGCGAGCTACAACACAAATGGAAGACGCTGTAATCTGGGTGCCGCCGGCTGGCCTGCAAGTGAAACTGATACGGCGGCAGACCGGTATGAACAGTTCGAAACTGCCCCCAAAGCGGGAAAAAGCTTCACCGTCACCTATATCAATCTAAACTATGGCGGTGCGGGAAGCACGAATGCCATGAAGAGTAATCTGTACTACTCCGTCGACGGCTGGAAAACACGCAAGTTGGCGAATACAGATTCTTCACTTCTCCACCCCAACAGCACGATGGCAACGTATTACAAGGCGCTGAATGTTGTCGTCGCGGCCGGCGCAAAGTTTTCGCTCCGCATTTATCCCTATTGGGTTTCCGCCACAGCCGGAAGCAATTCCAAATATCTTGTACTGAATGACGTCGCGATAGGCGGTACGACAAAATCATCGACCGATGTTCGACCGGAACAAAGCGGCGTTCCCGGGCACTTCGAAGTCTATCAGAATTATCCGAACCCGTTCAATCCTGCAACGATGATCAGCTACAGCCTTCCCGGCGATCAATTCGTCACGGTGAAGGTGTTCAATCTTGTTGGGCAGGAGGTTGCCGCAGTCTATTCCGGACGCGTGAGTGCTGGGTACCATCAAGTGCAGTTTGACGCGTCGCATCTTGCTTCGGGCATATACCTGTATCGCGTTCAGGCGGGCTCCTCTGTTGACATGAAGCGCATGACGTTGGTAAAATAAAATCAATAGGATTCATCCCGCTAGCCCGCATTGATCCGGATTCGCCTGCGGCGGACCAATGCGGGTTTCTCTTATCAGGAAAAGATGAAGTATGCTCAGACTGTCGTTTATGCTCCTCATATTTCTCACCGTCACCGCGTGTGCACAGCAGCTCGCTTTTCCGGGGGCCGAAGGCTACGGCAAATATGCAGCCGGTGGGCGGGGCGGAAAAGTGTATGAAGTGACAAATTTGTCCGATGCCGGAGCCGGGAGTCTTCGCGCTGCTGTGGAAGCGTCGGGTGCGAGAACTGTCGTCTTCCGTGTTTCCGGTACCATCACGCTCACCAAGGAGTTGAAGATCTCCAAGGACTCGATTACGATTGCCGGACAGACCGCACCGGGTGATGGCATTTGCCTGAAAAAATATCAGTTCGTCGTGGAAGCGAATCACGTGATCGTCCGGTATCTCCGCGTCCGACTCGGGGATGAAACGGGTTTGGAGACTGATGCAATGGGGGGGAAAAAGACCGGAAAAAAGAAAATTATCATTGATCACTGCTCCGTCAGTTGGAGTGTTGACGAAGCGCTCTCGCCATATTGCAATGACAGCCTGACGGTGCAGTGGTGTCTCATCAGCGAGAGCCTCTACAATTCCAATCATCCCAAAGGAGCGCATGGATATGGTGGAATTTGGGGCGGGAACCGAAATACCTATCATCACAATCTTCTTGCTCATCATTCAAGTAGAAATCCCCGATTCGCTTCAGGCGCCGGATTGAATGACTATCGGAATAACGTCGTCTATAATTGGGGATTCAACAGCACCTATGGAGGAGAGCGAAAGGATCCTGCTGATTCTCTGGTCTATGATTTTTTCCAGGTAAATATGGTGGCGAATTATTATAAGGCCGGTCCAGGGACAAAAAGCGGAGTCCGATCTAGAATATGCGGTCCATCGTCCAGAAACGGAGCGGCTGATTGCGGTCAATGGTACATCTCCGACAATTATGTGCAGGGAAATCCGACTGTCACTGCCGATAATTGGAACGGCGGAGTACAGCCGGACGCCGGATTGACACTCGCAATGCTGAAAGCGGACCAGCCTTTCAACACAATGCCGATTGTTCAGCAGACGGCGGCGGAGGCATTCATTTCCGTACTCCAAAAAGCCGGGGCATCTCTCCCGAAAAGAGATTCGCTCGATGAGAGAATTGTGAGAGAAACAAGAAATGGAACGGCAACATATGAAGGAACAACCTACCGCGCAAATCAGGGATTCCCCGTCTCCGCGCCGATTACTGGAATCATCGATTCCCAAAAAGATGTCGGTGGTTGGCCGGTACTGAATTCAATACCCGCTCCCTCAGATGTTGACCATGATGGAATGCCGGACAGTTGGGAACTCTCTCATGGCCTTGATCCCAATAATGCAGCCGATCGCAATCTGATTGGAGCCGACGGGTATACGAAGCTCGAGGAGTATCTGCAAAGTCTGATCGAAACACTTTCAGACGTCCGGCCGCAACCGGGCCGACCGGAGTCATTCATTCTCGAGCAGAATTATCCCAATCCATTTAATCCGTCAACGATGATCCGATATAGCATTGATCGCAGTGTACGGGTGCAGCTGACTGTACATGACATCCTCGGCCGGAAGGCCGCCGTTCTCATCGATCAGATCCAGGCGCCGGGAGAACATATATGTCAGTTTAAAGCGGCGGGATTGGCAAGCGGAATATATTTTTGTCTCCTGCGCTGCGGAGAAAAATCACTTAATCGAAAAATGGTACTGACACGATGAGAAATCTCCTCCGATGTAACCATATAGAATGCAGATTCAGGAACATGGTATGGGTCGCATTTGCTGCTATTCTCTCTACGTGCCGGTTGAATGCACAGCAGCCGGCTTTTCCCACCGCCATGGGATTCGGAAAATTTACCGTTGGCGGTCGCGGCGGGAAGGTCATCGAAGTCACGAATCTGAATGATGCTGGCACGGGAAGCTTCCGTGCGGCAGCAGCGTCGACCGGTGCGCGCACAGTAGTGTTTCGCATCTCCGGGACGATCCTTCTTAATTCGGACATCAAGATTGCCTCGGACTCGATCACGATTGCCGGACAGACGGCGCCGGGAGACGGCATCTGTCTTCGGAAATATAAGCTCTACGTTGAAGCGAATCAGGTTGTCATCCGCTATATGAGATTCCGACTTGGAAATGAGCAGGGTGGTTCCAGTGAAAGCGATGCCGTGGGAGGGACAGCGTCCAGAAAGAATATCATCATCGATCATTGTTCTGCAAGCTGGAGCACCGATGAAACACTATCGTTCTATGACAACTCGATGATGACGGTGCAATGGTGTCTGATCACGGAGAGTCTGTACAATTCCACACATCCGAAAGGTGCGCATGGATACGGCGGGATCTGGGGCGGCCAGAATGTGACTTTCCATCATAACCTTCTCGCACACCACAGCAGCAGGAACCCGAGATTTTGCGGTAGCAGGTATACCAGACAGCCGAGCCTGGAGGTTGTAGACTTCAGGAACAACGTAGTCTATAACTGGGGTTTCAACAGCGTGTACGGCGGCGAAGGGGGCAATCAGAATATGGTGAATAATTATTACAAACCCGGGCCCGCAACGAAATCAGGAGCGCTGCGCTACAGGATTCTCGACCTGACATCCTACTTTTTTGATTCGAGCGTCAGACCGGACACCGTACCGGCTGGAAATTTCTATGTCAGCGGGAATTATGTCGATGGCAATACAATCGCGACGAACGACAATTGGACCTACGGAGTGCAGACATCCGTTGCGGTGTCTCAGAAGAACAAATCACAGGCAGCTGCTCCGTTTCCCGTCGGGAGCATTACGACACAGACAGCGCAGGACGCATTCGATGCAGTGCTGACTCATGCAGGAGCAAGCATGCCCGTTCGCGATACTCTCGACCGGCGCATTGTGTACGAAACGCGCATGGGTCTTGCGACCAGAAGCGGGTACAGCTATCCGAAAAAGAACCTCGGGGATTCCACCATCATCTCCGGAATTATTGACACGCAAAATGATGCCGGCGGCTGGCCGGTGCTGAATTCCCTCCCCGCTCCGCTCGATTCTGATCATGACGGGATGCCGGATACATGGGAGGACGCGCACGGATTGACAAAGAGTGATCCTTCAGACGGACGACGTATTCGCCCGGATGGCTACTCAGAACTCGAAGCGTATCTGAACAGCCTGACATATGACCAGGCAGCCATGAGTGTGCAGGGTCCGGTATCACATCCCTTCTGTTTTTCACTGGAGCAGAATTTTCCTAATCCTTTCAATCCGGTCACGCGGATACGATATACGATTCCTGAGATCGCCCGCGTGAGACTCGAAGTGTTCGATCTGCTCGGAAAACGTCTTGCCGGCCTTGTCGACGAAATCAAATCCCCCGGCAGCTACGCGGTGGACTTCGACGGCGGACACCTCAGCTCGGGAATTTACCTATATCGATTGTCGAATGGTACCCGGTCGATTTCAAAAAAGATGATTCTCCTTCGATGACTGATGGATGTTTGGACCACAGAATCGGGTTTTCATTTCAATAGTGGAAATTATCGACCTGTATCAAATATTGGATCCGATTTGAATAAATGCCCGATGCCCATCGAAGGCGGAAAATAGTCATGAAGGATGCACAGAAAAATATGACTGCTCACATTGCTATGAGTTGCAGAACGATCAGCCTTTTGACATATGTCAGTAAAATATCGCAGATGGTCATTCCCTTTGTGCTTTCCTTCATCGCTTGTACATTTGTTGCCATGGCGCAGCGGCAGGAGTTGATCGTAGCCAAAGATGGAAGCGGAGATTATCGGACGATTCAGGAAGCCATCGACGCAATTCCGGAGAACAATGCTACGATGGTGTTCATCAACATACGCAAAGGTTTATATGAGGAAAAACTATTCCTCACCAAGAGCAACGTCTGTTTGCTTGGCGAAGATCGAGATAGCACGCGAATCGTCTATGCCCAGTTGCGCGAGGAATGGAACCGAGTGCATGCGGGAAAAGACTGGGGAGCTGCAGTTGTGAACATCGATTCACTTGCTTCCGATATCACGATTGCGAATCTTACCATCTACAATAACTATGGCTCGCTGTACGGCAGCGTCAACCATCAATTTGCCATTCGCGGAGGCGGTACACGCATTATTCTCTTGAATTGTACGGTAAAAGCAGATGGCGGCGACACTGTGAGTCTCTGGAATCGCCAAAGCGGGATGTACTATCACGCGAATTGCTGGTTCGAAGGGTGGGTGGATTTTGTCTGTCCCCGGGGCTGGTGCTTCATCACCGACAGCAGGTTCTACGGTCATAATCTGAGCGCAAGCATCTGGCACGATGGCAGCACGGATCGAAACCAGAAACTGGTTATACGGAGTTCCTATTTTGACGGCGTGCCGGGATTCCCGTTGGGACGCCATCATCGCGACGGAGCTATCTATCTGCTCGACTGCAGATTTTCAAAGAACATGGCGGACAAGCCGATATATTATCCCGTGAATCCGAATTCGATTTGGCATTGGGGCGATCGCCATTACTTCTATAATTGTCATCGCGATGGGGGAGATTATGAGTGGTTTTGCGACAATTTGGACAAAGCAGAAGGGAGGCTTGTCGCTTCTCAGATAACTCCGCAGTGGACTTTTGGCGGGAGATGGGATCCGGAACCACTGGCCGCCGAGGTATTGAAAAGAATTGGCGCTTCCCGGAGCATGAAATAGTCGCCTGACCTTCAGGTGCGATTGTGTGTGAAACCGCGGCCGACATTCCGCATATGTCGGCGCACCGACCCGTATTGTCTTCCCTTCAGCCTCTGTGCCTCTCTACAATGTTCCACAGCAACTTCTTCCTGGTGCGCTCCGGGATCAGACTTGCATTATTTCGAAAAATCTTGTATAATTACATATTCGTAAATAGTCATTTGTTAGTGGTCCCACCACCGGGGGGATTCATCGATCTAGTCGTGCGGCACCGAGCGATCCAACTCACCATATTATCCATCACTTTCATAGAAGGGGAGAACTATGAGAACCAAGTCACTTGTGTTTGCTTCTGCCATCCTGTTTGCCGCCACCATGGAGGCGCAATTGCTCACGGAAAATTTTTCCTTCTCAGGTGAGCTCGCCGCAAATGGATGGACTGCGCATAGCGGTGCGGGAACGAATCCGATTTTGACAACCGGCGGGCTGACCTTTGCCGGGCATCCACTGAGCGGTATCGGCAATGCTGCCGGCTTGACGAACAACGGGGAAGACGTCAATCGCCTTTTCACAGCATCGACAACCGGAGATGTGTATGTCTCCTTCCTGGTTCGCGTCGACGACGGGCCCTCATCCGGCACGAGCAATTTCTTTCTACACCTTGGACAATCGCCATTCAACGCAACCGCGTTTCGGGGAAAGGTGTTTATGCAAAAGAGCGGCGTTAACGCACTCCAATTCGGTCTTTCCTTCGCGGACAACACACCTGTGCTGACGCTGCCCATCTATACGCTCGGCATAGTGTACGTTGTTGTGGTGAAGTACTCGATAACTTCGGGAACGAACAACGACGAAGTGCGGCTTTTTGTTTTCGACACGGATCTGCCGGCACTTGAGCCGGTTTCGGCGACGATTGGTCCGCTGACCGAGTCGGGGAATGCGGATCTTGCGAATGTGGGCTCCATTGCGCTGCGGCAATTCAATACATTGCAAAGAATCGTTGTCGACGGAATCTGCATCGCGACTTCGTGGCCGGCCCTTTCGCTGCCGGTGGAATTGAGCAGGTTTGAATCGAGCGTGCGCCGACGATCTGTGTTGTTGGAATGGACAACAGCAACTGAGGAGAACAATTCAGGATTCTCGGTCGAGCGAAAGAGCGTAGGCGGCAAATGGAACACACTTGGTTTTGTGAAAGGTCACGGTACGAGCAACGCATCGAACAGCTACACCTATTCTGATGCAGTTGCTGCCGGCGACAGGTACATTTATCGTCTGAAGCAGATTGACAATGGCGGCAAATTTGAATACAGTAGAGAGGTGGAGGCAACAGTCGCCCCCCAGGCGGAGGAATTTATCATGACCCAGAACTATCCGAATCCGTTCAATCCAACAACGAGCATCCGCTTTGCTATGAAGAGATCGCAGCATGCGTCGGTGAAAGTGTACAACCTGATGGGCCAGGAAGTTGCGATACTGTTCGACGGCACGGCTGTTGGCGATATGATGAATACGATTTCGTTTGATGCCTCCCATCTGCCCACGGGCAACTACTTCTATCGGCTGCAAAGTGACGAACGGAGTGAGACAAAGTGGATGTCATTGATCAAGTAGCATAGATGAAGAATCGAGGAATCCGGCGAAAATCTGGTTGACTCTGTCGACGTGCAGTCGAGATTGCTCGTCGTCAGGGAAACAGGAGCGTCACTATCCCGTAGGTGAGAAGACGCTTCCAACCTCCCTTGACAATCAGTATAGAAATTGTTAAGTTATCGATAAAGTAAACGATGACTACCCAAGGACTTGCCGTGAAATTTCAGACATTCAGCCTTATCATTCTTCTCCGTTTCGCGGCAACATTCTCCGTCTATTCCCAGACTACTGTCTTTGTCTCACCCATCGGACTCGATACCGATCCCGGCACCATCGATCAGCCTTTGAAGACAATCAAGACCGCTCTGTCCAAAGTCGGAACGAATGGTACAGTCTATCTCCGCGGTGGACTGTATGTGATGGGAAGCTCGAAGCTGAGCCTCACGCAGAAGGGAGACTCGATCGCCAAGATCAAGGTATGGGCGTATCAAAATGAAAAACCTGTGCTCGATTGCAGCACGAATACTTCGGACGGCATCAGCATCAGCGGAAGCAACTACTATCTGCGCGGCATCGATGTAATGAAAGCCGGGCATAACGGTATCAATATTTCAGGAAATAATAATATTGTCGAGAACTCTGTTGTCCATGACAACGGCAACACAGGACTTCATATTACCGGAGGTACTGGGGCCCCGCCTCCTGGGCCATCCAACAATTTCATCCTCAATTGCGATGCATACTTGAACTACGATCCTCCGATCGGAGGCAACGCAGATGGATTCAGTGCCAAGTGGACCCTTGGACAGGGAAATGTGTTTCGAGGATGCCGCTCTTGGAATAATTCTGACGACGGCTGGGATCTCTGGATGGGTACGAGCACGGTTGTGATCGATAGCTGCTATGCCTTCCGCAACGGATGGGATAGCTGGCACTCCGGCAGCTTCGACGGCAATGGAAATGGATTTAAAATCGGCGGGAATTATGTTGCGGCACCGCATCGCGTCACCAACTGTGTCGCCTTCGACAATGCCGGCAACGGCGGCCGCGGTTTTGATGAGAATAACAATACCGGTGGACAGACACTGTACAACTGTACCGCTTTCCGAAACAGAGGGGACAACTATCATTTCGCAAACACGGTGGTGGCAGGACAGCAGCATGTCATCAAGAATTGCGTATCTCTTACCGGTACAGTTGGCATAACAAGCGGCACACTGGAGGCAAATAGCTGGCAGGGATTTTCAGTCACCGGGGCGGATTTCTTTAGTATCGATACAGCTGTACTGTCAGCTCCGAGAGACGCCAAGGGGACATTCAATCCGGGTAATTTTCTCCATCTCGCTTCCGGAAGCACGTTAATAGATGCCGGCGTAAATGTGGGAATTCCGTACCTGGGAAAAGCACCGGATCTCGGCGCATTCGAATTTCAAAAACCCGCAGCTGTTAATCGGTCCGAAACATTTCCCCAAGATTTCAATTTGCTGCGCAATTATCCTAATCCATTCAATCCGACAACGAGACTGTCAGTGAGGCCTTCTGCGAGCGGGCATGCCACTCTCTTTGTCTATACTATGCTCGGCGGTCTCCTTTCCATTCTCTTTGACGGTACTGTTCAGCAGGGTGAAGAATATTCCTTTTCATTTGATGCGTCCCGCTGCGCCGGCGGATCCTATCTTGCTGTCTGGCGTGACAACCAACGGATGTCCACGACAAAAATGCTGCTGGTGAAGTAGTCATGATGGAGAATGACGCCGTGGTCTCATCGAGGAATTGTCAGATACCAGTGTCCGTTCAGACTCGACTCCACAGAGTCGAGCTACAGAACCGCACCAAGAGGAGATATGCCGCGAGGCGTTTATTTATTGTGGCAATATCACTATTGTTCCTCACAGAGAATATGCGGTCGCAGGTACAGCTCCTTGAAGGATTTGAAGGTCCGGACAATATTCCGACTTCGAGCAGCGGGGCAACCAGTACTCCGTCGGTCTTTACAACGCCGAGCGGATCCTGGGTATTCGTCAAGGCGTACAAATCCAATAGTACAAACGCAGACAAAGTCGGCACGTACATGGGACGCTTGCTGAACAATGCACCAGCCGGCGGCTCCTACATGATTACGCCGCGTCTCAAAACGGCGGACTCTTTGATCTTCAAATCTCTGCGTGACCGTACAATTAAAACATACCTCTCCACAGATTCCATCCACTTCACACTCATCGATTCGCAAAACGTGAAGACCGGATTGTATTATCGATCGAAGGTCAATGAGAGTTCGACAAAAGTCTGGATAAAGATCGCGAATGAATCTACCAATGATACCGATATCGACTCTGTCGTCGTGACAAGTACACCATCGACGGCCCCATTCCTTTCTGTCTCTTCCGAAGTTCTTCCTTCTTTTGGTAGAATTGTTGCCGGCAGCGCATCTGCCTGGCAAGCGTACACGGTCAACGGTAAAAACCTGACGGAGGGTGTCGCTGTGACGGCGCCGGCCGGCTTTCAGGTGAGCAAAGACGGACTGGTGTTTTCATCGGGAGTCTCTTTGCAGCAACGCGCGGGCTTGCTGACCGATACAATGGTGTATGTTCGCTTTTTGCCATCGGCTGCCACCGGCACGATGGCAGCAAACATTTTGCATACAACCGCGGGAGCAAATGCCCGGAATCTCTCCGTCAACGGTGTCGCCCTTGCGGCAGAACCGGTTCAGCCGTCACGAATCCGCTTCGGAAATGTTGGCGGTACGACACTACGGGTTCTGATCTCGGGCGGTGGAGGTTCAAAGAGAATTCTTGTCGCGCGTGCCGACTCGGCAGTTGTATGGTTGCCGACAGATGGCAGCCCCACCACAGGGGTGAATGGCAATTATTCGATCGCAGAAGATCACGCGGGCGGCGGAAGAGTTGTATTCGACGGAGTCGACACAATCTGCACGGTGACGGGGTTAACCACTGGAACACGCTACTTTTTTGCATCCTTTGAGTACAATGTCGGATCCGGCAATTCTCACAACTATCTCGCCGGGACTCCGGGAGCAGACAGTATCACAACAACTAAGACCGCCGGACTGAATGCAACTCCGGCCGCGCTGACCTTTGGCGATGTATTGATCGCCGGCCGATCAAAAGAAAAATCATTTGTTCTTTCTGCCCATTATCTCTTTCCGCAGAACGGCACTATAGCAATATCATCTTCTGCAGGATTTGAAATTTCGAAAAGCAGCAGTCTCGGGTATGCCGTTGCGCTGTTGATACCTTACTCCGGCGCGGGCATTGCCGCGCAGAATATCTTTGTTCAATGTGTTCCTGCTGTTCCGGGCTTTTTGAAGGACAGTATCGTGTGCAGCGGCGGCGGGGCAGCTCCGATATTTGTGAGTGTCACCGGAAAGGGCGTCGACGAAGTAGTCGCACCGGATTTATCTCCGTTTGGTTTTGCATCACTTGGGAGCGGAACGACGGGCGGCGCCGGAGGCACGGCGATCGTTGTCACGACAGCTGAACAACTGGCTGCGATTATGAAACCGAGGGAGAAAAACATTACCACACCGATCACTCTCTACATTTCGGGTACACTGACCGGCCTGGCGAATGAGGTAAGCATCAAGCGAACAGAAAATATTTCCATTCTCGGGTTCGGACGCGACGCGACTCTGCAGGGATTTGGACTAAAACTCGTCGACGCAAAGAACATTATCGTTCGGAACATCACATTCTCAGATTGTACGGCAGGTGAGCAAGACGGAATAGCGATTGAAAGTTCGACGAATGTCTGGGTGGACCATTGCTCGTTCACGGACAGTCCCAGCGTTGATCTGAGCGGGACCAATCATGACGGCCTGCTTGATGTGAAGAAGGGCTCGTCCAACGTGACCCTTTCGTGGAATCACTTCATGAACCACCGCAAAACCTGTCTTCTCGGCCATTCGGTCAGCGAAACCGGTGACACGGCATTGAGAGTAACATATTATCACAATTGGTTCGATGGAACCTACTCCCGTCATCCGCGTGCCCGCTACGGAAAGGCGCATATCATCAACAACCTGTACACCGGCGCCGGGGTGGTCGGTGCCGATGCAGGCGGATATGGAGTCGGCAGCACATGTGGGGCATCACTGCTGGTAGAAAGTAATTATTTCGAGAATACGCCGAAGCCCGTGCTCATCTCGCAATTGAATGACCCGGGGGAAACACTCAGTGGAGATCCTGTCGGCTTTGTAAAAGTACTCAACAATTATTTGAGCGGTTCGGGTGCTCTGGTTGAAAATCTGAGCGGCTACGATTTTAGGCCCGGAGACTCATATGCGTACGTCGCACGCGATGCGCAAGCAGTAAAAGAGGTGGTGAAAGCGGGGGCGGGTGCCGGGATCATGGATATTGCGACTTCTGTTCGTCATACTGCTCCAGCGGGTGCGGTGATTCCCGCATCTCTAGAACTCCATCACAATTATCCCAATCCATTCAATCCAAGTACTCAGATTGAATTTACACTTCCCGCAACGGCACATGTGACTCTAACTATTTGCGACATGCTGGGACGGGAAGTGGCGGTGCTTGCAGACGGTGTGTTGAAGAGCGGCATGTATCACGTGGAGTGGAATGCAGGCAGAAACGCGACCGGCATTTACTTCTGCCGTCTTCAAGTTGGCGGCGTGTCACGGGTGAACAGGATGCTGCTCCTTCGGTGAATCATTCTTTTTCATCTGACCCTGATAATCCGGCCCGGATCCCATCCCTTCGGGATCTGCCTTCTCTATGACAAATCTCTTTTTTCCATAGCCCGTCCGGTGCGCTGCAAATGGTTGCATTGATTCCATTTTCATTTATGCGTACATTGTGCATCCATTGATCCCTGAGCATAATGACTACCGCACGCAAGTTTTACGTTCTTGCTTTTGCCTTTGCTTTCTCTTTTCTCCAAGCGCAGCAACCCGCAGATCGGTACATCGTCATTACTGTCATCGACGGTGCGCGATACTCGGAAACGATTGGTGATCCGGCTCACCGCTATATTCCCCGCATCTGGAATTGGCTGCGTCCGCAGGGAATTATTTACACAGCGTTCTACAACAACGGAGTGACGACGACAACACCGGGTCATTCGTCTATTCTTTCCGGAGTGTGGCAGCATATCGCGAACGACGGCAGCGAGCCGCCGCACAATCCTACCGTGTTTGAGTACTACCGGCGATATTTCAACCGTCCGCCGGAGGATGAGTATGTTATCCTGAAAAAAAAAAAACTGGCGATCCTGGCGAACAGCGACTCGCCGGACTACGGTCAAAAATACGCGGCAGCCGTCAGTCGGGTAGATGCTTCTGTGGCTTACAAGGACAGTGCGGCCGCAGACAATGCCCGCAAAACGCTGCTGACGGCCCATCCACGGATTTCCATTATCAATTTTCCCGAGACAGACGACGCGGCCCACCAGGGCAATTGGCTGCGATATCTCCGTGCCATCCGAAAAGCGGACAGTCTTATTGTGGATTTGTGGAAGAAGATGCAGGGAGATTCCGTTCTCAGGGGCAAAACAACGTTGATCATCACGAATGATCATGGCCGCCATCTTGATAGCGTGGAGAACGGATTCGTTGATCATGGCGATACCTGTGAAGGGTGCCGGCACATAATGTGCGTTGCTGTCGGACCGGACATCACCCCGGGTACTGTCGACGATGAGCAGTGGGAGCAAATCAATATCGCACCGACTGTCGGAACGCTCCTTGGATTTCCAACACCGCAGGCACCGGGGAAACCATTCCCCTGGGCGGAAAAGAAACAATTCAAACGTGAGACAGCACACTAATTCCTTCCTCAGCGGGGACAATAGCGGCATCCGGCCGCTTCGTCTAACAAAAAGCATACGAGGTCGCTCATGACACTGCCACATAATGCATCGATGCTTCTGGCAACAACGGCAAAGTTTTTCGGAGGAGAGAAGTCCGGCACCCGGGAGGTGAAACTCTTTACTGTTCCGAAGATTGAAACATTGCAGGAAATGCTGCGCCACTCATCGCGCAGATTCGGTGAGAAACTTGCTCTTGAAGATCTGACGGACACGCCGATTTCGCGGGTGACCTATGCGTCATTGATGAAAAATGTTCTCAAATTCGGGACTGCGTTGAAGAAGCTGGGTATTCCGGAACGTGCTCACATTGCCGTCATTGGAGAGAATCGGGTGCAGTGGGGTATTACCTACCTTTCTGCTATGTGTTTCAACTACGTCATCGTGCCGATCGACAAGAATCTGAGCACGAACGAGATCCTGAACATCATTCACGAATCCGACACGGTCGCAATTGTTTTCGCCGAGTCGTTCGAAACAACATTCCGTGAACGGCAATCGGCACTGAAAAATCTTCGTTACTACATCGGGATGGACCTTTCGTCGAAAAAGGACGGCTTCTACTCGATGTCGCAGATGATAGACGAAAGCAGGGGATGCACAGAAATGGATATGCCGACGATCGATCCCGATGCGCCTGCGGTTATTATCTTTACCTCAGGCACATTGGGTCGCGCAAAGGGCGTCGTGCTATCACAACGGAACATCGCCAGCAATCTCGTCGCGATGACGAGTATGATCATCATCCGGCCCGACGACCGTTTCCTGTCCGTGCTGCCGATGCATCATACATATGAATGCAGCTGCGGATTCCTCTGTCCGCTGTTCACAGGTGCGTCGGCACATTATGCTCGTTCATTGAAGACCGTGGTGGATGATCTGCAGACGGTCAAGGCGACCATGTTGCTTGGTGTGCCCCTTCTTTTTGACAAAATGTTCAAGCGGATTTATAAGGGCATTAGGGAAAAGAAACTGACGGCGAAGATCATCGGCCCGCTCATTTCTGTGGCAAATGTGGTGGAAAGATTCGGATGGAAGAGCTTCAAGAAGCTGGTGTTCAAGGAAATTCATTCGAAGTTCGGCGGATCCATCCGGCTCTTTATCGCCGGCGGCGCCGCTCCCGATCCACTGGTTGCGAAAGGATTGAGGGAGTTCGGTTTCACATTTCTACAGGGCTATGGACTGACGGAGACATCACCGATTCTGGCCTTGAACCAGCTGGACAATTTCAGGGACGACGCAGCAGGCATTCCTTTGCCGGGGATTCAAATCAAAATCAACAAACCGGGCGACGATGGCGTCGGCGAAGTGTATGCAAAAGGTCCGAATGTCATGCTCGGCTACTACAAGAACGATGCAGCGACGCAGAATGCCTTCGACGATGGCTGGTTCTGCACGGGCGATCTTGGATACATTGACTCCGATGGATTTCTCCATATCAGCGGCCGGAAGAAGAATGTCATCATCTCCAAGAGCGGAAAAAATGTCTTTCCGGAGGAAATCGAAGATGCGCTGAACCGGAGCCCGTTCATTCTCGAGTCACTCGTGTTTGGTGAAGACGATCCCAAACAGGATGAAGTCATCGCAGCGCAGATCGTTGTCGATGCGGAGGCGTTCATCGAATTGTCGGAGTCGCGCAGTATTCCGATTACGGATGAATTGCTGAAGAAGATCATCGGAGAAGAAGTCCGCAAGACGAATGCGGAACTGTCCGGCTACAAACAAATCAAGCGCTTCTATATTCGCGATCATGAATTCCAGAAGACGACAACGCAGAAGATTAAAAGATTTCTTGTCCAAGCTCCGACGGAGACGTCGCAGAACGAAGGCCAGGACTAGCACTCGCAACGCGCTTGTATGAACAATATGCCAGACAATCCAAGAGAGTCTGGCATTTGTTTTTTTGGGCCGGGCTTTCAATCTCGCTCCAAGCTCCGTTCGGGATATTTGGGTATGCCGGTGAATCGCACGAATCAGCATGAATATGACCCGTGTTTCAGGCGCCATGTGTCATCTGGGGCAAATTCCTCAGACAGCTACTGTTGATTCAAAGACGAAGAAGCCGGATATTATGACATGAATCAAAGATTGAAATACATCGCGCATCTTGATCTCGATTGCTTTTTCGTTTCTGTTGAGCGTATCAAAGACCCTTCCCTTCGTAATAAGGCGGTGATTGTGGGCGGTAGTCCGGACGGGCGTGGCGTGGTGTCTTCCGCATCCTACGAAGCACGGGCATTCGGCGTTCGTGCCGCGATGCCGACCGGCCAGGCGATGCGGCTCTGTCCAAACGCCATTGTTGTTCATGGATCCCATGGACTGTATGGCGAATATTCCACCAGACTCTACGAGCGGATGATGGAATGGGCTCCGATTGTGGAACGGGCATCGATCGATGAAATGTACATGGATTTCACCGGTTGTGAATCGCTCTATGGCAACGACCTGCCCGGAATGATGAAAAAGATACAGACCATGGTGTGGGACGAATTCTCATTGCCGTGCACAATTGCCCTGGCCTCCAACAAAGTAGTTGCGAAGATTGCGGCCGGGACCGTCAAGCCGGCCGGTGTCATTTATGTGCCCCATGGGACGGAGCCAGTGTTCCTTGCCCCGTTGCCGGTGGATGTTCTTTCGGGTATCGGAAAAAAAACCGCGCCGATTGTGATGAAGTACGGCTACAAAAAAGTAGCGGACATTCAGCGAGCTGATCCGGCGGCGCTGGGATCTCTTTTCGGGGCCAACACTGCATGGATTATGGACGCAGCGAACGGGCGCGGGAGCGATGTGCTGGTAACGGATTGGGAGCGGAAGAGCGTCAGCAGGGAAGAAACATTCTCTACAGACGTCCGGGATCCGGCAGAACTTGAGAAAACGCTCTTCGAACTCGTCGAAGATGTTTGTTCAACGCTCCGGCGCAAAGGATGGATGGCGAAAACATTGACGCTGAAGCTGCGTTATTCCGATTTCACGACATTCACGCGGGCCGCAACCGTCGATCCGACACATGACGATCAGGCCGCTTTCAAAACGCTTGTTGAACTCTTGAGGAAAAACATTGATGGACGCCGAACAGTGCGGTTGCTGGGGGCAAAAACGTCCAATTTCATTAATGCAGAACAGGGAGAATTGGATTTGTTCCCGAAGGACGAGAGGCGTGAGAACGTGCTGAAGGCTGTCGATGCACTGCGGAGAAAATTCGGCTCGGATGTCATACACACGGGGAGTGTGTAGCTGCAGAAGGTTTCTCGTATGCCCGACCGGACACCTTGGCTTCGCTCGGCGTCTGACTGGGGTTAGACGTCTTTGCGGGATGCAGAGCGGAGCGCGAGTTTCAACAATTCCTGAATAGTATACTGTTTCCCGGACAATTCAGCCAGCGCGCTCCGGATGGCCGATTCGCCGGTCGCGCGGGAAAAGCCAAGAGATATCATGGCGCTGAGCGCCTCATTTCGGATGTCCGAGGTGCCGGCTTGTCTATCCACTCCTGTGGCGCTGATCTCATTCTTGCCGATTTTATCTCTCAATTCAAGGACAAGCCGCTCAGCCGTTTTCCGCCCAACTCCAGGAATTGCAGTCAACGCCGCCGCATTTCCCTGGACGATGTAACGCTGTAAATCTGCCGATTGGATGCCGGAGAGTATCCCAAGCGCGATCTTCGGCCCGATTCCCGAGATGGAAAGGAGAAGGCGGAACATAATTCTCTCCGCATCGGTCGCAAAACCGAAGAGCATCATCGCATCCTCGCGGACGTGCAGGTGCGTCAGAAGGGTGACGGAAGAACCGGAAGCGCCGAGAGTCTCAAAGGTGGAAAGGGGAATCAATACGTTGTATCCTACTCCCTGGACGTCGATGACCACTGCGGTTGGCGACGTCCGC
Organism: Ignavibacteriales bacterium; assembly: GCA_026390635.1. Taxonomy (GTDB): domain Bacteria; phylum Bacteroidota; class Ignavibacteria; order UBA10030; family UBA8401; genus JAPLFO01. Next base: position 44,548 of record JAPLFO010000170.1, read on the forward strand.
TGCAACGTGCCGGTGATGTGTGCTATCATGTCCGTTTGGTTTTTCGTGAAGACGAGATGATTCGTTCCGGATGAGCGTCGACGAAGGATTTCCAGTCGTGAAACCCGCCGCGGGGTTTGCCAATTCGATGAGCGTGACACAGCGCCGTTGCGAGAGCATCGGAGACGTCGAGCTGTTTCGGCTTTGCCGACATGCCAAGAAGATTCATGATCATAAACTGTACTTGAATTTTGGAAGCCGCGCCCGAACCGGTCACGGATTTTTTTATTTCGCGGGGAGAATACTCGGACACAGGAATTTCGTGGAGGACACCCGCCAGAATCGCAACGCCGCGAGCATGTCCGATCTTCAGTGCCGATTGCGCATTCTTACTGTAGAAGGCAGTCTCGATGGCGAATTCATCCGGACGCCACTGTTCGATGACGCGGCAGAGCTCTGTGTAAATATGTTTCAGTCGGAGTGGCATCGAGTCGGAGGCAGGATTTCGAATTGCCCCCGCATCAAGGAACGAGATCGCGACGCCCCGTTTCTTGATGATTCCGTATCCCGTGGTCAACGTTCCGGGATCAATGCCGATGATGATCAGTTCATTCGTTGCCAAAGCTCGCCAGGACCTTTTCGTCGATATCGAAATTGGCGTAGACGTTCTGGACATCGTCGTGATCTTCGAGTGCCTCGACCAGTTTCATCACTCGTTCCGCATCGTGTCCTTCCACCTTCACCGTGTTTTCCGGAGCCATATGGAGTTCCGCTTCCTCGATGTGGATACCCTTTGCTTCGACGGCTTTCTTCACTGCTTCAAACGCATCCGGTGCCGTAATAATTTCATAGTGGTCATGCTCAACCTTCATGTCGTCCGCACCGGCGTCCAGCACGATTGCAAGCATATCGTCTTCGGAGACATTTCCTTTTGTCGCGCGGACGGTGCCGTGTCTGTGAAACATATAGGCAACAGAATTTGACGCGGCGAGTTTGCCGCCATTGCGTTCGAGAATATGTCGCAATTCCGAAACGGTGCGGTTCTTGTTATCTGTCACGGACTCGATGATCAGTGCGACGCCGCCGGGACCGTATCCCTCATAGGTCATATCTTCGTAGTTGACGCCGGGAAGTTCTCCCGTGCCTTTTTGGATGCCGCGCTTTACATTATCGGCCGGCATGTTGCAGGCCTTTGCCTTGTCGATGGCTAGACGCAGGCGCGGATTGCCTGCCGGATCGCCGCCGCCGAGTTTGGCCGCGATGGTGATTTCTTTGATCACCTGCGTGAAGACTTTGCCGCGGCGTGAATCAGTAACTGCCTTTTTCCTCTTGATTGTTGCCCATTTGGAATGACCGGACATGGGGAGCCTCCTCTAGAGTATGCGTTATTTCAGGTCTTTGATTTTCAGCTGCGGCAGTTGAATGCCGGAGAAGTTGTTTTCATCCACTGAGAAGACAATATCCATTCCATTCGACGATGCTTTGGCCCGTTCGAACAAATGTCCGAGATTGAACCCGATGCCGTCGAACGTCGTTCCATTCTTTCGCATTTTCATCCGCAAGTGGTTTTTGCCGACGATGCGCGGCTGGCTCGCGAGCTGCACCTGGCGTGCAAGAAATACCGGGCGCATGTTCATCGGGCCGAATGGAGCGAACTGGTTGAGAAGCCGAAGATATTTCGGTGTCAATTCACTCAAATCGATTTCCGCGTCAATGCCGATTTCCGGCGTCAGGAGATCTTCTGTCAGAAGTTCTTTCACTATGGCATTGAATGCCTCTTTAAACTCGGGAACGCGATCAACCTCCAGCGTCAATCCGGCGGCATACTTGTGACCGCCGAATTGCAGGAGCTTGTCCTCGCAACGCTTGAGCGCCTGATAGATATTGAAGCCGGAGATGCTGCGGGCCGAACCCTTCGCGACGCCGTCAACGGTAGTCATCATGATCGCAGGGCGGTAGTACTTTTCCACCATGCGTGACGCGACAATTCCGACAACACCCGGATGCCATTGTTCCTGATGGAGAATGATGGCACCGTCACTTTCGATGTCGAGAAAATTTTCCACGAGGCGCTGCGCTTCAATGAATACGTCTTCGTCGATGCGGCGGCGTTCATGATTCTCGCTTTCCAACACCCGCGCAAACTCGATCGAGCTTTCGTAGTCGTCGCTTACAAGCAGTTCGACGGCGCGCGTTGCGTCTCCCAGGCGTCCGACGGCATTGATGCGCGGTGCCATCACAAACACCACCTGCCCGGTTGTCATGGTTCCGATGTCCATACCGGCGCTTTCGGTGAGTGCACGGATCCCGGGCCGGGGTTTGTTGTTGATTAGTTCGAGGCCGAGTTTCACCAGAACGCGGTTCTCGTCAATCAACGGGACAATATCGGCGGTGGTTGCAAGGGCGACGAAATCGAGATATTGTTCAACGTCTACTTTGTTGCCGAGGGTACGGGAAAGCGCCTGTACAAATTTGAATCCCACGCCGCAGCCGCACAAGCTCTTGAACGGATAGGAACATCCGGGTTTGAGAGGATCGAGCACCGCGACGGCATTCGGAATCACGTCGGACGGTTCATGGTGATCGCAAATAATAACTTCGATTCCGAGCGAACGGGCGTACTCCACCTGATCTATTGCCGTAATGCCGCAGTCTATCGCCACCAGGAGCGTTACGTTGAGCTCTTTTGCTTTGTCGATCCCGTTGCGCGAAATTCCATATCCTTCTTTAATGCGGTCGGGAATGTAGTAAGTGACCTTGCATCCGATTTCGCGGAAAAACAAGTAGAGCATGCTCGCGCCGTTCGTGCCATCGACGTCATAGTCCCCGTAGACAAGCACCTGCTCTCCCTTGGTGCGTGCGGCAAGCAGACGGTCCACGGCCTGATACATGCCGTCCATAAGGAATGGATCGTGCAATTGATCAATTGTTGGCCGGAAGTAGCGGCGTGCCTTTTCAAATTCATTGATGCCGCGGTTGACCAACACCGACGCAAGGGACGGTGCGATTGAGAGTGATTGTGATAGTGACGCGACGATTTGGGCGTCGGGGGGATCGATGGTTCTCCAACGGTATTCTTTTACGGGAGTCAATGCCTTCTCCTTTGGGCTGAGGGAATACAATCCCTTGACCTACTATGAAAAAGCATCTATCATCTCAGTGGCGCGCGTGAAAGCTAACGGAGCCGGAAGTATGTCGATAAGCCGAATTCTGTCTTTCCCGCGCCGAAGCGCAGGAGAGGCAATCATTTATCTCGTACCGTCCTTTCGGACGGACTGAAGCAGCCTACCCGTTTCGTGTCCGCCGAGGCGGAATTGAGTGGGCATCTCTGCCTCCGCGTCAGCCTTACAGGCCGACCCGGAGCGCGAAACCTATGCGGCCTTGCTCCCGGTGGGGTTTGTCCTGCCGCCGCCATCGCTGGCGGCGCGGTGCGCTCTTACATTAAGGACGCTTGATTGCATCCCGCACCTTTTCACCCTTATCCCGCATGGCGGGACGGTATCTTTTCTGTGACACTTTCCGTAAGATTGCTCTTCCTGGACGTTATCCAGCACCGTGCCCAATCTGCAGAACCTGCAGATCGGAGTTCGGACTTTCCTCCTTCATCCGACGAAGCGGACGAACGCGATTGCCTGACATACACCCGGCACCCGTTAGCTAATGATGAGTGACGATTGCGCCAGCAGTGATGAGTAGATGATGAACTAAACTTGTATGGTGAGGGCTCCCGACCCGGACGCTGTCACGACAGCATGCGGTCCGGATGTCCTTCATCGATGGCCTGGTTGGCCAGCCCGTCGGCCTCTTTGTTTTGAGAGCGCGGGACGTGCGTAAATGTAGCCTTGAACGGAGCCGAGCGGAGAAGTTCCTGGACTTCCCGATGGAGTTTTTTCATCTTTTCGTCCTTCACCCGGTAGACTCCATTGAGTTGGCGAACCATCAGTTCGCTGTCGGCATGCACGACGACGCGATCAGGCTTCTCCGGAAATGCAAGAATCGCGCGAAGACAAGTGATCAAGGCAGTGTATTCCGCGATGTTGTTCGTGCCGTTGCCGATAAAGTCACATCCGCTGGTAATGGTTGCGCCGTCTTCTCCGTAAACGATGTACCCGATCCCGCTCCTACCGGGATTTCCCCGGGATGCCCCGTCGGTAAATGCCCGTACAGTCATGCGTTGGCTTCAACAACATCGGTCGGTATGATAATCCGTCCACAATGTTCGCAGGTGACATCTTGACCGATGTCCTGAGCTCGAGCCGGCGCTGGGGAGGAATCCGGTTGTGATATCCGCCGCAGGAGATCTTGCGAACAACAACGACTGCTTTTCCGTCGCGTGCCGTGCGAATCCTGTCGTATCGCGCGAGCGTTTCCTTCTTCAAACGCACAACGATTTTTTCGCGCTCATGCCGCAGCTGCAATTCCTCATCCTCATTTTCTTTCGATACAGCAGCAAGTTCTGTCTCTTTTTCTTCGAGGATCTTCTGTGTTTCTTCAATTTTGACTTTGAGCGTTTCGATCTCGGTTTTTGCGGCGCTCATCGCATTTTCGAAAATAATGAACTGCTTTTCGAGCTCGACAATCGATTGTTGCGCGAAATCGATTTCTTTTGTGATGGCATCGTATTCTTTGTTCGACCGGACTTCATACTGCTGCTTCTTGTAGCGTTCCAGTTTGTCGCTGAAATCATGGATGTCGAGATCGGCTTTCTCACGTGCCTTGATGGAATCCGTCATCAACTGTTCCTGCGTTGCGAGCGCTTGGGTGACCGAGTCAAGTTCCGTCCGAAGCGTGTTGACTGCTTCCGGAAGGTTGCCCTTCATTTCGTTGAGTTCATCGAGCCCGCTGTCGACTTTTTGCAATTTGTAAAGTAGGTGTAATGTTTCTTCCACTGTGATCTCCTTCGTTCAAATAATCGCTATCGTATTGGTCTTTTGAGTTGTTACAAAAACATGTGTCGAGCTCTTTGTGGCTTTCGCCAGGTGCTGCAGTTTCTTGTGGAGATGAGGCAATACATGACGCTCTGTTTCGTAGTGTCCTGCATCAATGAGAAGCAGACGGGGGGGGACGTCCTGCATCGCATGATATTTCAGGTCACCGGTGACATAGGCATCGGCGCCCTTGCGTGCGGCTTCTTCGATGAACTCCGCACCGGAACCGCCGCAGGCCGCCACCGTCTTGACGTGTGCGGTGAGATCTCCGACGACGCGGAGCATTGTTGCACCGAGAGACTTTTTGACGAATGACAGAAACTGCTTGCCAGTCATCGCGTTCGGAAGTGTTCCGATGATTCCCAGTCCGAAGTCAGGGGCGGAGTTTTCAAGGGGAACAACATCGTACGCAACCTCTTCATAGGGATGAACTCCACGCATGGCGCGAACGACAGAGGTGACCTTCCATGCCGGGACGAGCATTTCGAGTTTTGTTTCTTCCGCACGCTCGAGAATGCCGACGGATCCGAGAAACGGTTGCGCATTCTCCCGCCCCCTAAACGTTCCGATTCCGTCGGTTCGAAAACTGCATTCTGTATAGTTCGAAAATC
>JAPLFO010000136.1:0-17238 GCA_026390635.1 Ignavibacteriales bacterium
GTCAGGCGGTGTCCCCGAGCGGATCCAAAGCGACAATGCAAAAGTGTTTGTCACGAATCCGTCGCGTAATAATTTTTGTTGGAACGAACGCTATCTCCAGTTCTGTGGCCATTACGGATACGAACCTTCCCGCTCATTACCCGGACATCCGTGGAGCAAGGGAAAAGTTGAAAAACCGTTTGAATACCTTGAAACACATTTCATTGCCGGAAGTTCTTTTGAAAGCTTTGAAGACTTTATTTCCAAGCTGAAAGTATTTCAACAGAAGGTCAATACCCGGCTTCATGCAACGATCAAAACCACGCCCGCAGAGTTGATCGAGAAGGACCGTGAAGCTTTTTCTGCTCTGCCCTCAACGCGTTATGTCGGTGTAAAGGAAGAGATGCGCAAGGTGACGCAAGATTGTCTTCTTTCCTTCAACGGCAGCCGCTACAGCGTCCCCTGGATGTTTGCCGGAAAATATATTTGGCTGCGTGTCTCCAGAGGATTTTTCCTGGAACTGTATTCTCAGGCAAATGTCTGTATTGCGACGCACAGGCTTTCGATGAAAAAGGGAGCAATAATCATTGAAAAATCGCATTATCGCGTTAATCCTAACGCCGAAACCAGCTTTGACCGCCTGCGTGTCACATTCATTGAATCATTTCCCGCCTATGAATTGTTTCTCGAAAAACTCCACGCACAGAAGCGGCTCAATTCACGTCGGCATCTCTTTCAGATACTGGAGATTGCAAAAATGTATCTCCCCGCTGATTTCTGCAGAGCACTTGATCTGTCGCTGGAATACAATGTCTTCACGGCGACATTCATCAAAGGTGTTCTTGAAAAACATTGCAAGCACACAACAGAAGTCTCCCGGGTCAATCTCAACCAACAACTCCCATTAACCGACGTATCATGCAACCTCGCAGACTACCAACTCCTGCTAAACTTGGCAGACCAACAAGCACAATGAATGTATTAGGGAACTCTACCATGGAAACCTCTCACATCGACACCTATTTGAAAACTCTTTCTCTGCATCGCATCAGCGAGATATATCGTCAGGAAGCCGAGAACGCAGCCAACACAAAACTCAGCTATCAAGATTATCTCTTACGCCTGCTGGAACAGCAAGTGCTCTCGAAGATCGAGCGTTCGGTCAATCGCAAAATGCAACTTGCTGCTTTTCCCCAAGTCAAGAGACTCGAGGAATTTGATTTCTCATACCAACCAAAAATTAACGAACAACTCATTCGTGAACTTGCCTCGCTCAATTTTCTCGCAGAGACCAAAAACATACTTCTCATTGGCGCACCCGGTGTGGGTAAAACACATCTTGCTATCAGCATCGGCGTAAAAGCCATACAAGCGAGAAAGCGTGTTCTCTTCTTCACTGCAGACCAACTCACGCAAAATCTTGCCACAGCGGAAGTCTCTGGTCGATTAAACGCTCTGCTTGATCAACTCAGCCGCGTTGACCTGCTGATCATCGACGAGCTCGGATATCTCTCGCTCTCGAAGCAAACCGCTAAGCTCTTTTTTCAACTCATCTCAAAACGATACGAACGAGGATCCATCATCGTTACTTCCAACAAGCCTTTCGATCAATGGGGCGAGATCTTCAGCGACGATATTGTCGCTGCAGCTATTCTTGACCGCCTCTTGCATCATTCACATCATTTTCTTATCAATGGAAAGAGCTACCGCATGAAACAGATAGCCAAATCTAACTAAATGGGGTGTGCAATTTTCCGCGGAATCTTGTGCGCTTTTCGACCGGAATCAACACCTTCAAGTTATCTGTGTCGGGGGAGAGAGGTACTTCAGGAATCGCTTGCCCGATAATCGCAAACTCCACCGCCTTGCCTTTCTTCGTCAGCTGGATCTCCGCACCAGACTTCAATTTGTTCTCCTGAATCAAGTTGTGAATCTCCTCACTGGCAAAGTATGCCAACTCAATCCCATCTGAATCCACGACTGAATACAGATAATACTTGCCGCGTGAGTTCTCCCCGGTGAACGGTCTCTCTTTAAGCAGCTTTAACTTGACCGGCTGGTTTGGAGGAAGCTCCAACTTCGGACGGTTCCCATTGTTCTGTGTTGCTGTTTGTGCCATTTGTAGCTCCTTGTGTTTTGTAAGAGAACTTGGATTGTGCCGGCGTGAGTGCTATTCCAACCGGAGGCTTGCCATTCAGCTTGACGAAGGCAGCAATTGCGACAAGATCCGGTTCATCCTTTTCTGGAATGTGACGGAGCAATCCCAGCCGTTTACCGACAGGCAGGAACTTGTCGAAGTCCACGACTTCAACTTTGTCTCGTCCCATTCGAAGTTTGAGCTGGCCGTGGGGGAGTGTGAGTGTTTTCTCGCCGGTTGATTTCATGAAGCCTTCCAGATTCCAAGCAAGCCAATCGATCTTCTTCTGAAGCTTCACGATTTCGGATTCCTGCCAGCTTGAGATCAGCGTAACTTCCTGTTCTGCGATGGCATTCACTTCATTGACCTTAGCCTCAAGCGCTGAAATCGCAGCAAGTGCCCGATCAGCGAGAATCTTGTTCATATCCAGGGCGCGCTTCTCTTCTACTGCTTCACTCTGATCCAAGAGCTCCTGCAGCCAGGATGGTGTTTGGTTTTCCATACAGTCTCCCTATTTCGGATGAATGATTTCAATTATTTTTCTGATCGCACCGGCTACTGCTCCGGCAACAATCAGAACGATTTTCCATCTCTTGTCCATACGCGTTCCTTTCTGTTGATTATTGTTCACCTCGATACCAAGTGCATTCTGTAGCGTGCTTATCTGAGCGCAATCCTGCAAACTGAGGATGTCGAACGGCGCCGGATTTGAGCCTCTCCATGCCCTTGATCGTGACGACCTTCCCGATGTATTCATCAGGAGATAAGGAGAATACCATCCGTTCCCGGTCCGACATGCCCGATGCCTGCCCGAGTTCGACAAGTGTTCCATCTACATACTGGCCGAATCTGAGAGCACCAATCTGAGTATTATATTTACCTTTGCCGGTCGTGAATCCAATGACAACGCAGTCAAATGTGGCAGACTTCTTTGCCTTGAACCAGTTATTCGATGGTCGTCCACCCTCAAGATATGTGGCATTCAGATTCTTGAGCATGACACCTTCTCCACCAGATGCGATGATCCGATCATAGAGGGTTTTCTTCTGAACTGTCGTTTGAGCGAAGGGAAGAACCGTCATGTAATCCGATTGCAGGAGATGTGATATCTTAGCGAGACTATCCAGTCGGGATCGAAGAGTTTGACCGCAGAGATCTTTTCCGCATAGCCGGAGACAATCGAAGATGAATACTCTCACCCTGGCATTGTCGTCATCCAGCTCTTTCCTGTGGACAGTCCCGGCCAATTCGGCAGAGTCTTTCCCCGGAATGAGTATCTCAGCGTCCAGTATTGTTCCTACCAAGGCAGGGAATTTGAGGTCTGCAAGATGAGGAAGGGATGAAGTCTTCTCTAGCGGGCGAGTAGGGTCTGCAACGCCAGCGGATCTGGAAAAAATCCTCAGTCCAGTGTGCGTTATGTGGACAACAGCTCGCATACCATCCAATTTGACCTGAACGATGTAGTTATCATTGCGCAGCAATTCTTCAAGGTGCTCTTCATCCTTCACTCCTTGTGCATTCATCGCCCAGATAATGGGAAGATCGGTCTTTTTTTTTCTGCACTTGCCGGAGCGGATTTGCCGTTCTGAGATACAACGACATACCCCTTCTTTCGCTTCTCTGCCAGCTTCTTGTCGAATTCTTTCTCAGCGTCAGTTCTGCTGTCACCATCGTAGATAACGGTTTCTTTCGGAGCCTGACCGATGGCTCCATAGAGCCCTTTGACGGTGAAGCGGCCGTTGTCCTGAAGGCTGTGGAATTCATAGAACTTGTTGTGCCCACCAGTTGTACACTCCAAACGAATAGCGTTCATAAATGTCCTTTCTTAATTTGTGGGAAAATAGAAACCGCTCCTCCGATCTTGTTATCACAGCCAGGTTGGATTGTTCTGTGTATCAGATGGGAGAAGCGGAATTGGATTAGATCAAAGCATTGATTCCGCAAGCTCATATGCCCGTCGTTTGAGCTGTTCACCTGAACCGCCAAACCACATGCTCTTCAGCTGTTTGCTCGGGTTCGACTGACCATAATGGTCAACCAGCTCTGTCACAGCATTATATGCGCCAAAGAGAGATCCTTTGTGCATCGCTGCTTCAGCAGTATCGTCGTGCAACCGGATGATATGGCTGCGGGTGTTCTCCGTGCGCGTGTTCGATTCGGCTTCCGGATTATCCGGAATGAGTGTCTTCACATACTCCAGCAATTGCTGACCAGTGACCTTCCTCAAACTCATGCGGTTGAAGATGTAATCAAGCTGTTGATACAGCCCGTTATACAGCTCCAGTATCTTGTGAGCTTCCTGCAGCTTCTCGCCGGCCGATTGAGTATGCTTGATGCGGACTTCTGCTTCGGTGCCCTGCAACGCACAGGTAAGCGTGTTGTTGCAGACCACGCGAATAGGAGTCATCTTGACCCGGATGTGGCTGCTGCCATCGTGTGAATTGTAGAGCAGCACAAACTTTTCAATCGGATCACCTTTCTTGCCGACCCGGATGTAGTCCGGCAGTTTCGCCAGCAGCCAGATCTTCTCACCGCAACCCAAGACACCTGCTGTATGATAGATCGCTTCATCGCGGTCAACGAGCGGATCGAAGAAATTGAAAGCATCCTTATTCTGAACAGGTTCGTATCGACTGCCAACCACGCCGAGCACCTGATTGGTATCCATCCGAACGGTCGCGAATGCGTTCGGAACGTCTGCATGTTGTCTGCCATTGATGATTGCTTTCAGCGGACGCTTCACCACGGTGTAGTCCAGACGGGCTGCCTGCATAGCTTCACCGGCTGTTGCGGGCTTGTTGAGCCGACGTCCCAGCTGATGCCAGGGAACTTCTCCCGAATAAAACATAGAAGCCTGACCGGATTGGTCAAGCTCAAGATTGTGTGCCATGATATTTCTCCTTGTGAATGATTTGTTTCATCTGTTATCGGTACGAAGAGGCATCAGCAGCCCCATTGTGCCCGTCTCGGAGTTGAGAGGCGTGACTAATATAGCCGCCTTCTGAGACCCGAAGTCCAAGATCAGTTCGTCGCTTCCGAGAGCATCTGCCAAGGCTTTCAGCTTTGCCGCGTCCAATCCTATCTTGAACTTCCTGTCTTGGTGCGCTTGTCGGAGAATATGAACGATCTTCGGCGGTGTCTCTTCCGTTGGCCGCACCAGGCTTGTACCGTCGATCAGCACTTGTGCGCCGTTGAGCGAGATGACGACATCTCCAGCGGATTTGGGTGTCACCTTGCGCGCCTGTGTGAGTGCTGCAGGTGTGAGCCAGCCTTTGGTATCTTCTGATTCAGATGTGACCGGGACAATTGCCAGCATATGTCCGTTGGTTGCCATTGCGTGGCGCTTCGTGACGAATATGTTCGTCATGTTTGCACGGGTGGTATCGGTGGAAACGCATTTCTCGATCTTGTATTTGCGATCTATTTGCATATTGATTCTCCTAGAATTGTTCATGAGTGAATAGGCATGTAACAGCTACCTATTCTTATACCATATTTTAGAGCAGACCCCTTTCAGCAAAAGACGTGAACGTATTGCCGGCGAATATGATATGGTCATGCACATTGATTCCAATGATCTTGCCGGCTTCCACGATCTGCTTCGTCATGGCAACATCCTCACCACTCGGCTCCGCGTTGCCCGAAGGGTGGTTGTGTGCCACGATGATGCTCGCAGCCGTAGCAATTATTGCACCACGGAAAACTTCGCGGGGATGAGCTAAACTACTATTGAGCAGCCCTTCCGTGATGATTTCAAACCCAACAACCTTGTTAGCGCTATTGAGCCAAAACACCATGAAGCGTTCACGGACTTGATTGTCGAATAGTGAGTGGTAGTTGTCATGCAGGTCGGAAGGTGTGCGGATGGTAACGGAAGGCTTTTCTTTCAACTCAGGCAGTTCGCTTGATTCGCGAAAGCGCCATGAGATTGTGCGGGAATGGTATTTCATTCAAACTCCTTTCATAGATGCTCCTCAACTAGTTTTCTGGCTGAGGCACCGAATTTCTCTTCGATAATGTCAGACATGTTTTTGCCCCGCTCTTCATATTCACCGAATTGTTGGTGGAGATAAACGTCGAACTTCACCACGTCAAAACAGATCCTCATCCCCGATTGCAACGCCGTCATCAGTCCATCGATCCATTCTGGCCGCAGATGGATATTGAAGTGCCTCTGAAACTCTTTGGAGAATTCAACTCGTGATAATCGCGGCATAGCAGCTCCTGACATTGCAGAGGTGAATGATTATATTGGGTTCAACAACTTCTTATACCAAAATCGGAGAGGGCTTTTATTGTCCAGGCTTGATGGTGATTGCATAATACACCGTAATGCACCGCATTCAGCCGGGACATAGAAGTTGTATCATTACTACAACAGGGACTGCAAAGAAAGGTGGATCGATATGCATGGTATGCAATTCAAAATAGCACTTCAGGGAATTACACCACCCATTTGGAGGCGGATAGTCGTTCCTGAAAACTATTCCTTCTGGGATCTTCATGTTGCGATACAAGATTCATTCGGCTGGACGGATACTCATCTCCATGTTTTTAAGATAAGCCGTGGCCTTGAAATAGGAATTCCCGACCGCTATGAGATGGTTGACGGGAATAAATTCAAACCGGGGTGGGAGGTGAAGATTCAGAAGCACTTTCATACAATAGGAACCAAAATAAAGTATGAATATGATTTTGGCGATGGTTGGGTTCATGAAGTTGAGTTGGAAAAAATGATAGAAGACGAAACAAAAGCGCCACAATGCATTGACGGAAAACGCGCTTGTCCTCCGGAAGATTGCGGAGGAATCCCAGGCTATGCGGAATTCTGTGAAACCATGAGAAAGAAGAAGGGCGAAGCGTACAAGGAAATGGTGGAATGGTTCGGCGGAGACTATGATGCTGAGTATTTCGATCCCTCGCCGGTTAAATTTGACAAGCCGAAGAAGAGGCTGAAGATGATACTCAATTCTCTATGAGCTTGTCGGCAAGGCTGTTCTTTAGCACGCAACACCATCCTGGTCAGCAAGCAGTAGCGGTATGGAATTATTGTTCTATCTCTTGATAATGTTCCACAGCCCAAATTCGTGCGGCAAGCATTATGCAAAGAGTGCGCGTGAAAACTTGCGCTCCAGACCCGCACCAGCTGTAAATCCTATCGGATTGTACGGTGGATGGCTGGCGAAGGCAGCAGCAAAAAGCCCCGGATGATGAATGTCCGGGGCTTATAGTAACAACTTCTGACGTAAACAATGTGGCTAAGGATCATTGCGAGGGGCGGGTCATTGAATCACAACTCTCGACGCACACCCGGAGGGAATGGATATATAGGAAGCGATGGCCGAGCTTACGCAGAAACCGCAAGATATTCTGCATAGGAACGAGATTTGGGGACGGGAAGTTTATCCTCGCGTAATCCCTGCACATGAAGCTCTATCGCCTCATACATGTTTTGTGTGGCCAACTCACGTGTTTTGCCTGTGGCAATGCAGCCCGGCAAATCGGGGGAATAGGCGGAATAGCTATTCTTTGCTTTTTCGATCACGATAAGAAAATGATGCATATTATTTCGTGCCTTTCTTGTTTCGTTGAGGTCTCTCCACCTGCGCCTGCTTAAAAATGCTGTTAAGCGTTCCCGGTGCCAGATCATCGTTCGGATGGCCTGCGATGGTTACTCGTCCGGTTTTGAAAGGATGCTTATACTGGCGATGGCCTCCTTTTGTAACAGCCAAATACCAGCCATCAGTTTCAATCAGTTTGATGATCTCCCGAATTTTCATCCAATCCTTCAGATATTTTGCATCTTTGGCATAAATCAAAAGAGCTGAATTCAGACAGTACAAAATAATGGTTTCTGTCTCTCAATGTCAAGAGAATATAAAATGATCTCGGACGCAATCTTAAAAAAAGGATGGATTCGATCAATCATTTTGCAAGACAGAGCCGCCGACTACTTGTAGACGGAAAGAAGAAAGTGCGCGAGCGCTTTCTTTACGCCGCCGACCGAGGTGCCGTTCTTTTAAAAAGAGACTCAACGCCGAGTACCGGTACGTGAGTCCCGGCGATGCTTCTACTTCGATGAAAAGACAGACCGGCATCTCGAATCCTGGTCGGCATCGCGTTTCTATGTTTTTTTTTGGATTTTTTTTCTCGGGCTCACTTCGTTTTTTGTTGTCGGTAAGTGTTCCGGCAATATTTTTTTGGGAAAATTTATCATCGAACAGTCGAAAACGGTGACCCAAGAATGAAAATCCGTTGTTCAAGTGTCAAAATCCGTCGGCAAATCATGACACAACTGTCAAAATTCATTACCGATTCATGACACGATTGTCATATGGCCAAGTAATTATTTGTCAATGAGTTGGGGATTTTGAATGCCCGAATCAGCATGCATTTCGGAGGATTTATCGCGAATCTTGCTCCAAGTGCACGATTTCATGACGAAAGCAGTGCAATGCTGGAGATTTTGGATGAAATTGTGCGCATCTCGTGAGTTTTTCCGTGTTCCGGGCCGCAACTCGAAACATTTGTCGTCAAACAAGTGCTCGAAGTTGATATTGCAGGCGCTTTCGGCTACATTGTCTGCACTATGTGTGGGAAAAACAACACAACTGGGGAGTTGTGCCCGTCAAGCCGACGATTGTGAGAGGCTGAGCGGGTATTTTTGTTTCCATTCAGAAATGTTTTCATGGAATCGTAACGGCATTTGCCACAAAATTAGGATAGGAGAGAATAAAGATGCGACTCTATTTTAATTTAACACCGAATATCGAACCTGTACCTTTCGAGTATCAGCATTTTTTGATCGGTGCCTTTCACAAATGGCTTGGCCCAAATGATATCCATGACGACATCAGTCTTTATTCTCTTAGCTGGCTTTCAGGAGGGAAAAAAGAAAAAGACATGCTTAATTTCCATCAAGGAGCAAAATGGTTTATCAGTTGCTGGAATGAGGAACTGGCAAGAAAGGTTATGCGGGGTCTTCTTTCTGAACCAAACGTATGTTGCGACATGAGAATTACCGACGTTCAAATGGTGGATACACCAAAATTCGGCGAACGCCAAAGATTTTTAGCTGCTACGCCTGTTCTTGTAAAAAAATATGATGGTCAAGGAATAAAGCATCTCTTGTTTTCTGATTCTGGAGTTGATGATGTGTTGACAGCAACGCTCAAAACAAAATTGGAAAAAGCTGGAATAGATAACAAAGGGTTAAGATTATTCTTTGACAGGACATACGAAAAGAGTAAAACACGGCTTGTTACAATTAAGGGCATTCAAAATAGAGCGAGTGTTTGCCCTGTAATAATAGAAGGGACGCCAGAGGCGGTCGCATTTGCTTGGGAAGTTGGAGTCGGGCATTCAACGGGAAGCGGTTTTGGAGCGCTTTGTTAATAGAAAGGGAACAGAAATGATTTATATCGTTAAATATATCGGCCCATTCGGTTTCATTAAACCGTGGACATCTGTAAGGGATAGTGAAACCTATAGCCAAAACTTTCTGACACCCTCGATAATTGAAGGAATAGAAAAGAAACTGTTTCCAGAATTACTTGAACAAGAAAAATACGAACCACGCATTCTGCGCCATCGATTGACATACACCGGGATATCAAAACAACAGGAACAAACGCAACCGCGAGGTGTAAGTATTACCGTCAAAAAGAGAGAAAATATTACTGTTATAGATAGGCCACGATCAATATTAATACGTGGTGTCCTGCTGAATCCGATTCTTTACCTAGCTTTTTCCAAAATTGAATTTGCCGAACGGGCAACCCAACAACACATTTGTTTGTGCCGCAATGAAGATGTTCTGCTGCCTGCCGAATTTCTGACAAGTGAACACATCTTAAAAATAAACGAAGAAGAATTTGACGAACCGGATAATGGTTTTAACGGATTCGAATTACGTTTTGGAAAAACTAAGCAATCCTTCATTGTCGGCTATAATCGTTTCGAAAAAAGCAACCCAATGTATGGATGGCTTCATATTGTCGGCAATAATCCGTTAACATCACAGGTATCTTCTCGATGAATCCGCTTCAAGACATATACGCTAAAAGTGTGAACAATGGTAGAACACTTTTGGCCGATCATTTACGTCACGTTGCTTCTGTGGCAGAAAGAGTAGCCGAGTCGGCATGCTTGGATAAAAGGCTGGCACGGCTTGGAGGGCTTCTACATGATATTGGCAAAGCGCATCCCGATTTTCAGCGAAAGTTGGTAAGTAATAGAAACGATAACTATGGCATTACTTTCCGACATGAAATTGCATCAGTTTTATTCCTTCCGTTATTCCCGAAAAAAGATTGGAATGCGCTTATTGATATGATTATTGCTCATCATCGTTCGATTCGGCAGGATGCGCGTGAACAGGGAATCTTAGATCTAGAAAATATGGAAGGAAGTGATGAGATATTTGACCGGCATGTTGATCCTTGGGAAGAATGGTCGTCAGTAGCTCTTGCTATCTTGTCCGATGTTGGCATCTCTACGCGAAGCATTTCGAAAGATGAGGCATTGTGGGCATATCAGTATACTATTGAATATTGCTCGAACAAATCACTTGGTTGGTCGAAGTGGAAAGGCGTGCTCGTCGGTGCAGACCATTTTGCATCTGCTTTAAGCGAAAAAACAGATGCCCATCTTTCAACAATTTTCCAAACTCCTGATCTTTCAGCGTTTGATAATCGATCGAATACTCTATTCCCATTATCCCTTCTTTCTGCGGACGATAAGAGACCGCATACACTTGTTGTTGCACCAACGGGATCAGGAAAAACTGATTTTCTGATGCGCCGCTGTGGTGGCAGAGTCTTTTATACTTTACCCTTTCAAGCGTCTATCAATGCTATGTACGAACGGTTTCGGCAGCAACTTCCGAATCAAGCCGAAATTCGAGTGCTTCATGCATCGTCAAGATTGGTAGTAAAAGGAGGCGAGTCGTATGAAGAAAAGGTTTTGCAAGACAAAGTCGGTGCATCAATCAAAGTCTTAACGCCCCATCAATTGGCATCATTGATTTGCGGAACACGTGGTTTTGAAGCGCTTGCTGTTGATATTATGGGGAATGATGTCATCTTGGATGAAATTCATTCGTACTCCGAGATCGCGCAGTCTATGGTGTTGGAAATCATCAAAGCGTTGTTAAAACTAGGTTGCCGTGTTCATGTCGGTAGTGCAACAATGCCGTCAGTATTGCAGAAGAAAGTATTACAACTTCTTGGCGGGAAGAAAGAAACATACACAGTGTCATTGTCTCACAATACACTTGCTACGTTCGATAGGCACATTGTCCATAAGATGTCTTCATTTGATGAAACACATAAGATTATTCTACAAGCTCTACAAGAGAACAAAAAAGTCCTCATCGTTTGCAATAGAGTGGATGCCGCACAGAAACACTTCAAGGAATTCTGTGAACTGTTCCCCTATGTGGCTCAAATGCTTCTTCATAGTCGATTCCGACGGCAGGATAGAGCGGAATTGGAAAAAGAACTTCAGAAAAAATTCGATTGCTCCTCAAAAGCCTGCATTGTCGTTTCAACGCAAGTAGTGGAAGTAAGTTTGGACATTAGCTTTGATGTGATGATAACCGAGTGTGCTCCGTTTGACAGTCTCATTCAACGGTTCGGACGCATCAACAGGCGTAGAACAGAGGATACTGTTCAGAACAGGGTGCTAAAGCCAGTATATGTTATTGAACCGCCTGAAGAGAGCAAAGCATGTTTGCCCTATGCACAAGAGTTGCTAGAACAGAGTTTTGCGCAATTGCCGGATAATGAAGTATTATACGAACTTGATTTGCAAAAGAAGATTGACGAAGTATTTCCAACTCTCAAAGAGATTTCCATTAAAACTCATTTAGTGTGGGAAAAGGATGAGTTTCTTTTGACAGAACTTTGTCATTATCCCTCTTCTGTTTTAATGGAAGCATTGAACATTGAATCAGCAACAGCGATTCAATATTCAGATTTAGAGCAATATGAAAAGGGAAACAGCGAACAACGAATCAGTCTTGAAATACCGATTCCACGAACGTCAAGGTTCCGCAAGTTTACGAATTATGGATATTCAAAATATGGAACGTGCCCAATTATCGTTCATAACGAATTGTATAGTCCGTCGATAGGATTAGAATGGAAAGAAATTGATACCATAATCTAGAAGGTGATAACTATGTATACATCGTTCATTGGTAATCGATTTCTAGAGATATACAACAAAGAGAGAAAGAGAAAATTATCTCTAAAAGAATATTTTGAAAAAGAACACTTCCCGTTGTTCTATGACCATCCACAATATTTGCAAAGTCCTGCAAACACACCGCTTTTTCAAGTTATTGCTCAAAAGAAAACAAAGAATCCAAAAGCACGTCAGAAAGCCTTTACTGAAATTGTTGAGAAGATTAATTCTTTCGCAGAATCAAAGGACCATTCGCCCGATATGAGTTTTGCTTTAGGGTTTGCTTCTGCGGACCTATTAGGTACAACGTCAGGACAGGTCACATCATTGACACTACCATTTGATGCGGAGGACATGTATGCTTCTTGGATTGGTGCAGGCTTTGGAATAGGATTAGCAGGAGGATTAAATATTCTTCTTGATGGCGAAGAAGTATTGCAGGCTATTAAAGAAGGCTGGAGCTTGTATAGAGAATATGTCGATGAAAACAAGGGGATTGATAATAGAGTGGAAACTTGGAATGGTATATGGTTTTCACATAGATTTAGTGAGAATTATAAACCGAAGTCACCGAGGGCTAATTTCCAGCCGGTGAGTTCGGGAAAGGATGGAGAAGCAAAAATGGAGCGTCCATCTTGGACTACAGTTCTATTAACACTTGCCAAGATTTATCCCAAACAAACATTGAATGCGTATGTATATAGCTTTGGGCAAATGAACAAAACGATCGGATTCGTTCGTTGTTCTTTGCCGGAAGTGCATAAAATGTCGGAGCTATATCACACGCTGTTTGGCAAAAACAAGATATTATCAAACAAAGAACTTGCACAAATTTATGAGCCAGAGTATAGGTTCGATATCGTGTGTGAAAGGTTCAGCATGATCGGCATCCGCTCATTTGAGCCAAAGGATTTACGAAAAACATATATGCCCAGTAAATCCGGCTCAAATGAAATGCCCAAATTTAAGGGTGATGAAAAATCTCAAATTTACTATTCAATTTACATTCTATGGGTGATAGCAATGCTTAACAATAAAGATCTACTTGGTTTGGCTGAAAAAGCCGCTCACGCGTTTCGGGAGTATGAAAAAGGAGGAAGGAAGGGAACCGTGACGCGTGATAACGAAATAAAAGAGCTTTTGTCTTCCCGAAACCGCAAAGAGTTGATTGATCGGCTTACTCAACTTGTAGAAGAAGAGCCAACGGTAGGGGAAGTATGTAATATTCTTGTTCATGAGTTAATGGAAAATATTGCAGTCGATAATGTGCCGCTTTTTGTAACGCTGATGCGTTTTAAATATGCATTACCCAATTGATAGCATAAAAACAACTTTAACCAGGAGAACCAACATGGGAGCACCATTTATTTATCTTCGCGGGCTTCGACATGCCGAACATACAGTGTTTTGTGTCCAAGAAGGGCAAAAGACATACTATGATAGTCAATTTGGGAAGTATGTTCCTTATTCAAGTGGCCAACAAGTTAAGCGTTCGGCATTAGACTCTATCTTGGAAATATTGGGAGAGCAACAAGCACCGATAACATTCAATAAAATAATAAAGGAAAAAGGTGGCTTGGGTGAGGGGGAACCATGGTCACCTTGTGATCCAAAATATACGGATCAATTACTCGGAGGTTGGATGAGAGCCCAAGCTGGAGAAACACCAGTTAAGAGGCGAAGTCCATTATCTATCTCCGCGATGCGTGCGTTACATCCTCTTTTATCCAGTGTCGCAAGAGAGAATTTGACATTTGATCGCAGCAGCAATCCCGATATTCATCCCGTAAAAGTCCGTGATGCAAACGGAAAAGAACTATCAGAAGCAGAGATCAATAAGTTTCTTAAAGACAAAAAAATATCTCTTACACGCAGGAATTTTATTCAAGATAACACAAGAGCTACGGGATTATTTGTATACGACATAGCAATAGATATGCGTACGCTTTTTTCCGTGTCATTGAATAAATACGAACGTGAAATAACGGATGATATTGGAAAAGAACTTCGAGATAATGGTTGGAAAGAATCTAAGAATGCTTTCGGTAGTTGTCTAATATGTCCCAAAAAGAAAAGAAATGAAATTATTAATGCTCTTGCCAAAGGCATCATCAATTGGAGAATCACCAGCAACCAATCGCGCACATTCAGTCTAATGGAAACGCTTGCTATCACCATTAGTGATAATGCAAACAAGGTGGCCAGCGCCATACGAGCAAAACTTTCGGAGGAAACTGAGAAGTCACGTGCAATTCCGATTATTGACGATACCGTTGGAACGGATTTGTTTATAGCTTTGCCTTGTGATGGATACATCCAAGGAGTGCATGGAACGGCAAATGCGTTAGATGACGCGGAAAACAGATTGAAGGAAATGCTTTTGGCATTCGACTATGAAAAACAAGCATAAAGTATCATGTAGTGAAATCTACCGCTGAGTATAACGGGAACACATATTAATTACTATTTCATTTGCCAACGCAAGCTATGGTTATTTTCGCATGGCTTGGTAATGGAGCACACGTCTGATACCGTTCTCTTAGGTAAACTCATAGATGAATCGAGTTATGCGCGAAAAGAGAGACAAATAGAAATTGACGATACTATCGTTATTGATTGGATTGATAGCAAAAGAGGTGTATTACATGAGGTCAAAAAATCTGACAGCCTTGAAGAAGCACATCGCTGGCAGCTCTTGTATTATTTGTGGTATTTAAAGCAAAAAGGAGTGTCGGGATTGAAAGGAGAACTTGATTATCCGAAGATAAGACAAAAGGTATCTGTAGAGTTAAACGAACAAACGGAAGAAGAAATAATCGAAGTGATGAAAAAGGTCGAAGAAGTTGTTGCATCCGCATCTGCGCCAGAAAAGAAATCGAGACGGTTTTGTAAGACGTGCAGTTATTTTGAACTTTGCTGGGTATAGAATGAAACGACCGTATTACATAATGTCATCAGGCAGGTTACGTCGCAAGGATAACACGGTCTTTTTTGAGCCGGTTCCCCAAAAAGAAGAAGATAGCAAAGCTGCTGAAGCAGAGAACCGAGATCCGGCAATCGATGAAGAGACTCTTGCCGGCTTTACGGAAGAGAGTGAAAAAAATCCTGATACCGGAAGGGTAACACGTAAGCCATTGCCTGTGCAGGATATTGAAGCGTTCTATTGTTTTGGTGAGATGGATTACAACAGCAAGTTTTTCAACTTCCTGTCTCAGCATAATATTCCGCTGCACCTGTTTAATTATTACGGACATTATGCAGGTAGCTTCATTCCACGTGACTACTTGCCGTCGGGGTTTACCATCGTGGAGCAGGTGAGGGCGTTTCTTGATCCACACAGGCGGTTGATGATTGCGCGGGAGTTCATCGATGCGGCATCATGCAACATTGTCAAAAACCTACAATACTATTCAAAGCCATCGAAAGGAACGGAAGAGAAGTCGATAGATTTTTCATCTGAGATCGAAGAGATAGAGAATCTACGGGTTGGCATTGCACGCACTGATACAACCAAAGAATTGATGGGTGTGGAAGGTAATATCCGTGACCGTTACTACAATTGTTGGGGTCAAATTGTTGGGCAGGAATTTGCGCTGGATAAAAGAGTGAAGCATCCACCTGATAACGCGATCAATGCACTCATTTCGTTCGCTAACGGTTTGGTATATTCCACGGTGTTGAGTGAAATCTATCATACTCACTTGGAACCGACAGTAAGTTATCTGCATGGACCGGGTGAACGAAGATACTCATTGGCTCTTGACCTTGCGGAGATCTTTAAGCCGTTGATTGCCGATAGGATGATATTTCGGTTATTAAATGCCAAGCAGATTCAGGAAAAACATTTTAAGGCGGAATTGAATTGTTGTTATTTGGAAGAATCGGGAAGGAAAATTGTTTTGAAGGAATACGATGAGCGGTTGAAGACGACCATCAAGCACCGTGCATTAGGCCGAAATGTCTCGTACCGCCATTTGATTCGGTTGGAAGCATACAAGCTCGTGCGGCATATAACCTCCGGCGAAGAGTATAAGGCATTTCGAGCGTGGTGGTGATCTGATAATAAAACGAGGAATCGATGTTTGTCATAGTGGTTTACGATGTCGAGGAAAAGAGAGTAACGCGTGTGTTGAAGTATTTGCGAGAATTCCTCAATTGGGTTCAGAATAGCGTGTTTGAAGGTGAACTTACGGAGGGTAAATATAAAGAAATGGAAATTGGATTGAAGAAGAAGATCAAAATCGAGAACGATTCTGTGATTATTTATCAATTTGAAGACGAATCGCGCGTAGAAAAGAAGACTATGGGAAAAGAGAAAGGGGGAATCGAGAACATATTGTAGAAAGTCGTCAGCCCCCCTGTGTTTTTACCTTATGACGGTTGACGATTATAGCATCGAGAGATCCGCTAAAAGCGGGATGTTTTAAGGGGTATTTGGTGGGATTCAGTCGAACCAGAGTGGAATTGAAATGGAACAATTGCGACAGGAAGAACAGACCGCGACCAGGATTCAGTCGAACCAGAGTGGAATTGAAATATTTTCACCAACACGCAAACGGCGGCGGGTGGGTGCGATTCAGTCGAACCAGAGTGGAATTGAAATGCGATCGTCCTCGCTCATTGGAGTTCCGGAGTAGGGATTCAGTCGAACCAGAGTGGAATTGAAATGCTTTCGATCGCGCCTTGGTCGACAACACCGGTTGTGATTCAGTCGAACCAGAGTGGAATTGAAATATCGTTGATAGCAAGATCTTCCACCAAAGCGTAATGATTCAGTCGAACCAGAGTGGAATTGAAATTAGGAATCCGGTGTGATAGCCGTCTGCGCTGACACAGATTCAGTCGAACCAGAGTGGAATTGAAATCCGGATACATCACTCCGACAGGATCGGTCATATTTCGATTCAGTCGAACCAGAGTGGAATTGAAATGAA
>JAPLFO010000136.1:17323-18557 GCA_026390635.1 Ignavibacteriales bacterium
TAGTGCCGCGAAATAGTGATTCAGTCGAACCAGAGTGGAATTGAAATGACGATTCAAGCCGACAAGTCAATAAGAGTGGATGAGATTCAGTCGAACCAGAGTGGAATTGAAATCTCACACACCTGTTCCGATTCGGCGAGGATGCGGCGGATTCAGTCGAACCAGAGTGGAATTGAAATGTTGTAGATGAAAAGGACTATCGGGGAAAGGGTCATGGATTCAGTCGAACCAGAGTGGAATTGAAATCAAGCGCAACGTCATCCTGCTGAACGAAGCAAATGGATTCAGTCGAACCAGAGTGGAATTGAAATTTTGTAGTTCGTGAAGTCCTTTGCCACATTGACCGGATTCAGTCGAACCAGAGTGGAATTGAAATCAGGGATGAAGGATGACAAGAACGTGGAAATTTTCGGATTCAGTCGAACCAGAGTGGAATTGAAATACCCCAAAGGACAAGGAGGAAGTGATGACTAACAAAGATTCAGTCGAACCAGAGTGGAATTGAAATTCCTCAGATTATCAGATAACAGATTTCAGAAAAACAGATTCAGTCGAACCAGAGTGGAATTGAAATATAGTGGAGATAGGCGACAACGAAGTATTCCTTTGCGATTCAGTCGAACCAGAGTGGAATTGAAATTGACAAGTTCCATGCATGGTCAGAAGCTGAGTTCTGGATTCAGTCGAACCAGAGTGGAATTGAAATTCAAGCCGTAGCCACGAATGATTGTTGAACTTCAATGATTCAGTCGAACCAGAGTGGAATTGAAATATTGAAGCGGTTGATCTTGACGAACCAGGAATACAGATTCAGTCGAACCAGAGTGGAATTGAAATAGTGGAGAGCAATATTAGAGGACGGGACAATTGTTGGATTCAGTCGAACCAGAGTGGAATTGAAATAAGGAAGTCGGCGCGTACGTCGAGATCACGCGCAAAGATTCAGTCGAACCAGAGTGGAATTGAAATCATGGATCAAGGAAGGATTCTACAATCAACGCTCCAGATTCAGTCGAACCAGAGTGGAATTGAAATATGTCGGCGAGATGTGGGGAAGCTCCAAGGTCGGCGGATTCAGTCGAACCAGAGTGGAATTGAAATAAAGCCAATAAGCCAAGCCACGTAGGAACGTGCAGGATTCAGTCGAACCAGAGTGGAATTGAAATATCGTAAAGTGATCCTCGGTCAATATCCTTTTAAGGGATTCAGTCGAACCAGAGTGGAATTGAAATGC
>JAPLFO010000056.1 GCA_026390635.1 Ignavibacteriales bacterium
AGGCCGACTTTTCGACCACAGATCTACTCCGGTTTGGCTAGATCAGAAACCACCGGACGCCTTCTTCAAGAACACGAACATTTTTCTGAGGATACTGTGGAGAATTCTCCGAAGCAATCTGCAAATTCCGAGCTGCTGCAACGACTGGAAGATCTCGAACAACGGATCTCACAGATTGAAGACACTCTCCATCTACAGACGTTGCCTCGGCCATCCTCCGAGGTTGTCTCCGCTGAGGAGCCGGTACCCGAAGAGAAAGAGTCTCTTGAATACAGAATCGGATTCTACTGGTTTGCGAAAGCCGGCATCGTAACGCTCGCCGTTGGCATCGCGCTCTTCCTGACATTTCCCTACCAGGGACTCCCCCCTTTCGTCCCCAGCCTGATTGGCTTTGTCCTGGCGGCAGGTCTGATACTCGCGGCCCGCCTCCTCAAGGATTCATTCGCTCTCATGTCAAGATACTTTTTCGGCAGCGGAATGGCTCTTCTCTACTTTGCGACGCTGCGGCTTCATTTCTTTACGAATGAGCCGCTGCTCGACAGCAGGGTCCCATTTGCGCTCCTCCTGTCGGCGGTCACACTGTTCAATCTCGTTCTTTCCCTCCGCAGAATGTCGATCTATCTGTCGGCAATGAGTTTGACGATGGGATACATGACCGCGCTTATTGCGGCGTCTCCGTACGCATTCTTCGCGGCCATCACCGCACTCTCCGCGTGGGCCCTTTGGCTGAAACTAGGACAGGGATGGAACGGGCTGCTTCTCTACGCTATTTTTGCTGGATACTGCACGCATTTCCTTTGGGCAATCAACAATCCGATTCTGGGAAATACGTTTCAACTTGTAACGACACCTGCAGAGCACGCGGCGTTCATCCTGGTGTACGCGATCATCTTCTCACTAGGCAATCTTGTCCGGAAGCCGGAGCAGCAGGAATCCGGTTTTGCCATCGTCCTCTCAATTCTCAACTGCATGATGGGGTACGGGCTCTTTCTCTTCACCACCGCGCTGACATTCGGAAGCACCTTCGCGCGCAGTAATCTTTTCGCCGCAACACTTTTCATAGCGCTCGCGATTGTGTTTTGGAGGCGGGAGAAGAGCAAATACTCGACCTTCATCTATGCCATCACCGGCTACGTCGCACTCAGTGCAGCGATTATTGCCGAATTCAAAGTCCCCGACGTCTTTATCTGGCTCTCATGGCAGAGCATTGTCGTAGTATCCACGGCGATCATGTTCCGGTCGCGATTCATCGTGGTTGCCAATTTCACATTCTATTTTCTATTGCTCATCGCCTATCTTGCCATCGCAGGAACTGTGAACACAATCAGCTTGAATTTCGGCGTCATTGCGCTTCTCAGCGCCAGGATCATGAATGCCCAGCAGCATCGCTTGGAAATAAAAACCGAACTCATGCGTTATTCCTATCTCGCGGCAGCGTTTTGTATTTTTCCCTATGCGCTGTATAATACCGTCCCGACAGGATATGTTCCTTTCTCGTGGATGGGAGTTGCGTTGTTCTACTACATCATGCACAGAGTGCTGAGCAGTCAGCGCTACCAGTTGATGGCGCTGATGACCGTGCTGCTGACAGTCGTCTATGTCATCCTCATCGGCGTCGTCCAGCTTGAAGCAACGTACCGCATCATTTCATTCCTTGCCTTAGGGATTGTGTTGCTGACCGTTTCCATTCTCTTTGCGCGAAGACGGCTGAACGCCAAAACAGAGAACAAATAATAAGGCTCTTGCAACAGAGCCCACAGTCCGGGGAATCTCACAGGACACCGCAGTCATCCTGTGGAAGAGACAGAACAAGAGTTTGCTCTGTGTGCTCATCTGTTTCTCTGTGACCTCTGTGGCAAATCTTCTGTTTTTCGACCCCCGGAGCAACTATCCTTTTCTTCAAGTATTTTTCAGAACGGCGCAAGGACATACATCACAAAAAAATCCCCGGCCAGAAGACCGGGGATTCGTTTGAAACGTCAGAATGGGGAGAATGGTCAGAACTTCAGCTCAGTACCTCCGACGTTGATCTTTCCGTTAATGTGTTTCGTCTTATCGATAATCTTTCCTGTTCCGTCAACCACTTCACCATGGCATGAAGCACATGATGTGATGCTGACTGTGAGGTGCCCCTTGGGCGGGTTGGTGTGGCAGGTTGTTCCACATGCCGCATCAACAGAACCGCCGGTCCATTTTGGCGTGAATGCAGCACCCGCCATAACGGAATCCGTGAACATTCCCTGGGATGGAGAATCTGCCCGGCGACGGGTCCAATTCCCGTGGCAGTATGTAGAAGCGCAGCTTCCTGTCGAAGAAGTGTAGAGCGGATGCGGAACCTGCGTTCCATGCGCGGTGACTGTATTTGCGATCGTATCTCTCATATAAACTTCAGCCGGCGTATTCGAATCAAGATGTCCCTGTGCATAGAGTGTCGCCGGGACGACATGACATTCCTGGCATCGCACTGTGCGCCCGAGGGATCCCGCAAGGTGCTTGCGATGAGCGCCGACACCGCGTACTGACTCCACTGTGTCGCCGGCGAGCGTTCTGGGAGGAGCCCACGACACGATGTCAGTTGTTTCGCCTCTGAAGTCACCGTGGCACGTGTTGCACATTTCGGGGGTCTTCGCCGCACCGGTACGCGACTGATGACATCCGGCCGTCAGACAGCTTTTGCTGCTCGTTCCGCCGGTGTAGTCAGGTCCGTGACACGATCTGCATTGGTCCATTTTCCACTGAAGTCCGGCAACGGCAGTGCCGTGGAATGCGGCAGAAGACACATCCACCCACCCGGCCAAATGCGGATACGAGTTGTGGCATTTTTTGCAGCTGACATCACTTGTCCCGCCGTTCAAAATCTTGCCATGGCACGGCTGACAGTCCCTGGTATCGTAGCTGACCGCTTTCAAGAATTTCCCGTGAAATCCCGAACTTGTAGTGTCGTTCCATCCTTTGTCGTGCAGAGAGGAAGCCGGCGGCGCTGCCGACGGATTATTGTCCTTGAGGTTGCTGCAACCGATGAGGAAGAGCAGACAGAGTGTCGATACGCTGATAAGTAACGATTTCATATTCTTCTCACTTTTTTCCGTGACAGTAGCTGCAGAATCCTTTGCCCGGCTGACCAACTGGCCGCGGATGTGCATTGGGATCGAGGTGGCAAGTGAAGCACGTGGCACCGGCGTTTTCGTGCCATTCACCGTGGACGTCGCTCATAAATCCCGCCGCATGTGTTTTGGGATTTGTGTGTTTCACGCCATCCGGATCGATATGGCATTTCACGCAGGTCGGATCACCGCCTTCCGCATCGTGACACGCCATGCAGGATTCGATGTCCCGCTTTGCAAGCTGCGCATGTCGCCCGCCGCCAATACCGTACACCGCCGCTGGCGGGATGAAGGTTTCTCTTGGGAAATGGCTATCGGGTTCTACACCACCCAATGCCTGACTGCCATTGTTATGACAATCATTGCAGAAGGTTTGTGCATTGTGACAAGTTTGGCAATCCGCTGCGCGGCCTTTGGCATCGATGCCGTGCGTGAAGCGGTAATTGATGTCATGCACCATCTGTCCGCTCAGTGTTGCAGCTTTGTCGTTGCCCTTGGTCCGCGGGGAGATCATGCCGATCTTTTCCGTTTTCGACAAGGACGTCAACATCGAGGCATCGTGGCATTGAGCGCAGAAGCTCTCAGCGTGACAATTGCGACACTGCGCATCCATCACATTCAGGCGCGTCAAATAGGCATGTTCTTTTTTGAAGCTGCCGAGGGTGTGAGACGCCGGCCGAAGCGCGGAAAGATTCGTGTGGCAGTTTTCGCACTGCGCTGTCGCTTTGACATCGTTATGACAGGTAGAGCACATCGCCATCGTCGGCAGGTTTTTCACCGTCGCATAATTTGCTTCCTCGAGCCCCTTGTGGCATGCAGTACATTCCATTTTCTGGCCGCCGACGTGTTTCGCATGATTGAAGCGATATTGTCTTGCAGGATTCGGCAATGCCTGCTGCTCGTCTCCCAAGTGACAGAAATTGCAGGTGTTCTTCACCTGATCTTCGTGACAGGTTTGGCAAACCTCATGTGTGGGAAGATTCTTGTCCGATGACTTCTCGCTCTTCGCTGCAGCCTCATGGCACGTGGAGCATTCCGTACCGGCAGCAATGTGCTGTTGATGCGAGAACTTCAATATCTTGGTCTTGTCGATTCCATTCTCAACGGATTTTTCCGCCCACCCTTTTCCGAATGAGAAAAACAGAATTGCCGCGCAGACGGGCAGCATCACTAATAGTTTCTTTTTCATACTGTTCCTTGAGCCATCCTAATGAATGAGAGCATACCCGTGATCAGAACCATCCCAGCTGTCTATTCATCCAGTACGTGAGCTTCAAGAAGACGCGAGCGTCATCCTTGTACAGCCTGTTGCTCATATACTGGAACTGAACATCAGCGGAGAGCGCCGGCATGGGCCGGTACGTGGCGCCGACGCTGCTGCTGAGTACATTATTGGACGGTCCATCCTTTTCGAGCTTATATCCCGCATAGCCAAATCCGAGGCTCGGGGTCAATTGTTGTTCCATGAGAGGATATGCTGCCTGGAAGGAAATGCCGTTCAGTTCTCCGGCATATCCAAAATTCTGCGTGTACGCAATATTGACAAATTCATATTGGCCGCCGACACTCAAACGGCCGCTGGTCTCGTCGCTGTAATTCACGCTCGCATAGCGGGCGTAGGTTTTCAACGACGGCGTGACTTCGTATTCGACACCGCCTTCAATTTCCTGCGTACTGTTCGTATTGAAGACCGAGAAGATAGAGTTGTACGCTACTCGCGGTTCTCTGAAAATATATTCTGCACTGAG
>JAPLFO010000016.1 GCA_026390635.1 Ignavibacteriales bacterium
AAGGCGGTGGTGGAGGGGGCGCAGCCGTCGCATCATGGCGGCGGTCATCATGCTGCGGCTCCGGACGCGGCGGTGTCGTGAACATAACGCGTTAGATGTCAGACATGGCTCGACGTCGCTCGCCAACCGTGGCGGGCGGGTCACCGAGTGGAGCCGAGGTGATCATCACCGGCCGAGCAAGATGCCCGGAGTCTACGATCTGATTCTGATATAAGGAATAGCGAACTGCTCTATGGAATCACAGGAATCACAACTCTATGCAGTCACGGCGCTGTTCGATACGCCGGATGATATCATCCATGCCGCGGAAATGACGTCTGCAGCGGGCTATCGCCGCTATGACGTTAACACTCCATATCCGGTCCATGGAATGGACGGCGCGATGAAATTGAAATCCTCGTCGTTCGGATATTTTGCGCTCGCCTTCGGCATCTTCGGTGCCGTGAGCGCCGTCGCATTCATGTCCTGGGTGACGCTGTCGGACTATCCGCTCGTGATCGGAGGCAAACCGTTTTGGTCCTGGCCGGCATTTGTGCCAGTGGCTTTCGAGTTGACGGTGCTTGCGGCGGCGGTGCTCTCGATTGTCGCGATGATTATAGTGCTCTTCAAATTTCCGAACAACAGTCATCCACTGCACGACACACAGTACATGAAGAGTGTCTCCTCCGACAAGTTTGGCATCAACATTCAGGCGGATGACGTCCTGTTTGAAGAACAAAAGGTCCGGGATTTTCTGGCGTCGCTCGGCGGCAAAGACGTAGCTCCGATTTACTACGACAGCGAATCGGATGCGCCGAAGCTTTTCGAATGGCGGTTCATGGCGGTTCTGCTCGCAGCGGCGGTCATCGTCTCCGGGACGACGTATGCGGTTTTCAACAAAGTCCTCTATATGTCCCCGTTTAATTGGATGATGGAACAGCCGAAACTCAATCCGCAGAAACCGAGTTCACTTTTTGTGGACGGCAAAGGCATGAGGCCGCCCGTGGAGGGAACGATTGCACGCGGGTTCATTCCGTATCCGTACGCCGGCAATCCGGACGACGCAGGGAAGTATCTCGTCAATTCCACGGTTCCGACTCGTGAAGTGCTCGCCAAAGGGAAGGAAAAATTTCTGACATTTTGCAGCCCGTGTCACGGCAATTTTGGACGTGGGGACAGTCGTTTGCGCGGTCAATTTCCCAATCCGCCGACATTGCATTCCGACAAGGTCCGAAACTGGCCGGACGGAAATATTTATCACGTGATCACGGTAGGACAAAATGTGATGCCCTCGTATGCCTCGCAGATTTCACGCGACGATCGGTGGGCGGTTGTCCGTTATGTGAGAGTGCTCCAGCGTGCCCACAATGCGAAGGAGTCCGACGTTCAATGAGCGACGCCACAAAGAAATATCTGCCGGAAAAGTTCACCGCCGTTGCCCGCGTGCTCATTGGAATCGGATGCGCCGTGTGGTTCGCAGGCTATGTTTTCGATTCCAGTAGGGCTGCTGTCGCAAACCTTATCGTTTTCCTTTTTGCTGCCAGCATCGCGGGAGGATCACTATTTCTGGTAGCACTCGAATATATCGGCGGTGCCGTGTGGAGCGTGCCGATGAGGCGAGTCAATGAATTTCTGGCCGGACTTGTTCCTCTTGTCCCATTGTTCGCAATTCCGCTGTTCTTCAATCTGCATACGCTGTTCCATTGGACGCATCTGGACGCAGTCCAGTCGGATCCTTTGCTGCAGGGGAAGGAACCATATTTGAATGTGACGTTCTTTGTGATTCGCTTTATAATTGTCTTTCTGTTGTGGATGCTGTTCTATTTCCTCTTCATCAAGAATTCCATTCAACAGGACATCAGCCGCGATCAACGGCTGACGACTAAAAATATTCGTCTCGCCGCCGTATTCCTGCCGGTCTTTGCAATTTCCATTTCGGTGCTGGCAATCGATTGGGGTATGAGTCTCGAGCCGCATTGGTATTCCACCATCTACTCTGTCTACTTCTTCTCCGGCGCAATCGTCGCTTCGGTCGCAGCCGGAACCCTGGTAATTCTCATTTTTCACGATCTCGGCCTGCTTCCGCAGCTCCGGCGCGATCATTTCTACAGCCTCGGGGCATTGATGTTCGCCTTCGTGAATTTTTGGGCGTATATCGCATTCAGCCAATTCCTGTTGATGTGGTATGCAAATCTCCCGGAGGAGGTATTCTGGTTCATCAAACGCTGGAACGGCGGGTGGGAATATGCATCAGTAATTCTCATCATTCTCCAATTTGCAGTTCCATACGGCGTGCTTCTCTCGCAGGAGGCAAAGATGGATCCGAAGCGGCTGCGCTTCATCGCCATATGGATTTTGGTCGCGCACTTTTTCGACATGTTCTGGCTGGTCATGCCGACGTTTTCGTCTTCGTTTACTTTCGGATGGATGGAGATTGGTTTCCCGATATTGTTGGTCGGTGTGGTCATCCTGCTGCTGGTGGTGAAAGTGAGCAGGTATAACACCGTACCGATCGGAGATCCAAAACTCCAGCGCGGGTTGGATTTCAGATTGTGATAGTTGAGGCATTGTGGAAATCTAAGTTCAGAGAAAAAGCGAAAATCGCATTGAGTGCGGATGAAATCATTTGGAGTAACTTCGTCCTCTGTGGCAAATTTGTTTTATCGGGCAACTTCAGACAATGACCATCATGAAAAAAGAAGAATTTGAATTTCGAGACCTTCTGAACCATCCGTGGAAACTGTTCGGATATTCCTACCTCTATGTTCTGGTGATACTGGGCGGATTGGGACTCTACTACATTTCGCAACTAACGATGGTTGGGAAGAACAATATTCTGCCCTCGGTTTCGCCCGATTCTGTCATGCTGGTACAGGATATTCCAATGCAACCGGCTGCATCGGTTCCGCCGGTGGATATGAGGAAGGTCGGTGCTCCGACCACGCAATTGATCTCGCGCGGCAGGGAGGTCTTCAGGGCAAGCTGCGTGGGATGTCACGGTGAAACCGGCAATGGCGATGGAAGTGCGGGGGCGACGCTGAATCCTCCGCCCAGAAATTTCCGCAAACCGGATGGCTGGGTGAACGGATCGAAAGTGTCGCAAATCTACCGTACACTGCAGGAAGGAATTGTCCGGACGGGAATGTCGTCGTTCAACTACCTCCCGCCCGATGATCGGTTCGCGCTGGCACATTACATCCGTACAGTGGTGCCGGTGCCTCCCGCAGATTCTCCGGACGACATGATTGCTCTAGAATCGACATATCAGCTCTCGAAAGGGAGCACCACACCGGCGCAAATTCCGATTCGCATCGCCATGCGGCGAATCACAGATGAATTCCGCACAGAGTCCAATCGCTTGCGTGCAGCAATTACGAAAATCAAGACGTCAGATGCGATCAGTGCACACTTCTTCAAATCGCACGTTGCGGACGAACAAAAGGCGGCGGGCATATTTCTCTTCTGCGCAAAAAGGATGGAAAACGTCGATGTCTTCGAGAGAATTGTCGCATCGGATCCTCCGGGATCCGGTTTCAGACCGTCTGTTGTCATGCTCTCAAAGGATGAATGGAAACTGTTGTTTGATTTTGGGATGTCGCTGTAGTGCGTGTCAAATCACTGTCCGACGTTGTTGAAGAATTCCTACAAAGTAAACATATGAAAAAAATCGTTCTTCTCTCACTCGTCCTGACCTTTGTCTACTATCGATGTCCGGGGATCTGCAGTCCGCTGCTGAACGAATTATCGCATATGGTCGAGAAGATGGATCTGATGCTCGGAAAGGACTACCAGATCCTTACCATCAGTTTCGATCATCGTGAAAAGCCGCCGATCGGAAAGGAAAAGAAGGCAAACTACATTGCGTCGATTCCGCGTGCTGTCGATCCCGCGGGATGGAGATTCTGCACTGCAGATTCTGCAACGGTGCATGCGCTGACGGATGCGGCAGGATTCTATTTCAAACGGGACGGGAACGATTATATTCATGCAGGAACCCTCATATTCATTTCACCCGACGGCAAGATCGCGCGGTACATTTTCGGTATTCAATACCTTCCGTTTGACGTCACGATGGCACTCGTGGAAGCGGGAGAAGGAAAGACCGGACCGACAACCGCCCGCTTGTTGAATTTCTGCTACAGCTACCAGCGCGAAACGCGCTCGTACGCGTTTAATATTGTCCGAGTGTCGGGGATGATCATCGTCGCTGCAGCGGCTATCTTCGTTCTCGTGATAGTTTTAAAACCGCGTCGAAAGTCCGGAGAACCTACCGAGGAAAGGCACTGATCTCTTATGGCTGAACCGTCTGTTGTCGATTATCTCCATGCACCGTCCAAGCACCGAGGCCCATTGTCCTGGATACTGAGTACCGATCACAAGAGGATTGGGATTTTGTACCTGGTGACGATGAGTTTTTTCTTTTCGGTAGCTGTTTTTCTTGGATTCTTACTCAGATTGGAGCTCCTGACGCCGGGCAAGACTATCGTCGATCCGCAGATCTATAACGAGCTATTTACGCTCCACGGGATGATCATGATTTTTCTTTTCATCATTCCCGGTCTGCCGGCAGTGTTCGGAAATTTCATGCTCCCGATCCTGATCGGAGCCAAGGACGTTTCGTTTCCGCGATTGAATCTTCTGTCGTGGTGGCTTTTTTTGAGCGGCGGTATTCTGGCCGTGGTCTCGCTTTTTCTGCCTGGTGGTCCGGTCGATACAGGATGGACATTCTATATCCCGTACAGCGTGCGCACCAACACGACCGTTATTCCGGCAATGACTGCTGCATTTATCCTCGGATTCTCATCCATCCTCACGGGCATCAATTTCATTACAACAATTCACAGGATGCGCGCACCCGGGATGAGCTGGTTTCGGATGCCGCTCTTTGTCTGGTCGCTCTATGCCACGGGATGGATACAAATTCTTGCGACTCCGATCCTCGGCATTACATTACTGCTGGTAATTATCGAGCGGTTGTTCGGCGTGGGCATCTTTGATCCCTCTCTCGGCGGTGATCCGGTGCTCTATCAGCATCTCTTCTGGATCTATTCCCACCCTGCAGTATATATCATGATTCTGCCCGGTATGGGTGTCGTCTCGGAGATCATTCCGGTCTTCGCACGCAGGACGATATTTGGATACAAATTTATTGCATTCTCCAGCATTGCGATCGCCTTTTTCGGATCGTTGGTTTGGGCGCATCATATGTTCACGGTCGGCATGAGCGACACCGGACAATTCATTTTTTCGCTGCTGACATTTCTTGTATCGATTCCCAGTGCCATCAAGATTTTCAACTGGGTGGCGACGATGTACAAAGGTTCGATCGCTCTCGAAGTGCCATTGCTTTATGTGCTTGCATTCATCGTACAATTCAGCATCGGAGGTTTTACCGGGATGATGCTTGGTGCTCTGTCGATCAACATTCACGTGCAGGACACCGCCTTCGTCGTCGGACATTTTCACTATGTGATGTTCGGCGGGGCAGGGTTCGCAGCAATTGCAGCAATACACTATTGGTTTCCCAAGATGTTCGGGAAAATGTACAACAAACGGCAGGCGATTATCGGCTGGGCGCTGCTTACCTTCGGATTCCAGGTGCTGTATTTTCCGATGTTTGTGATGGGTTACAAAGGAATGCCGCGCAGATATTACGACTACCTGCCGCAATTCCAGATATATCATCAGATCTCGACGGTTGGTTCGTGGATTGTGGTTCTTGGTCTGTTGATTGTACTGCACAATCTTATTACGGCGTTGCGGAAAGGAGAGCGCGCGGAGATGAATCCGTGGGGAGGCGTGACGCTCGAGTGGACGGTCCCGTCTCCTCCGCCAGTGGAGAATTTTGTGACTGTTCCGACCGTGACGACCGGAGCATATGACTATTCACGTTACGAAAAGAAGGCATGATCGCATGGCAGAAACGCAGGACGCACTTCTGATAGCCGGCGGAGATCATGTTCACCGCGATGACGTCGGCATCAAACTCGGCATGTGGCTTTTTCTTTTCACGGAATTGATCCTTTTTGGCGGATTGTTCCTCGTGTATGCCGTCTATCGATATCTGCATCCCCAGGAATTCCATCTTGCGGCGCAGGAGTTGGATGCTTTGGTGGGCACCATAAACACGATCCTTCTGTTGACCAGCAGCTTAACTGTTGCGATGTCCATAACCGCAATCAGGGAAGGGAGGAAGTGGCTGTCGATAGCGCTGGTGCTTGTGACAATCATCCTTGCTCTGGCTTTCCTTGGAAACAAATATTTTGAATGGGCTCATAAATTCGAACATGGCATCTATCCCCGATCGCCCCTGCTCCTCGAAATGCCGCCGGGCGAAATTCTCTACTTCGGCCTCTATTTTGTGATGACGGGTATTCATGCACTCCATGTTATCATCGGCATGGTTGTGCTCGGATTCTCCGTCCGCTTTCTCTGGACCGGTGTCATCACCGAACACTCGTATGTGCGCCTGGAAGCAGGAGCACTCTATTGGCATCTCGTGGATATCATCTGGATCTTTCTTTTTCCGCTCTTTTATCTTTTGCACTGAGGATTTCTATGAATGCTTCACATCGGGATGAAATGGCGCACGCACCGGTAGGCTATGGCAGGCTTGTACTTCTCTGGCTCGGATTGCTGGGGTTGACCGGGCTGACGGTTGGGTTCGCAGGCATTGAACTCGGCAGCCTTGTCGTCGTGACCTCTCTGCTGATTGCCTCGACCAAGGCTGTGCTGGTGTTGAACGTTTTCATGCATCTGCGATTTGAAGACCGGGTGTTCCGGTTCTTCGTGGCCGCAGCGCTTGCGGTGTTGGTGATTTTCTTTGCGCTGACCTTCATGGATTATGGATTTCACGGGTGATCACTATGTTTTCCGGCGCTTCTTCTTTTGTTGAAAAAACAGACGCAGTTCTTTGGTTTATCGTCGGCCTGTCGGCAATCGTCTTTGTCGGCATCGTGGTGACGATGATCTACTTTGTCGTTCACTATAGCAGGAAAAAAAATCCGCATCCGACAAACATCGACGGACATCTCGGTCTGGAATTGACCTGGACGCTGATTCCGCTGGTATTGTTCATGGGGATGTTCTACATGGGATGGAGCGGCTACCGCGACATCCGCAGCGTCCCGGACGATGCCATGGTGGTCAGAGTCACCGCCCGTATGTGGCAATGGAGTTTTGAATATCCCAATGGAGTTCAAACGGATACTCTGCATGCGGTCATCTACACGCCGATGCGCCTGAATCTGACATCGATGGATGTCAATCATTCGCTCTATATTCCCGCGTTTCGTATAAAGAAGGATGTCATTCCGGGACGGAAGAATGTGATGTGGTTCAAGGCGATCGAACGGGGGGCATACGACATCGCTTGTGCTGAATTTTGCGGCCTGCAGCACGCCTATATGTATACCAAAGTCATAGTCGATGATACCATGTCGTTCAACCGATGGTATGCCGCGGTGTCCGAAAAACAAGGGAAAAAATATGAATCATTGCTGACACCAAAGCCGGTGCCGGCGGATTCAGAATCGTATCAATAGATCGAACAAGACCAGTCCTATGGAATATTTGAAAACGCTTGCACTGCCGCAGTCACTACAGCATTATAAGCTTGTTCTTTTTATGATGGGTGTGATGACACCGATGCTGGTGGCGTACGCAGCGGCTCTTGTCGGCACAGCCTCACTGTCGTTGTGGTATGTACGTCGCGGGAGTTCTCTGCAGCGGAAAGACTTGTTCGTTCATGCCAATCGCCTCCTTGAATATTCAATGCCGGACAAAGGGACTCCCGTACTGCTTGGCATTATTCCGGCGCTTGCGATGGTTTTCCTTTCCGCGCAAGTGCTGCAGGGGACGTCATCGATGGGAGTAACACTCTGGCTGTGCGGCGCAATCGCTTTCACTGCAGGTGTGGGATTTCTTTATGCCTACAGGTACGCATTCCGTCTCGGTGATATCTTGGATTCGTACGAATCATTGATATCCGGCAGCGGGCAGACAACGGTTGCAGCAGCAGATGGCGCAGAGTATCATCGCTCCCTGGATGAATCCGGGCGGCGCTACGGAAAATATGGTGTATGGTTTGTTTCTGCAGCTATGTTCTTATTTGCGTCCGCGATTGAGACGACAACGAATCCCGCTGTCTCAGCAGAAGCTGATTCCATCTTCAGTGTGCTGATTTCGGGAAGTGTGTGGATGCAGGCGCTGCTGCTCTTTGTCATTACGCTGGGGATGACAGGTACACTCATCCTTTCGAAAAAAGAGGTCTTGTCTGCAGGAAGTGAGGGAGAAGGCGCATCATCGCTGTCATCAATGGGCTATAGGCTCACCGTCATTTCGTTGGCGGCGCTGCCGGCTCTTTTGCTCGTGAAAATCTACATGCTTTCCCCTGCCGCGTTGTCGGGGTGGATCTTTGTCGCTGCCGGTGCGGCCATCCTTCTAACGTTTGTGTCGGCGCACGCCGTCTATGCGCTCCAGCGCGATCGAGGTGCGACCTACGGATTGCTCGCTTTCGTCTGCTTCGTCGCGGCATCGTCGAGCGTGGTCATTGCAAATCAGCTCGCAATGACTACAGCCACGCAGGATCGTGCAGTAGCCCTGTCGGTCATGCATGAGAAGGCCACGGAAGAACTCCGGTCAAAGCTGGGAGTCATTCTGATCAAACTGACTGGTGACGATATTTACAACGCAAAGTGCTCTGCATGTCATCTGTTTGATCAGAAGAAAGTCGGACCGCCGTATCTGACCGTGCTCCCGAAATATCAGGGGAAGAAGGCACAGTTGATTTCTTTCATTCTCAATCCGCAGAAGATCAATCCTGCATATCCGTCTATGCCGAATCAGGGACTAAAACCGGCGGAAGCGGACTCCATTGCCTCGTACATTCTGCGAAGAGCGGGAATGAAGCCATAGGATCCGTCACTGCCGGAAATCTAGGTCCACACTGGAAGATTCGGCAATGATTTTCTTCTGATGAGTCTCTGGGGTCATATTCTTGTCCTCCGAATTGATCCTTGGCGTCGATTCCGCAATTGACAGGGATTCGATCCGGCTCATTTGCTCTACTTGAGGTGCAGGAGAGTCGGTATCTCCATGATTTCCCCAAATGTATCCCGGTCGTTTAAGCATTCTCTGCCGTTGTTCTCCAAAACTGTCCATGTCTCCGTAATTTGGTGCCAATCGTGCGCGATTTGCCCCGCGTCGACAAAAGTCTGCAATTCGATTGACATTCGAAACCAAATTTCGTATAATTTCATATAATTCAACAAGTTAGCAAGGCATGACAAATACGGGAAAATGGGTCTTAGGGGGAATTGGTGTGTTCTTTGCACTTTTTGTGCTGTTTTGGGCAGCCATTCTCTACTACATCTTCAGCGATTCTGAAGACGAAGTCTATTCTTCCGGATCGGGCGGAACGATCGCGGTCGTGGAATTGAAGGAAGAAATAATTTCTTCCGAAAGCATTGTACGCCAGTTTAAGAAGTATCGCGAAGATCGTTCCGTGAAGGCGATCGTTTTTCGAATCGAATCGCCGGGCGGCGGAGTTGCCGCAAGCCAGGAAATCTACGAAGAAGTGAAGCGGACACGTGATCAGGGAAAGCCCGTTGTTGTGTCCATGGGTTCTGTCGCCGCAAGCGGAGGCTATTATATCGCATGCGGAGCTTCACGCATCGTTGCCAATCCGGGGACGCTCACCGGCAGCATTGGAGTTATTTCCCAGTTCATGCATTTCAATCAACTCATGGAAAAAGTGGGTGTCGCATCGACAACCATCAAGAGTGGAAAATTCAAGGATGTCGGTTCTCCCTTCCGTGTTCCCTCAGAAGAAGAAAAGAAATATTTTCAGGAAACAATTGACGATGTGTTCGCTCAGTTCCTGAGTGTAGTGGAAAAGGAACGAAAGCTTCCACACGAGAAGGCGAAGGCGTTGGCAGATGGACGCGTCTTCAGCGGTGCGAGGGCGTATGCGGTCGGGCTTATCGATACGCTGGGAACCTTTGAAGATGCCATATCCATCGCAGCGAACAAGGGACACATTACCGGTACGCCGCGTATCATCAAAGAGAAAAAGAGAGAACGTTTTGCCGACTACGTGTTTGGAAGTTTGGCATCAGGATTTCAGGGGGTGCGACAGGAAGTGCTCGGACGTCCGATACTGCAATATTCATTGATAAAACCTTAACAAACAGGAGAACCTCCGTGACGAAAGCAGATATCGTCGACGTGATAGCGTCGGGAACCGGGCTGACCAAAGTCGAAACCGAAGCGGTGGTGGATGGCTTCATTCAAACGGTCATCACTTCTCTGCGTGACGGTAAGAATATTGAAATCCGGGGCTTCGGCAGTTTCAAGGTGAAAAAGCGCAAAGGACGCATTGCACGCAATCCCCGTACCGGTGATCAGGTGCAGGTGGATGAACACTACGTCCCGATCTTCAAGGTATCGAAAGACCTGAAGGTCCAGGTGAATGAAAATCTCAAACGAACGTTAGGGTAGCTGGGTGGAGAAGAACGAGCCGAAAAAGAACAATGAACGCTGGCACTATTTCATCACCGGTGTGTTGACCGGGATCATTGTGATGTTGGTGTACGGTGAATTTTCGAAATCGAGCAGCACAACGGCGGTTCCATCGGCTGCGCAACAGAACGCGGTGCAGGGGATGCCGATCCAGAATTCGGCGGCGGCAATGCAGGAGTTGTCTGCTCTGCAAAAAGCTGCAGATGCGGATCCAAAAAACGCCGCCGCCCGATTGAGCTATGCCAACGCACTGCATGATGCCCGAACGCTGCAGCAGGCAATTGAACAGTACCGGAAATATCTTGCACTCAATCCGGCGAATCCGGATGCGCGTGTCGATATGGGAATCTGCTATTTTGATTCCGGTGATCCTGAAACAGCATTGAAAGAAATGAAACAGGCGCTGGTATCGGTGCCGAATCATCAGATGGCATTGTTCAACATCGGTGTTGTCCTGATGAGTACTGGCAAGATAAAGGAAGCCCAGACGTGGTTCAAGAAGACTATTGAGACAAATCCAACAACTGAAACAGCAAAGCGTGCACAACAGGTCTTAACACAGCATGCACAATTACAATAACCCCAACCAGGAGGACGTCTATGCCGAGCGGCAAAAAACGTAAACGCCACAAAATGGCAACCCATAAAAGAAAAAAACGCCTGCGCAAGATGCGTCATAAGAAGAAAATTCGGTAGGCGCTGAATCCTGCGAACAGGGCGGGGCGGTATGGCTGATGCAACAGCGTACTGCCCGGCCCGAGAGTCGCACAATAGTGTACAGAGAATACTATCATCACAGGAGGCAGTTATGTCAAGTGACGATGACAATGGAATGACGAAGGGTTTGCTGGTCGGCCTGATCGCCGGCGGTGTAATCGGAGCGGTCATCGCATTGCTCTATGCACCAAAACCGGGAAAAGAACTCCGTGCCGACATCAAGAACAAGGCCGGTGAACTGATCGACGATGCGGAAGAAGCTGTTGCCGTAGCCAAAACCAAAGCGGTTGAAATCATCAACGAAGGAAAGAAACGCTCCGAGTCGCTGATCACGGAAGCCAAGAAGCGCGCCGAATCGCTTCTCGGCGATGCCGAAAAAATACTGACCGACGCCAAAGAGCGGGTTGAGACCGAAGAAACACGCGTCAAAAGCGCCGTGAAAGCCGGTGCCGAGGCATGGAAGAGCGAGAAGAATCGCTCATAATTGAATTTGTTCGCAAAGTAAGGAGTGCATCGTGGAACTCGCGTTAATGATAGCCCAGATTTTGGTGCTGCTGTCGCTCGCAGGCGTTGCGATTTACTTCGTGACGGTCCTCATGAAGGTTAGAGGAATCCTTGGAAGCATCGAAAGTGACATTCGAGAAGTCAGCACCCGTGCCATTCCCGTCCTCGAAAATCTCGAAGTGATTACTGCAAAATTGCGGTCCATCACCGAAAACTTCGACGACCAGATGAACATTGTGCGTGATTCCGTCCAGTCTATTCGGACAATCACAGACAATATCGTTGACTTTGAGCGCAGAGTGCAGGAACAGATCGAGGCGCCGGTGCTGGAAGTCGCCGGTGTCATAGGAGCCCTCATCAGCCGCATCCGCGGCAGGTAGGACATCTTCTTTTTTCCGCTCGCTCACCGTGCGATGTCCGGACGGGCGGAATAACTGTACGATTACTATGAAAAGGAGCAGGTTGTGGGCCAAACAACACTACAAAAGGAATATCTCCCGGGATGCATCCGTACCATTGCATGTATCGGACACGGCGGATCCGGGAAAACAACATTCGCCGAGGCGGCTCTCTTCGCCGCCGGTATGACCAACCGCCAGGGAAAAGTGGACGATGGGTCATCACAGTCCGACTACCATCACGATGAAATTGAACGCCATATCTCCATCAATTCCTCCATTCTCGTCGCCGATGTCGATGGAACAAAAATCAACTTGCTGGACACTCCCGGGTATTCCGACTTCACGGGCGAAGTGAAAGCCTCTTTGCGTGTGTCGGAGACCGCGCTGGTATTTGTAAAGTCATTCGAGGGCGTGGAAGTCGGAACGGAAATCGTCTGGCGATACGTCGAAGAATACGGCAATGCGGCGCTGTTTGTGATCGGCAAAATTGATCACGACAATGCAGACTTCGCAAAGACTGTTGCCGCTATCAAGGATCGTTTCAGCAACGACGCCGTGGTCGCTGCCTTCCCCGTGGGGAAAGGCCCCGGTTTCACTTCTGTGGTGGACGTCATCACGATGAAACTATTGACCTTTACTGCCGGCGGAAATGGAAAATTTACCGAAGGTCCGGTTCCAGCCGATCTTCAGGAAGAAACACAGCGGCTGCACGAAGAATTGATCGAAAAAGTTGCCGAGTCCGATGAAGATCTGTTGAATAAATTCTTTGAGAACGGCACGCTGGTGGACGATGAAATCATTGCCGGCATGAAGCGCGGCATACTAGACCGGAAGATCTTTCCGATATTTGCTGCTGCGCCGTCTATCAATGTCGGTGTTCAGAATATTCTCAATTTTGTTTCCCGGTATTGCCCCGCGCCGACCGATCGCCTGACGGTGAAAGCGCATGAAGCGGGTTCGGACAAAGAAACTGATGTGAAAATCAATCCGGCGGGTCCGCCGGCGTTGTTTGTCTTCAAGACTGTGTCCGAGTCGCATGTGGGCGAGTTGTCGTTCTTCAAGGTATACTCAGGCGTGATCAACGCCGGCATGGACATGCTCAACGAATCGAACAACAAATCCGAACGTCTCGGGCAGATCTATCTGATGAACGGACGCGATAGAAAAGAAGCGACAAAACTGTACGCGGGCGATATCGGCGCCGTCGTGAAACTGAAGGATACGCATACGAACAATACGCTGAGTTCGAAAGCGTTTCCCATCGTCTTTCCGCCTACTGTGTTCCCCGATCCAGTAATCAGTCTCGCCATCCTTCCGAAGTCGAAGGGTGAAGAAGACAAAATCGGCAACGGCCTCCACACACTGCACGAGGAAGATCCTACGTTCGTCGTCAGATATGACCCGGAAACCAAACAGACTGTCATTTCAGGACAGGGAGAACTGCATCTTGTAATCGTCATTAATCGCCTGAAGGAAAAGTTCGGCGTCGATGTCGAAATGGTCGAACCGCGGATTCCGTTCAAAGAAACCATCAAGGGTGTCGTCCCGGATGTGGAATACAAGCACAAGAAACAATCCGGCGGACGCGGCCAATACGGCCACGTGCACCTGAAGATCGAACCGAAACCGCGTGGATCAGGATTCGAGTTTGATGATGCAATCGTCGGCGGTGTTGTGCCGGGACGGTTTGTGCCTGCCGTGGAAAAGGGAATCGTCGATGCGATGGTGACCGGTGTCATCGCCGGCTACCAGGTGATCGACGTCAAAGCGACGCTGCACTATGGATCATATCACGATGTCGATTCCGATGAAATGTCGTTCAAGATTGCAGGGAAAATGGCGTTTCGCAAGGGCTTCAAAGACGCCAGGCCGATCCTGCTTGAGCCGATCTATGAAGTCGAAGTCGCCGTGCCCGAGGAATATATGGGTGACGTGATGGGTGATCTCTCCAGCCGTCGCGGGAAGATCCTTGGAATGGATTCAAACGGATCCGCGCAAGTCATCAAGGCCCTTGTGCCGTTGAAGGAATTGCACCGGTATTCGACGACTCTGCGATCCATGACGCAGGGACGCGGACTCCATCGCCAGAAGATGTCGCATTACGATGAAGTGCCGCACGATGTGGCAGCGAAGATCATCGACGAATACGAGAAATCAAAACAAGCCGAGGAGTAATCCTGCCGGCTGAAACATCTGCTCTGCAAAGGCTCTTGGACATTCGGCACGTTTCAAGAGCCTTTTTTATTCCATATTCCTGCTTCTGC
>JAPLFO010000116.1:0-12550 GCA_026390635.1 Ignavibacteriales bacterium
CTCACCAGTATCCTCTGATCATCATAATAGTCGTACGCATTTCCCCCGACATGATTGCGCCGTTCAACGATGAGTACTGTGCCGTCAAGCTCTTCTGCAATCCGTTGAGCGAGTGTTACTCCGGTAAATCCGCAGCCCACAATCAGATAGTCATAGGGTTTGCTCATGTCACGTTTCCATGCCTGTCAGATTCATGTTCGAGTCGCTTTCTCGCAATCACTCGCGCAATGACTGTAAGCGTCTATAGTTGTCTCAGAAAGGTTTTTGGGGTGGAAAATATGAGACATTATTCACACATTCCAAATGCGTGCCACCTTCTATGCGATGAAACAGCCTGATTCAACGGAATTGGGATTGGGATTGGGGGTAGTGTGGCCAATTTCCCCCACCTGCCCAATTTCAGCCACACACAAATTGAGGTAGCCTCTTTTGTGTACGACAAAAACGGTGTGCAGCATATTGCAGCCGCACACCGTTCTTTGGATTTGTTATGAGCTTATCGCTGGAGCTTTACTTCATCAGGACCAATTTCTTGACCGCGTGGAAGTCCTTGCCATCGGACACCGCAACCGCTTTCAAAGTGTAGAAGTAGATTCCTGAAGTGCAACCCGATGCGTTCCATACTATTTGATGATTTCCGGCTGTTTGAACGCCGCTGTACAGGTTGGCAACTCTCTGCCCGATCGTATTGAAGATTTGAATCTCAACCGTACTCTCTTTCGGCAATGCAAACTCAATTGTCGTCGTTGGATTGAACGGATTGGGATAGTTCTGGGACAACGCATAGTCCATTACGACGGCTGCACCCAACCTGGTAATTTCGACTTGCCCACTCGTGGCACTCGCTGACAGTTTTTTCAATCCTTGATCCGAAAGCGATAATCTCGGAATTGAAATCTGGCTCGTTGCACCGCGTTTTGCATCGTTTGATACGACAAACTTGAGCGTCAGAAGGCTTCCTTCTTGATTCATCGCATCACGTGTGCCGGAGAGGTCGGTCGTTGCAATGACCAGAATGCCGGTCTTCGAATCAT
The DNA here is from genome assembly GCA_026390635.1 of Ignavibacteriales bacterium. Taxonomy (GTDB): domain Bacteria; phylum Bacteroidota; class Ignavibacteria; order UBA10030; family UBA8401; genus JAPLFO01. The sequence goes on from JAPLFO010000116.1 coordinate 1,035, forward strand.
ATTTTGTGACGGTGTACCATCCTTTGTTGGAGGGGAATGCCGGTCCTTCTTTGATTCCCGCAAACGAAGAGAACATGCTCTGATCGACTTGAATGGTTGCCGTGAACGCCAGGACTGAGTTTCCATTCAATTGAATATTCAGAGGAATACATACCGTATCACCGGCCCGCGATTGAATTTCAACAGGAAGACTGCAGATGACGGGTTTTGCATCTGCTGTGCCGGATTTATTCAATGAATGATTAGCGGATCCTGCGTAGCTGAAATCCACGTCGCCGCGCAGGACACCCATAAAGTCCTTCTTTGTGTAGACGGCACCCGAGGCAAGAGGATTAGCGGTAATCTGTTCTTTCACCGATTGTCTCCATGCCAGATCGTAAGTATCTGTCAGTTCGGTGGCAGGGATTGATGCGGTATCTACGAATATCCACCGCTTCAAATTCGCTGCTGCGTTGTCATACCATGTATCTGCGACAATGTCCATTATCGAAAGTGCATCGATCGAATTTACCAAGCCATCTTCATTGACGTCGGCCGCGATTTTGGCTCTATTGGAGATCGTATCCGGGTAGAATGTAGCCAAGAAAGCCAGTGCCGCATCAGTCGCGTCGATTGCAGCATTCAAATCTGCTGGAAACGCGTTGAAGCTGGGATAGTACGTGACTTCATGCCCGGCTTCGACTCGAGCGATCTTATAGTTGCCCGCACTTTGTCCATCCTTTCCAACACCCACCACGGCGGAATTAAGAAGCTCGCCATTGTCAACATCGGCGACCACGTCATTGGAGTCTGCATAAATCATCAGACTATCTGCCGAAAGTTTATACGTCGAACTTGCACCATCTTCGGCAAAATAGGTTATTGAACCTGAAATGCTTGTCAGTATCTTTAGTTCGGTGTTGGATGTTGATACTACCGGAATAGCCTGCGCATTATTGTCAGCTGCATCAGCAAGCGCCATCTTAATGTTGGTGGTATTTCCGACTTGCGAAGCTGACGTATCCACAGTGAAATATATCTTGAGTATGCTTTCCGATTCACCGGCATCCGGAGCAAAGCCAGAGACGATGACATTTGACTTGTCTGCACCGGCTGTCGTTGTATCCTCCACTTGGCCGAGCGTCCACTTGCCGACACCTGAATTCAGAGTAGTGCCGTCAGCCTTGTACAACTTTGCATCATTCCCATTGTCAATTCTCATGTATTGCTTATCGTACGTCAGTTTAATATCGAACGCTCTGATCTTGGTACCTGTTAAAGTACTCTTAATCGTCACGGGAACAACGAGGTCGGCTCCCGGATCGGAATACAACTTGGGCATCGAGAATTTTGCTCCGCCCTTCGTAATGGTAAACAGGCCGGATTTTGCCGCCGGAGAAGTGGCTGCGCCTTCAAAAAGGCCGACGAAGCATTTTGTCAGATCCTCACTTGCACCGGTAAGCGCTATCGATAGACTTCCCGTTGCGCTTGTCTGCTTCGCTCCGGTAATGGAGGTTGTATTTCCCCACGTTGATCCACTGTCGGTAGATACTTTAATACTCGTCAGCGTTCCGCCTGAATTCGTCCACGTTACCGCGAGACTTCCGGGGGCGACGCTGGCATTCGCTGCCGGTGCCGTAACCGCAATAGCTTTTTCGGTGATGACGAATACACCGGACTTTGCAAGCGCATCCGCACTATCGGCCTTAAACACTCCGATGACGCTATTGGAACGAAGACTGCCCGTCGGCACAACATATTTTGCCGTCGAAGCGCTTTTTTCCCCGGAGGTGAGGGCTCGCCCGTTGGCATACGATGTACCGCCATTCGTCGAAAGGGCAACGCTGTCCGGCACCCAGCCATAAGATTCCCATGTCACATCCTGCTCACCGGGAGCCAATGAGTCGCCGGCTGCCGGAGCAGTGACAAAGATGTATTTCTTGGGGGTCCACGCGAAATAATCAGCCTTCTTCTTTACCGCATATTTGATTGTTGCGGTGGCAGAAAGAGTGATGGTCTGCGTCAACGCTGTAGCATTTTGTTTTGTTTGAACCGAAACAGCAGAGGCGGCTTTGAACCCTGCATACTCATCTTTGCTCTTGTCAAAAAATACAGCATGAACCGCAGTCGCCGGTCCAATCGATGAGTCGCTCGATGGATATGTCAACCCGACTCTCGTCGCGACCGTACCGTTGTCAAAGACCGCGAAGTCCGAGCCGCTCAAATTGCCTCCCGGCTTCCATGACGTCGCCATGCTTACTGATTTGCCGGCCGCAAGAGTAATCGTTGCCTCAGCAATGATTCCGCTCGCACTATGTGCTACAAGAAACGACTTCGAACCCGTTGCACCGTATTTCACGCTATTTTGATAGACATACGTACTCGTATCGGCACCCTCGGTCCAGGAAACAATAGTATCCTTGCCGGCACCTGTGTATCCTATTCCGGCACCGTTCGCCGTATCGAGCAACTCAGCATTGGACCCTCCCTTGTAAATAAGAGTTGCAATGCGCCCGAACTCATGGTCAAGGCCGATTGCGACATTTCCATTGGTGATGGACGCAGCTGGTGTGCCAATTTCAAAATAGCTGTACGTAGTCCAAGCAGCATAGTTTGTCGGAGTAGCGCCTGAACCGATCTTTGCTCTCACCTTCCAGTAGTATTTTTTACCTGTTTGCAGAGGAGCGGGTGTATATGTTATTGACGCATTCGCACTTTGCGCAACACTGACATAGCCAGTTGTGGTATTGACCGCGACCGAAGGAACTGACGTCCCCGGATCACTGGTCGCGTTTACAAAATATATCTCATAGCCATACGTAGCGCTTGAGTTTCTTGTCCACGTGAAGGTGATCTTCGTCCCTGTTAACGTCGGACTGAACGTTTTTGCCGGCGAAGTCAGCGTTTGCCCATACATTGATGCCGCCCAGGCAAATATCAAAAAGCTGGAAAGAATTCTTCTCATAACAACCTCCAAAGTTTTGTGATTTGGTTGAGCATAGTTCTATGCTGTATCATAATTATCGGCGCGAATGAAGAAAAAAATAGAGGACAACTGAATTTTTAACCATGCCGAAGAGTTACGCCTGTCTGATTCCTCAAATATCGTACCCAGTAGTATGCTTTGGAATTGAGCAGTTCCCATCCCATAGAAATTCACAATTCTACAAAAAGGACAATGGTATCCGGCAACCGCCGCGAAACAATTGTTCTCCAACCGGTCAGTTGATACGAGGCATGGTGTTGGTACCGCCGGGAAATGAAAAAGTGTAAAAAGAGGCGGAAGCAGGTGCAATAAGCTTATCGGCAGTGAACTCACAGTCCAATGCGGTGATGGTTTTCCGGCCCATGCATTTGCCGGTTGGAAAAACCGTTCAGGGTAATACAGTGATTACGCTGCAACGGAGTCTCCTGCAGTTACGCAAAAAGTATCGGGCGGTCTTCGCTGATTTGTGCAGATGGTATCAGAATTGCTGCGATCCTCAAGGGCATGATCGCCCCCATCCGGGCACACGGAAGGAAAAATCAATATCCCTTTTGATCAGATCGACGTCTCTGTTCGCTCACTGTGCGAGGCATCATCGTCTCTCGCCACTGTTATACGACAGGACGTCCCTCATTGGAGTATGCCTGTGGTGATGCCGGACCGGCAAGATCGATCGCCTGCGTATTCAGATTCTCAGCGTTGCAGAGTATCCGCCCCGTACGGATTGCCTTTCCGGGCTACCATCTCTTGGTATTCTGGAAGAGAAATACTGCACTGTCCAGTGCCTCCGCGTAGGAGTTTTTACCCTCCCGCTCGAACGCGTTCGCCAGTTCCCGCAAGTACTGATCGTACGCCACTCCCTGCTCTTTCAGCAACCGCATCACCCGCTGCGCCTTTGCCTCCCTGCCATGACACAGATAGGCAGCTGCAAGTACAATATGTGCAAAATGGAATGTCTTCTCTGTATCGCAGTATTCCTCAAGGAGGACGACCGCATCGCCCGTACGACCGGCATGGAGGTACGCCTGGGCGAGTTCAACATTGCCCTCACGCGATGTCGGATCAATGCCCAGCACTTTTCGCAGTGTCGGAATGGCGTCCACATATTTTCCGAGGCGGCTTCGGCAAATTCCCGTTCCAAGCCACCCTTCAACATCACTCGGCCGGAGTGTGGCATACTGCTCCCACAGCGGCAGTGCCTCCTCAAACTGTTGCGACTCCTGCTCCTGCCGTGCCAATGCAGAGACGAGGACGGGATCCTTGCCGCCGGATTCTTTCAATTTCAGTCGGGCAATTTCAAGGCTCCTTGTTGCTTTCTCCGGAACGGCAAGCGCGTCCAGTCTGCCATAGTGATGAATGACGACGGAGCATTCTTTCACGGGAATCTCGGCGTCCTGAAGAGACTCTTCCACGCTCTCATGAACTTTATTGCGAAAACGAATCCTGGAATCGTTTGGAAACAAGCGTACTTTTCCACCGGGGATCCATCCCGCCCCGCGTTCTTCGGGATACTCCCCCTCATTTCTCTTCCACGCATCTCCGTCTTCGGCGGCGAGATAGTCGCGTGTCTGAATCATATATGCGGTCTTCTTCGTACTTTTTTTCCCGACGATAGTCCGGAGTGTTTCATAGTCCGACTCGCCGATCACCTCATCGGCATCAAGGACAAGAATCCATTGCCCGCGGGCCTGGTCGAGAGAAATATTGCGTGCCGCGGAAAAGTCATCCACCCAGGGCGTCTCATAAATGGCAGCACCGAAAAACGCTGACACTGCCTTCGTCCGATCGATCGAACCGGTATCGACCACAATAATCTCGTCGGCGATCGGCTCAATACTGGAGAGAGAACGCACGAGATTGCGTTCTTCGTTCTTCACTATCATACATACGGACAACATCGGTTTCCTTTTTTTGTCCGGTGTTGTTGTAAGATGCTGGCGCAGTTCTTTGCCGTATTGCAGCACATTCTCTTCGATATCAAAGTTGGTCAGGCTTCGCTTGAGGTCATCAAATGCCGCCCGATAGTTCCCGACTGCAGCATGGACATCTGCCAGAGTGGACGCAATCCCCCGGTGTTTCGGATGGAAGACGGAGGCATCTTCCAGGCGGCGCGCGAGCAAGTCGAGCTTCCCTGCCTGTGTCGCCATATCCTTAAACCTCGCCAAGATGTCGAGATCCGTCGGCGAAAGAACGAAAGCTCTCTCGACTAACTTCAGTCCCAGGGATTTGTCGTCTTGCGACCATCGTAGCCCCCCAAGATGTGCAAGGGCGCCGCCGTCCGCCGGATTCTCCAGTGAGGCCTGTTCATAGCATTCTGCTGCTTTTTCGAGATCATCATCGTATTCAGCGAGAATTCCTTTCAAAAGAATTGCGCGTGCAGACGTCGCACGGATTGCAAGTGCACGATCCACACAATCTTTTGCCTGCGCGACCTGTTCCGAGCCAATGAGACAGAAAGCAGTTATCTCCAGCCATTCCCGGTTTTTCTTGATCGCGCTTCGCGCGAATATACGTCCACACCAATAGCGTGTAGAGTCGTTTCGATTGGGGGAAGGCGGCAATGCCTGCCTTCAGTTCTGCGATCGCATCGTCAACGCGTCCGGCAAACTCGTATTGCTCTGCCGCCATTCTGATCTTCCACGAACGAAGCCTCTGTCCGCTCGCACCGGCGGCATCATGAGAACTCCATTTCTCCACAAATGCCTTTCCGTTTGCCCGGATTACCGGATCACGAGTGGATCCAACCAAAACGTCTGCGGCAATGACCACACGAAATCCTTCCATTTCAGCGCGAAGACAGTAGTCTTCAATTTCTCCGCCTTCCGTTTCGAATGATGGATCGAATCCGTTAATCCGTTCGATCAGGTCTTTTTTGAGTAACAGGCAAAGCCCGCACACCATTGTTGTCGTCACGCGCCGGTCTCTGTTTCGCATATAAAAAGCAGCCGCCTCGTCTTCGAGTTTCCGCTTCCCCGATGGAGGCGGAACCGACTGCATTTCCTTTCCGGCCGTAAACAAAGGTCCGACAATTGTTGTAACTTTGTCCCGATGCATGGAAACGTGAAGGTGCTCCAGCCATTCCGCCGTCACGGTTACACTCTCATCAACGATCGCGATGAATTCGCCTTTCGCGATATGGATGGCCTCATTGAGGTGATGAATTCTTCCCGCCGATCGGTCCTGTGGCATCAACACGACGCGGCGGTCTTTTGCCGCTACCGCTTTCAGTAAGGCCTTGAGCGTGGGCTTCGGTGTCACGTCAGCGATGAGAATTTCCATGATACCTTCATCTTGTTTCCGCAACGAGTCCAGGCACTCGCGCGCTGGAGCAAGCTCCGAAAGGTACGGAATGATGACAGTCACGCTCAGCGGCTTATCCGGAACCACCTCTTCGTGCTGCGCTTTAGGATGAAGATCCGGTGGCAATGCGGTTTTGCGCCGCACCCTGCCGCCCTTATCGGCACTGATCTTCTTCAGTGTTGCCTTTTTTGGTCGCTCCATGAGTTGCCTCTCCTCCTGGGAGAAATGATATTTCTTTACTATGATTGCGTTCACTTCTGAGAATGCTTCACGTGATGACAATCCTGCAAATGCGAATCTGCGCCCGCCACTACTGTGCGGCAGCATATGTATCAACGAACAATAGTGCGATGATTTCGCACAGCCATGCTGACTGCTGCGATTCAAGAATCATGCCCCAGCGGAGCCGACAAAAAGGCAGCTCTTTTTCCGCTTTCGCCAAACGATGAAGACCGCGTGAGAAATAATGCCTGACATTCAGTTCGCGGCCGATAGTGTCCACGACGCTTCAGACAATCCTTTCCGTTAGAAAATCTCCGCAATGGACGTGATACTATGCCGGGAACTTGCTCAGACTGCATAGAGCTGAAATGAAACGTGCTTCAAGAAGCCGATGACTCATCTTCTCATATCAAGTACCTAAGTGGCTTTCCCCCTAAGCGCATCTTCGTACGTTTCTATCGCGCAGTCGGCGTGACGATACCAACACCGCGCAATGGTTTTCCGTTGCGATCTCTGTCGATGACCCGTCCATAATCGTGAACGGGAATCCAGGATCCGTCTTTGTGCTGAAGGCGACAGTCGAATGAAAAGAACTTCGTTTGTCCATCGAGATGACGTCTCAATTGTTCTGCCGCCTTTGCCGCATCATCGGGATGTAGAAGCCGCGACAGTACATTCCCATCACCGTTGATCTCTTCCATAGAATAGCCGAGCAACGCTGCCAAATATGTATTTGCACGTTGGTGGTCGCGGCCTATGTCCCAATCAAAAGCTCCAAGTTCCACGGACTGGGGCGCCAGGATCGAATGTCCGTTATTTGCCCGCAAGAACTCGTCGCCACGCGCATTACTCGTGACATTGTGACTAACAATGACAGCATATCCCTTGTTCCGGTATTCCATATAGCTCGCGGTTTTTTCAAGCGTCGCTTCACCATTGCCCGGAATAGTGACCGTATCGCTGAACGATACCGATAGTTCGGATTTCAGCATTGCCCAGAAATCTTCCCATGATCGATCAATCAGGAAGAATGCGAAATCAATGATTTTCTTTCCGATAATATCGAAGCGCGGAAGATCCAGGAACTTGCAGCCGGCGAGATTGACAAATGTCACTACACCATGGGAGTCAGTCCAGAATATCGGATCAAAGGCGTTATCGATCGTAAATTGCGGCAGGAGGAGCGATTCTTCTGCCTTATGGCGTTCAGTCGCGTCCCGAAAACTCCAGACACGGCCCACAATTTCGTTTCCAATACGTTGCGGTTGTGAATAACGCTCGAATGTTCGTCCATCGTTCAATTCGATGGTATCGAAGCTCTCCATCTCCTGATGAGCATACAGCATTTTTGTTCTTGCAGTAAACTTCTCTGTATCGAGAACTTTTTTCACTACAAGGTCCATCAATTCCTCATCACTATCGTTGATCGCCGTCTTGCCGGAGATCTGCCACATCTCCAGAAATTTTCTATTGAAGCTTGTGACATTGCCGGCAAGGTCCACCACCAGGATGCCGTCCGCCGTCGCTTCCAGTGTTGCGCGGAGCACTGAAAATGATTTTTCAAGGCCGTCTTTGGCGCCGCGCAGTTCGGTGTTCGTCATCTCCAGTTCTGCGGTGAGATTTGAGAGAGCGACCTCATCCCGCAGGCGGGCCGTCACGTCACGAAAAGAAATCACAACACCCTTAATGTCCCCTTTCTCGTCGCGCAAAGGAGCTGCGCTCACGTCGACAGATACCCTGCGTCCGCTTTGCGCTGTCAATTGAGCTGCTTTTGTGACAATGATGGATCCTTCACCCCGCAAAATTTCCTCCGAGATGGACGCGGTCGTCACCGGGCTCAGCTCGCTGACTATGACAAAGACGTCTGCGATGGGCCGTCCGACGGCAGCTGCCGAAAGCCACCCGGTCAAGTCTTCGGCGACAGGATTCATAAATGAAATCATGCCCTGCTCATCAGTCGCAATGACCGCGTCGCCGATGCTTTTCAGGACGGTCGACAACCAGCGCTGGTTTTGTTTTAACTGTTTGTCAGACGCATGCTTGAAAAGCGCCATCTCTATCGTTGTCCTCAATTCGCGTTCCTCGAACGGTTTGAGAACATAGCCGAACGGCTCTGCAATCTTCGCGCGCTGGAGCGTCTCACCATCCGAATACGCAGTCAGGAACACCACCGGAATATCCTGCTGACTGCGGATGGACTGCGCCGCTGCAATTCCGTCAATGGCTCCCATCAATCCGATATCCATGAGAACCAGATCCGGACGCACTTCCAGAGCAACCCGCACCGCTTGCTCGCCTCTTGCCACAATATCGACCACTTTGTAGCCAAGGTTGGCAAGCCTGTTTCGCAAATCAACGGCGACAATGCGTTCGTCTTCTGCAATAAGTATCCTGAAATCCATTATTTGCCCACCCTTGCCCTTGGAAACCGGATGGTAAATGCTGTGCCGCCCGTGCTGTCGATTGTTAATACTCCGTGTAGTTGCTTGGATAGTGTCTGCACCAGCGTCAGTCCGAGCGAACGGGTTGACGCGAAATCAAAGTTCTTCGGAAACCCGATTCCGTTGTCAGTAACACAAAGCGTGCATTCGTCAGCTGTCGTGAATTGACAATCGATGGAGATGGTGCCGGCGCGTCCATCCGGAAATGCGTGTTTGAGGGAATTCGAAACAAGTTCATTCACGATCAGACCGCACGGAATTGCAATATCCACCCCCAAAAAGATGTCCGCGGCCATCACCGCAAGAGAGACATTGGACGACGCATACGTTCTGACGAGGCTGGCCGAGAGATCGCGCACGTACTCTCCGAAATCGACCCGCGAGAGCGTTTCCGAATGATACAACTTTTCATGAATCAGAGCCATGGATTTGACACGATTCTGACTCTCCATGAACAGTTCGCGCGTTTTATTATCCTCGATCTCTGCCGCCTGTAGGCTGAGCAGACTCGAGATTACCTGCATGTTATTCTTGACGCGGTGATGGATCTCTTTCAGGAGCACCTCTTTCTCGCGAAGAGATGCTTTCAGCAGTCCTTCCGCTTCCTTGCGAAGATGGATATCGCGAATGGTTCCGATAATGCGGGGCGCTATTCCATCCTCCCCCGCAATGAGTTTCGATGTCAGCGCACATGGTCGAGGCGATATTTTTCCGAGAAGGATAAATTCATAGTCTGCCAGCGTTCCGCGCTCACGGATGAGCTGAAGAAATTCGCGCTGCTGTTCGGGCGATGCAAACACATCAAAGAAGGATTTGCCAATCAGCTCCTGGCGATCATAGCCGAGGACAGCCATGACCGAAGGACTCATCTCGAGAACTATTCCGTCCAGATCAATTTCGTAGTACACATCCTGGATGTTTTCATAGATGGTTCTGTGCTTGGCCTCGCTTTCACGAAGAGCGCGTTGCGATTCCTTCAGGCGGCGCTCAACTTCAATATGCCTGCGTGCACGAGCAACCACGGTCGGCAGCGCATCGAGAAAATTTCCATCCTTAACCAGATAGTCCCGTGCACCAAGCTTCATCAGATCGACGGCAACCGTGACTTCGCCATGACCGGACATAACTATGAACGCTGCGTCCGGTTGCATTTCGAGAAGTTCGCGGATCAATGCCTCGCCTGTCATATCCGGCAGACGATAATCGACGAGCAGCAGGTCGTACGTACTCTCGCTCAATTTCCCCAGCGCATCGCCGCCGCTGTTCGCACCGCTTGCCGTGATGCCGGCAGATTGGAGAAGTTTTTGGATCAGTACATTAAGGCCCCCGTCATCCTCGATGACGAGAATCGAAAATGCAGTGGCCGCCCCAGACTCAACCATTGTTCACTCCATTAACCGTCGGCACCCGGGCGATATTCAGATAGAATCCAAGTTGCTGAATAGCGTGGACAAACTGTTCATAATCCAGAGGTTTCGTGATATAGCTGTTGGAACCGAGCGCATGACAGAGTTCAATTTCTCGTGGATCGTCTGTGGTTGTGATCATAATCACGGGTACTTTTCTCAGTTCAACGTCTTTTTCAAGCGTATCAAAACTTCTGTCCCGTCTATTTTCGGCATCCGTATGCCCAACAGGAGCAAATAGGGAACTCCCGGTTTGCGATGATATCCGAGACCTCTCATGAGGAAGAAATTCAGCGTCTCTTCCCCGTCAATGAAGTGAATAATCTCATTGAGGATTCCGGCGCGATTCAGATTCTTGCGGATCAATAGCGCATGACCTTCATCGTCTTCCGCAACAACCACTTTTATTTCCGGCCCCATGCATATCCTTCCAGAATGAACAAGGACTATTCATGTTTTGTAATCTCCGAAACATTTCAACAACATTCAACAGCCGCGATGCGATTTTGCAGGAGGGTGCTCTCCTCTTCTGCCTCAATACCTTGCATTTCCGTGATAGTCGACTACTTTAGACATGCGGATTCCGCGAAGGTCCCAAAACTTTCTGCCCGCCGGACAGGAAAATTCGACAACTGCAGACCTCGGCGCTATACGTCCGAAGTGTCTACCGGAGAAGAATAGAGAACCCCGCTGTCAGGCCGAGATCCGGCCTTTTCAACGCACTCTACCGTTTGCAGCACGAGATGCACCCGTATGGTATTATCGGCACATGGAGGAAAAAACTTCAGCTGCGGTCCGCATTTTCCCTTGAAATTCAACGATGATATTCTATAACAAGTTCCCTTCCAGTTATTTTGTCGGAGCAAAAATAAAAGCGGAGAAAGGCTTCTGCCTCCCTCCGCTTTGACGCCGCTGATCGGCCTTGTTATCCGTTCAAAATCTTATCCGCATGGAGAATGTCTGCAAATACTCCGCTTTTGATACACTCGGCATTCTTGCGCGCTTGCGCCGATGCAGTTAAAATATACCGATTCGCGACAAAGACCTTGCGTGAATCGACTTCCGCTTCGTCCAGCAAGAGATATCCGATGACCAGATAACTGTACAAATCGACAAGCTCCTTTGCCGCAACATCCTGGAAGCCGGCGTCTTTCCGTTCAATAATGGACCGCAGACTGTCGC
>JAPLFO010000116.1:12572-16327 GCA_026390635.1 Ignavibacteriales bacterium
TTCAGACACGTCGCCAGCTGGGACAACCCGCCAAAGTATTCCTTCGCTTCCTTTTTGTCGAATGTTGGCGCCATCATGTCATTCATGACCGAACCGATGGCAGCCACAATTTGAAGCTGCGATGTGCCCTCATAGATGTTAGTAATGCGGGCGTCGCGTGCCAAACGCTCTACGCGGAACTCCTTCATATATCCTGTTCCGCCATGAATCTGGAGCGAATCATAGGTGATTTTGTTGGCAGATTCTGACAGGATATACTTCGTTAACGGCGTCAACAGGTTTGCCATTGCTGTCGCTTGGCGCAGTTCAGCGACAAGATCGGTTACCGACGTACCTTCCTCCTTCCGCTTTTCAACCAACTCCTCAAGTTTCTCTTTTCTGTCCACCGACTGGGCTGCGAGATAGAAAAGCGAACGGTTCATCTCCCGTGTCACACGCATTTCGATCCGCATGTTGGAAATTGCCGGGAAGCTGTAGATCGGACGATTGAATTGAATCCTGTCTTTTGCGTACGAAAGCGCTTCTTCATACGCCGCCTGCGAAATTCCGAGAGCTTGTGCCGATACTCCCATACGCGCACGGTACATCAGATCGATTACGTACTTGATAAGGCCGAATTTTCTATTTCCCACCAGTTGTGCCGGAGTGTCGTTGAATTGCAGTTCGCATGTAGGGGATCCATGGATACCGAGTTTGTTCTCTATACGACGCACGACGACTCCGTCCGAACCGTAACAGACGAACAGACTCAAGCCGCGCCCATCTTTCGTGCCGGCTTCGGATCGCGCGAGCACCAGCAGCACTTCAGCATTGCCATTGGTGATAAACCGCTTCACGCCGCGAAGAAACCATTTCCCTTCCGAGTTCTGATGCGCCTGCAGCTTGACCGCCTGCAGATCGGAGCCTGCATCGGGTTCAGTCAATGCCATTGCGCCGGTGTACTCACCGGTGCAGAATTTTGGAAGGAATTCTTCACGCTGTCTTTCATTTCCAAATTTCCGGATTGTGTCCCCGATATCCTGCAGTCCGAAAATATTCATCAACGACGCATCTGCACGGGACATGACTTCTGTTGCCATCATATAGATGGTAAAAGGAAAATTGATGCCACCGTATTTACGCGGCAGGATCATCCCCATCAAGTCGGCCTTGCTGAGTTCTTCAATATTTCGTTTTGTGCCATTTGCGTACGAGACGGTACCATCGTTGAACTGCGCGCCCTCGTGATCAACATCCGACGCACGCGGCGCAACGCGGTTGGCGGCAAGATCACCCACCACTTCCAGCACCTTACGATAGTTTTCCATTGCGTCGTCGTAGTTGATGGGTGCGTCCCTGAACTCCTTCGATTGACGGTATTCATCCTCCACGAGAGAGACTGTCTCTTGGAGATTGAACCTGCTAAAATGAAAACGCAGATCGGGGTTATCGAGAAAATAATTTGCCATTGTCCACCTACTTCAATTTGTTTCGAAAGACTTCAATGAACCGCGGAATCACTTCCGTGGCGTCGCCGACAATGCCGTAGTGACTGACGCCAAAGATGGGCGCCTCGGGATCGGAATTTATTGCGATAATTTTTTTGGACTCCTGCATTCCGGCGCGATGCTGGATCGCTCCTGAAATTCCCACGGCAATGTACAGCTTCGGGCGCACCGTCACCCCGGTTTGACCGACCTGACGCTCCGGCGGGACAAAGCCTGCATCAACCGCCGCGCGACTGCCTGCCACCTCGCCGCCCAGCGTGTGTGCAAGTTCGTAGATGAGCTTGAAGTTGCCCTTCGATCCGAGACCGTACCCGCCGGCAACGATAATCGGCGCCGCTTTCAGATTGACGCGGTTCTCTTCCTGGTGCTGTTCGATGATGGTGATGATCTCGTCCATCGGATCGGCCACATACGGTAGAGCGGTGATTGTTCCCTGCAAGGGATTTTCCGCCGGATGCATTTCCATCACGCCTTCGCGTACGGTTGCCATCTGCACCGGATTATCCGGTGTGATGATCGTCGCAATGATATTGCCGCCGAATGCCGGACGAATCTGAAGCAGCAGGTTCTTATACTCTTTTCGCAGATAGGAAACGTCAGAGATCTGCAGGTCGGTGCAATCGGCCGTCAACCCGCTCCGCGTTGCGGACGCAACACGGGGAGCCAGGTCCCTGCCAATGATCGTTGCGCCGAACAAAACAATCCGTGGTGTATGCGCTCGCACGAGGTCGGACAGCAGCCGGCCGTATGGCATCGTACGATATTGCCGCAGAGCCGGGTGGTCGATGACGATCGCCTCATCGGCACCATAGCGAAAAGTATCCACCGTTAGATGATCCACCTTGTCACCCATCACGACAGCCTTGAGGACACCGCCCATCGACTGCGCCAATTTGCGTCCTTTGCAGAGAAGCTCGAAGCTAACGTCTGCTGGCTTGCTGTTTCGTTGCTCGATAAAAACCCACACTTCATTTGTTATCTTGCTCATGTGTGCATCATCCCAGGATGTGATCTTCCATCAATTTGTCAACCAATTTTCCGAGTCCCGCCTTCGTGGGCTCGATCATCTCATGTTCCCCACCGCTCAGCACAACCGACTCCACTTTGTACACTTTGGTGGGAGAACCCTGAACACCGCAGCGTTCCGGTTCCAGTTTCAAATCATCCATCGTCAACGTCCGGATGAACAAAGACCGGGACTCGAACTCGTGCACCATCTGGTCCACGTACAGAAGAGAATTACCTTCCGCGAGTTTCTCGATCTCCATCAGCGATTTTGCGCCTTTGAATGCCATCACCCGTTTCGCGCTGAAGGGCCGAGGTTCGACGGCGTCTTTAATCACCGTCAAGAGGACCGGAAGGGAGCACCGCACAACCTCATATCCGCCTTCTATTTTTCTACGCGCAGTAACTGTACGTCCTTCAATGGAAATGACTTCCTCCAGATATGTAATCTGGGGGAGATTCAGTTTTTCGCATGTCTGCGGACCAACTTGGGCCGTGTCTCCGTCGATCGCCTGGCGTCCCGCAAAAATGAAATCGTAGGAACCAATCTTCTTCACCGCTTCGCTCAGCACGTAGGAGGTCGCAAGGGTATCTGCACCGGCAAATTTCCGGTCGCTGATGAGGACTACCTGGTCGGCACCCATATAGAGACACTCACGCAACATATCCGACGCGCGGGGCGGTCCCATTGTCACGGCGGTCACGCTCCCGCCGTACTGGTCTTTTACGCGAAGCGCCATTTCCAATGCAACTCTGTCTTCGGGATTGAACACGGCCGGAAGTTTGGCACGGTTGACCGTGCCGTCTTCCTGCATCACGTTTCCCGTGATATTGGCAGTGTCTGGAACTTGTTTAACGAGGACTATTGAGTGATACATGGTTGTCTTTGATCCATATATTTTTTAATGAACCGGGGTAGCAGTATATTCAATTTTGCACTGCGAGGCAAGAACTATTCTTTCCATCGGCAAGTCTGCACATGCCGGGACAAAAGAAAAGGCAAACTGATTCTCATCAATTTGCCTTTTGCGGAGAGGGAGAGATTTGAACTCTCGGTAGAACTTGACGCCCTACGGCGGTTTAGCAAACCGCTGGTTTCAGCCACTCACCCACCTCTCCGTGGCTTACATGTCAAATAACGCTTACAATATACATCATTTCTTATTCTGACGCAATTGCTTCCAGGAGGTTATGAAGATATTTTCTTCCTGAGGCAGACTTAAGGAAGTGTTCGCGTGCCATCGCCTCAGCCCGGGTTCCAAA
>JAPLFO010000202.1 GCA_026390635.1 Ignavibacteriales bacterium
TGAGGTGGAAGGGGAACGGATACGCCTCGATGCATTCCTCGACCGTCTCACCTCAGAAAAACCCCCGCGATCTTTTTTCCAGAGCATCGAATCCCGTTATCTCGATCCGGCAGGCTATTCGCATTTTGAAATACGCGAAAGTACAGCGACAGGAGATACCACCGCTCTTGTCCTTCCGGACATTGCCACATGCGAAGATTGTCTGCAGGAAATATTTGACCCTCGAAATCGGCGGTACCACTATCCTTTTACTAATTGTACGAATTGCGGGCCGCGTTATTCTATCATTACGCAGCTTCCGTACGACAGGCCGAATACCTCGATGTCCGGATTCCATATGTGTCCGGAATGTCAGAAGGAGTATGAGGATCCGATGGACCGGCGGTTCCATGCGCAGCCGAACGCATGTCCTCTTTGCGGTCCTCAGGTGGTTCTCTGGGATGAACAGAAGCAGGTGCTGGCGGAATGCTCCGCAGCGGTAGAAACGGCAGCGGCTGCAATTCTTGAAGGAAGAATTGTTGCCGTCAAAGGAATCGGCGGTTTCTTACTGATGACCAACGCGCAGAATGACGCCGCAGTGCAGCGGTTGCGGCGGCGAAAGTTGCGCGAAGAAAAACCGTTTGCTCTGATGTACCCGTCGATGGAGGCAGTACGGATGGATTGCTCCGTCAGTGACGGTGAAGAACGATTGCTGCGTTCACCGGAGGCACCGCTCGTACTGCTGCGCAGAAATCGATCGATGATTGCACAATCTGTGGCCCCGCGCAATCCGTCTTTCGCGGTGATGCTGCCTTATTCCCCGCTGCATCATCTTCTGATGAAAACTATCGGAACGCCGGTTGTTGCCACAAGCGGCAACCGGTCGGACGAACCGATGTGCATCGATGAACACGAAGCGGTTGAGCGATTGGCCGGTATCGCCGATCTCTACCTTGTGCACAATCGCCAGATCGTCCGGGTGCTTGACGATTCCATCGTGCGCGTGATGGGCGGAAGAGAAATGATGATGCGGCGTGCGCGCGGATTTGCACCGCTTCCTGTGACGCTGTCTCATAATACAGCCGAGCCGATACTTGCTGTCGGCGCTCATTTGAAAAATACGATTGCTCTCTCGAAAGGGAACGATGTGTTTATCAGTCAGCATCTCGGCGATCTCGAAACGCAGGAATCGTTTGAGGCATTTCGGGCTGCACAGCGCGATATGCGCGCTCTCTACAAAGTGGAACCGAAGTATGCTGTCTGTGATCTCCATCCGGATTATGTCTCCACGAAAGAGGCCAAGGCTCAGAAAATTGAAGTGATTGAAATTCAACATCATTATGCGCACATTGCATCATGTATGGCGGAGAATCAACTTGATGCACCGGTGCTGGGCGTCGCCTGGGATGGAACGGGCTACGGAACAGACGGCACGATCTGGGGCGGTGAGTTTCTGCATGTGACGAAAGACTCCTGGAGGATGTACGGCGACGAAGCATTCACCGGCGGCGTGAGGCAGTTTCTCGGTTCTTTCGATGCGGCAGAGACAGATCTCCTCCGGCAGATGATGGCCAAGAATATTAACACGCCGGTAACAACGAGTGCCGGACGCCTTTTCGATGCTGCGGCGACAATGCTGGGAATTCAGACAATTTCCCGCTTTGAAGGCCAGGCCGCAATGGAATTGGAGTTTCTGACAGATGACGCCGGGGTGGAAGAATCGTATCCATTTACGGCGGAGACGCTTGACGGAAGAATGATACTCGATTGGTCGCCGATGATCCAGGAAATGATGAACGATATTCGTGAAGATAGCGGGACGATAAGAGCGGCATCGTGCATATTGCGAAAACTATGGGCGAGCCGCGTGTTGCGCTTAGCGGCGGATGTTTTCAGAGTGCCTATCTGACAGAACGGACTATCCGGCGGTTGAGGGAGGAGAAGTTTCAGCCCTACTGGCACCAGCGTGTGCCTCCGAATGACGGCGGAATTTCTCTCGGACAAATCGCCGCAGCGGGTTGGGGAATTGCTCGCCGGGAAAAAGATTTGTGATGCGAGACGTGTAGAAATTGCCACAGAGGACACAGAGAACACAGAGCTAAAGACTATGATTATTGTCTTTCCTCTGTGAGCTCTGTGGCAAAAAAAGTGTGGTTGAGGTGTGATCATTATTGAGTGAGGAGTGTATGTGTTTAGCAGTGCCCGGACAGGTGTTGGAGATTGATCGGCAGGGGGAACCGACAATGGGCAAAGTGTCGTTCGGCGGAGTGAAGAAAATGATATGTCTCGACTGGCTGCCCGAAGTGAAAGTGGGCGACTACGTCATTGTGCACGTCGGATTTGCGCTCAGCATCGTGGACGAAAAGGAAGCACTCGAGACGATCGCGATGTTCGATGAAATGGCAAGGCTCGCGCCGCCTGACGAAGACGTGCCTGCCCGTCCATCGACCGGAACGGCTTCATGAAATATGTTGATGAATACCGGGATCATGCGCTGGCCTCGCAGTACGCCGAACAGATCCGCCGGATTACGACGCAGCCATGGCATATCATGGAAATATGCGGCGGTCAGACCCATACGATTGTGAAGAGCGGATTGGATCAACTTCTGCCGGAATCGATGACGCTGATTCACGGCCCCGGCTGCCCGGTCTGTGTCACTCCATTGGAGACGATCGACAGGGCCGTTTCCATCGCGGGGCGTTCGGATGTTATTTTTGCGTCGTTTGGAGATATGCTGCGTGTACCGGGTTCGACCAAGGATTTGCTGACGGTGAAATCCGAGGGAGGAGATATCCGCATCGTCTATTCGCCGCTGGATGCCGTCGCGATCGCCCAGCAGAATCCGGAGAAGCGTGTCGTTTTCTTTGCTGTCGGATTCGAGACGACCGCGCCGCCGAATGCGATGGCGGTCCAGATGGCGCGCAAATCGGGATTGAAGAATTTTTCTATTCTCTGTTCTCACGTTCTCGTCCCGCCGGCGATGGAGTTTCTGCTCTCGTCGAGAGAAAACAAAGTGCAGGGATTTCTTGCTGCAGGGCACGTGTGCGCCGTTACCGGCTATGAGGCGTACGATCCCATCGCATCCAAGTACAGAGTGCCGATTGTTGTAACCGGATTTGAACCGGTAGATGTGCTGCAGGGCATCTCTATGGTTGTGCGTCAATTGGAGGGTGGAAGGATCGACGTGGAGAATCAGTACGCCCGTGTTGTCCGGCGTGAGGGAAATCTTCCGGCGAGAAAACTGCTCGCCGAAACATTCGATGTTGCCGACCGGCCCTGGCGCGGCATCGGGATCATTCCAAACAGCGGCTTTGTATTGAAGGAATCCCTTGCCGCGTATGACGCAGAAAAGGTCTTCGACGTCTTGCACATTTCTGCACAGGAATCTCCGCTTTGTATTGCAGGCAGCGTTCTGCAGGGACTGAAGAAGCCGCATGATTGTCCGGCGTTCGCGAAAGAATGCGTACCGGAGCACCCGCTCGGCGCCCCCATGGTTTCGTCGGAAGGTGCGTGTGCGGCGTACTACCACTTCAGGAGGTAACTACGAATTGACACTTCTGAAAAATGCCTGGATGCCGGTCATTCTGAGCGGAGCGAAGAATCCATTTGTTGTTTTCAGATCACAATGATGGATTCTTCGTCGCGAAGTTTATCCCGCCGCAGGCGGACGACTCAGAATGACAATCAGTGATGGTTTTTCAGACGTCTCGAATTATGAATCAATGAAATTGCACAGCGGTTGTCTTCTTGCTGGGTAATGACGAGTTGAAATCTTGAACCAGTGGTGTCCGGTTAAGCAAGCGTGATATTGTTGTAAGTTCTTTGAAATTAATAAGTTGAGACGAAAATAATTTTCGCCGATTTGAAATCCAACACCGATAAAATGGTTAGTTTATTTTTCAATTCTACCATTTT
>JAPLFO010000018.1:0-1742 GCA_026390635.1 Ignavibacteriales bacterium
CGCAGAACTATCCGAATCCGTTCAATCCTAGCACGAGCATCAAATACGCGCTGCCGGTGTCGGGCGCTGTTATGCTGAATGTGTACAACATTCTCGGCCAGGAAGTTGCGACATTGGTGAATACCACGCAGCAGGCCGGCATCTATACTGTTTCGTTCGACGCGTCCTCCTATGCAAGCGGTATGTATCTCTATCGCATCAGCACCGGGAGCTTTACCAAAATCAAAAAAATGATGTTGGTGAAATAATTTTACTCGACCATGCGAAGGCTTGCTGCTTTCGCATGGTTCTCCTTATGAAAAAGTATTCTCTCTTATTCGGTGTTGCCGTTCTTGCGATTCTTTCGCTTCGCTGCGAAAAGGATTTTCCGAACGCTTTGATGTCCAATCAGTCTCCGCAAACCCGTCTCTGGGTTGCTTCGGAAGGGATTCTCAATGAAACGCTCTCCAAGCAGCATGTGTATTACTACGGGGAGGATCCGGACGGCTATGTGACGGGATATCTTATTGCGATCGGGAAATTCAGCACCGGGTTTTCGAGAATTCCTGCAAATGATACGCTCACGTACACCTGGACCACAAGAACGGATACGGTGCTGGCGCTGCCGTTGCTGACACTGCGGGACAGTTTCGTCGTCATCGTCCGGGCCGTGGACAATCACTTCAACCCGGGCATTCTGCCGTCGCAATCGATAGTGCGCGGATTTCCGAATCCCTACTGGGACAAAGATGCGAATGGCATGTTCAATCCCGGCGATGTATATCTTACGACGCTGCCGGAGGCCGCCGATCCCAAAGGCGCTGTCCAGCGCTTTCCGATTGTGAATACGCGTCCAAAGGTGCAATTCGCCATGACACCCGGCGACAGTCCGGTTACAATCGAACAGCCCGAAACGACGTTTACTGCAACGACATTCTCTTGGGTCGGCTCGGACGACGACGGCAACCAGACGCTGAAGAGCTACCGTCTTGCTTTGAATGATACCACCAATGCTGCCAACTGGTTTGAGATTCCTTCGAGTGCGTTCAAGAAGGATCCAAAGGAAGCCGACACCGTCAAGGTCATGTTCTACGTCAAGCGGCAAGAGAGCGATAATGCCGGCGCGACGGTGAAGGCGGAAGTCTACACCGGTGTGATTGGCAATCTGCAGTATCAGGGCGCAATCAATAATCTGAAATTGAATGCCGAAAACGTTCTGTACATTGAATCAAAAGATCTTGCGGGAGAGTACAGCCTCGCCGCGCGCATGCCGTCGACGCCTTCTCTCAAGTGGTTTGTGAAGCGGCCGCAAAGCAGGATGCTGATTGTCGGCGATTATTCGTTTGCAAAAGCATCCGACCGCAATTGGATCTTCAGCTTCTATCATGCGATGTTTGCAAATAACACCATACTGAATGGACAGTTGCAGAATTTCGATTCCTATGGATTCGATCGTGCAAAACAGAGCAACTATCTGAACTATTGGAATCCGGCATTTGTCAAGACACTGCAACTCTATGATGTTGTGTTGTGGTTCACGGATGTGTCGCCGAATATCTCTGCTGCGCAAATCGGCTTGTTCTACTATGTCAATACGCTGAACAACGAGCGCAATACATACGGTCACGTCATTTTCACGACGCAGTACCCAAACAGTCCGGATACACCGACCCCTCTCGAATTGCGCGCCTACAACGATTTCGCGCCGCTGGATAGCACTACCCGCCAGACGAGGTT
This sequence comes from Ignavibacteriales bacterium, assembly GCA_026390635.1. Classification (GTDB taxonomy): domain Bacteria; phylum Bacteroidota; class Ignavibacteria; order UBA10030; family UBA8401; genus JAPLFO01. The sequence goes on from JAPLFO010000018.1 coordinate 1,717, forward strand.
CATGGGCAACGGTTTGTACGTTAAAG
>JAPLFO010000018.1:1767-12255 GCA_026390635.1 Ignavibacteriales bacterium
AAGACTCCGTCAACGTCAGTACAAAAATTCTGCCCATGAGATCCGGCTATCCGGTACTGTACTCGGACTCTATCACAACAGGAGGGATCCAGTTGCAGGGGACGGGCAAGCATACTGTCTACTATCGCAAATTGTATAAACGAACAGACTCGCAGTATCTTTATCAAATTGACACGGCGCGTGTAAAAACGCCGCCCTATCAGGGAATGCTCGAACTTGGGATCATTGACAATCAAAAACGGTTTGTGATGTTCGGGCTGCCGCTGCACCTTCTGAATGGGTGGGAGCATAATCTCCCGTTGTTCTTTAAAAAAGTCATTGAAGATGAATTCGGATTGAGATGAAACGCCTCCTCCTACAGCTGACAACGATAGCAGTGTTCCTGGGTCTAACGTCGTTGTACACCCTCGCACAAACGGGCAGTATTGTCGGCCGTGTCACCGATCAAAAAAACGGCGAGGGTCTGCCGAGTGCGAACATCCTTGTGAAGGGCACATACTATGGCGGTGCAACGGATGTTGACGGGAAATTCAAAATCGAGAAGGTAAAATCGGGTGTCTATAACATCGATGTCAATCTTCTCGGCTACAAGAGCGTGCAATATTCCGGCATCAAGGTGGAAGAAGGAAAGACGGTTGAACTGAATGTGAAAATGATCGAATCGGTTCTCTCGCTTGGACAGGAAGTTGTCATCATCGGTGAGAAGCGATTGTTTGACGTCGAAGAAACATCCAGCAAGCGGACGATGAAGGGCGAGGACCTCTCCGTTACTGCCGTGCAGACAGTGAAAGATGTGGTGGGATTGCAGACAGGTGTTGTGCAGTCCGATAATGAAATTCATATCCGTGGAAGCCGCGGGTACGAAAATGCGTATCTGGTGGATGGAGTTTCCGTGCAGGACGTGCTGGGCGGAACGGGATTCGGCCTTCAGATTTCACCTGATGCCATACAGGAAATGGAAGTAATTACCGGCGGCTACAATGCCGAGTACGGTCAGGCGACTTCCGGAGTAGTGAATATCACCACAAAGGAGGGCGGCGATCGGTACCGTGGCGGCATTTCCTACAAGACGGACAAGATCAACGGAACACACTCCCGTCATTTTTCAAATACCGATATTCTCGAAACCTATTTGAGCGGCCCGGTCCCGGGCGTGACGTCTCTGCTTCCAGGAACGACTTCATTCTTCCTCAGCGCATCGGGGAATCTGACCGACGGTTACACTCGCTGGCAGGAAAAGATTTCCAACGGCAAACCGACGGGACAGTATGACGCATACGTTCCGAGCCAATTGTATTCGACGATCTTCGGCGACTCAAAATACGGTCTGCGATTGGCGAATGCGTATTCGGTGGCGACGAAAGTAACATGGAAACCAGTGCCGACAGAAAAACTGAGTTACGCGTTCAACGGCTCCGTTTCCATCGATCAGAACACCGCCACCATCAAGACGACGCTGGAGCGCGAAGAGCCGACGCCGGGCTATCAGTACGAATTCCAGCACATTCTTGACAGCGCGAACACATTCACGCAGATTAATCTTCAGCACACACTGACATGGACGCATACGCTGAGTCCGAAATCGTACTACGAAATCCGCTTCAGCCGCTACACCGCCCATGTGCGAGGCGACGCCAACGGCAAGTTCGACACGCTCTACAACGAGCCGCGCGATATCGTAACGTTTCCACTCCAGTACTACGCAAAAGATTCTATCGGTGTCGGTGTGATTCCGGGAGACGGTTTCTATGATGTCGGCAATCCGTCTTCGTGGCGTGATCACTATCTTGAGACGTATATGTTCAAGGTGGATTTCACGAACAATTTCTCCGAGAAGAATAAATTCAAGACCGGCATCGAGATGAATTTCCAAAATCTGCAGATGGCGGACATCTCTCAGCCATGGATCAAACCGCTCGGCATCAACAACGATATTTACAGCGTCAGCCCCGCCTATGGCTCCATGTATGCGCAGGACAACATAACCATTAGCGGAATGATCCTGAATTTCGGATTACGCTTTGACTACTGGTTTCCGGGAAAATATGTGGATGATGCCATCAATGATCCCACAACACAACTGGCGTCGGATGACATCCGTGACCAATACAAGTCCCAAACGAACATGTTGTTCGGTCGCCACTGGAAGGGAAGTCTCAGTCCGCGGCTCGGCATCTCGCATCCGGTCTCCGATAATCAGACCTTGTTCTTCTCTTACGGTCATTTTTCGAAATTACCGAAACCGACCTATGTCTATTCCAAGCTGACGGGATCGTCCGCAAAATCATCGGCACAGACCATCGGCAATCCGAATTTGAATCCTGAGACAACGGTTGCGTATGAACTCGGCTTGCGCAATCAGATCACAGAGAATGACGTCCTGACCATTACAACGTACTATAAAGACATTTTCAACTACATAACGGCACGCACCGCCCGTTCGACGACCGGCCGATACTCCACCTATACGACGTACGTCAACTCGGACTACGCGAGAACGCGCGGCCTCGAAGTAGAGTACACACACCGATTCAATTCCAGCCTTCGCAGTACTTTTTCAGGTACGTATTCCATCGCAACGGGCAAAAGTTCGTCTGCAACAGAAGCACTTTATAATCTTGCCAGCAGCCTTGCTGAAACCGCCATCAAGGAGAACTACGTCTCCTGGGACCGTCCGGTACAATTGTCGCTGACGACCAATCTGACGGTGAAGAAGAACGAACCGCTGTTTGATTTTGCCCCCGGCGTTCTGGATGACTACAATGTCTTTTTCCGGGCGTTCTATCAATCGGGCAGGCGCTATACCGAGCAGTTCCTTAATGGCTACGATCCGTCAACGGGGCGGCCTGATTTTATATCCAATTCGTCAAATCCGTATCAGGTGATCGGCGAGTACGAGTTCTACATCAACATGAATATCGAAAAATATTTTGAGCTCGGATTTGCAAGGCTAACGGTGAGCCTGGAGATTCAAAATCTTCTGGACAACAGCAATGCTCAAATCATTAATCCTGTGACGGGCCGCGCGTATGAATATGGAGACGCGACACCGAATTCCTACAACGATCCGAAGTACCCCGCGTTGCAGGGCACTATTTCACCATTTCCCTATAGCCCCGCGCGCTACGCGGCTCCACGAACGGCGCGGTTGGGTATAGCACTTCGATTCTAAGCAATGAGAGAAATTCAGAATTACAAATCGGGAACATTGATGACGATCGGACGAATAGCCTGGATCTGGCTGCTCGCATGCCTGTTTCTGTTCGGAAGCGTTGCTCATGCGCAGTTGCTGCCAAATCTCGGCGGCCAGCGGGCGGGAATCTCGTCGTTCCAGTTCCTAAAAATCGGTGCCGATGCACGGGGTGCAGGCATGGGTGAAGCATGTGTTGCCGTGACCAACGACATCGGAGCAATCTTTTGGAATCCCGCAGGACTTGCCACCGGAACCGCCGACCAGGCGATGTTCTCACACGCAGAGTGGCTCGTCGATCTGAAGTACGAGTTTGCCGCGGCCACCTACCACCTGGACGGGAGCAGCGTCGCCGGAATTTCATTCACGTCACTCCACACTGATCCGATGCAGGTGACCACGGAATACCAGCCGACCGGTACAGGATCTTACTTCAATTTCGGCGACATTGCCGTCGGTGCAACATATGCGCGTCGTATGACGGAGCAATTCAGCTTCGGTGCCACGGTGAAGTATGTGCGCGAAACCGTCGCAGAGCTTCACACGGATGCCGTGTTGATCGATCTGGGAACGTTCTACTATATGGGCGTCGGTTCGTCGCGCTTCTCAGTGGTCGTATCAAGTTTTGGCAATAACGTCAAACCAACGGGAAGCGTGAGCAACGGGAAGGGAGTGACGGTCAAAGAATTCCAGGATTTCTCACCACCCACGATGTTTAAGCTCGGCTATGCGTTCGAACCGTTGCAGGAAGAACATCACCGGATTACGGCGTCGATTCAATTGAATCATCCGAACGACAATTCCGAGAACATTCGTTTTGGCGGGGAATACGAATACGACAATATTCTTTTCCTCCGTGCCGGCATCAAACGGTCCATTGGAGAAAAATTCCTCGGCAAAGCGCTCTCAACAGCAGAGGATGTTTCCTTCGGCGCAGGAATCAGACTCCCTCTCGGTGTGACGACGGCAAACGTCGACTACGCATTTTCGAATTTTAATGAATTGGGCGCCGTGCATAGAATCACTGTCGCTCTAACGTACTAGGATCAATGAAGATACGAACGACATATTTCTTTGCGGTGACTGCTGCGCTTTTACTCGCGGCATGTGAAGCTAAATTTGATTTGTCGGACTTGCCGGCTCCCGATTCGGGAGGCAAGCCGAACGATACAACATACGTTGTCAAAGGTATTTGGTCCGGTTTCAACAACCCGCGCGCGATTCTCTACGGGCAAGATCAGCTTTTCTACATTGCAGACATGGGAAATAATCAGATCATTCTGCTCAATCGTGCGGGCAATATTCTCAGTCGCTCCGGATTCATACTGCATCCAATGTCGCTTGCGCAGGACAGCCGCCTCGACCTCTTGATTGGTGCCGAAACCATCGAGCCGACAACAAAGGATACGATCGGCATTATCCTGCGGATGAAGCTTGTTGCAGCCAACCACCATCTTGATGAGGCGGTGATTGACACCGTGTGGACGGAACCTGCGCGTCCGCATAGGCGCTTCGTCGGAATCGGTGTGGCGCCGAAAGATGAGTTTCTTGTCGCACGCGACGGACCGGACAATTGGAGCGCGATTAATCCCGACGCGGCAGTCATGCGGTTCAAACATACGAAAATCGATTCGACCCACTACGTCGACCGTTTTATAACGACACTGTCTGAGCTCCAGTCAGGACCGGGCAATTACTCACAAACGGGGCTCAATCATCCGACGGGTATCGCAACATTTCCCGATAAGGCAGATTTTGTCGTCACCCAGACGAGAGACAGTATTGCCTATTGTGCAATTTGGATGACGTATACGCTGAGCGCAGACGTTGACGGATGGGCGCTGAAATTCAACGCGGTATCGAATGCGGGCGTAGATTTCATCCGCAGCGAAATGATACAGAGCGCCAGCGGGGTAACGGTTGACAAATCCCGCGGCGATATTTTTGTGATTAATGCTATGCAGGACAGTGTGATCAAGTTCAACAGCCGGGGTAAATTCAAGTCGGAATCATTCGGCGGCAGAACACCGGGGATTTCCCTGCGCAGACCCTGCGGCGCGGCAGTGGCAGAGAAGACGCTGTACATTGTAGATTCCGGCAATAACCGGATCGTTCTATTCCGGCTTTCAACGGACTACTAAACGAAAAGGCGGGCACGGGCCCGCCTTTCTGATTTCATGATCTCTCCTCGCTGCTCGACACGACGCAGCACATCGACCTTCAATCGCTATTTACTACAAGAGACTTCTGAAAAACTCCTGGATGCCGGTCATTCTGAGCGCTTCGGCTCCGCGCAGCACAAGCTCCGCGAAAAATCCATTTGCTTTTTCAGATCACAACGATGGATTCTTCGTCGCTGCGCGACTCAGAATGACAATCCGCGATGGTTTTTCATACGTCTCTATATCTCCGATTCATCTCCCTGCAACTCGATCTTCAGTCTGCGGAGCTGCGGTTTGATCTTCTCCAGCTGTTTTTCAATGTCCATATATCCATCATGACCCGGAAATTGAAAATGGAAATTTCGGAAGAAGCCATGATGTTCTTTTTCGACGTCAGTAAGGGAAACGGTTTTCTTAACACCGTGCCGAAGTACGGTAAGTGAGAGGGTGTCTGATTCCTCCAGCCGATCAAGAATCTCTGCAAGATCACGCCGCCGCTGAATAACCTCGTCATCGGATGCAATAATGACATCTCCCGCCTGCAGCCCGGCTTTCGCTGCGGCGCTCTTTTTCCTCACTTCTTCGATGAGCAGACCGCGACCGTTCGGGGCATCAAAATATTTTCCCAATTGCGATCGAAGCTCCAGGAGTTTCATGCCGAGCAGATCCTCGTTGCCAAGTGCAAAGTGAACCGGTGCGGACGGTGCTTCGGGTGCTTCTATCATCGTATGGCGCTCGCGGACAGGGGAGGAGAGTACTGCGGACAGTTTCTTCGTTCCACTGCCCCGGAGGATTTCCACTGTGACCTTGACGCCTGGCTTCTGCTGCTGGACCGCCCTCACGAGATCTTCGGCATCCTTGACATCGCGGCCGTTGAACTTCGTAATGACGTCGCCCTCTTTGATTCCCGCGGAATCTGCAGGACTATTGTCAATCACTTCCGTGACGCGGGCGCCGGCATGCGGTTCTTCGGCATTGTCAAGCCCCACGCCAAGCCATGCGCCAGTCGGCTGCCCGATGCTTTTTCGGATCTCGACTCTTTTCATTTGAGCCCCGGACGGCTGCGCCAGGGCAAGAGCGACGATGGCCAGACAAAGAATGGAAACAACGTGCTTCATTTTAGCCTCCTGATAGGTGAACTTCATCGTAGGTAACGGGGTTCAAAAAATTAGACGGCGCAGACAGCAGAGAGTTCCACGAATGCGAAAAACATCAGAACTTGATTCTCGCTTGAAATTCTTCTATCATGAAAAGCGCTTCCAGTGAAAGGGTTTAGATGTATATTTTGGGAATTTCTGCATACTATCACGACTCTGCGGCCTGCCTGGTGCACGACGGCGTCATTATTGCCGCTGCGCAGGAAGAGCGATTTACGAGGAAAAAACACGACCACGACTTCCCGCGCAAAGCAATAGGCTACTGTCTTTCGCATGCCGGTATCACTGCCTCGCAATTGGATTTCGTCGCCTTCTATGACAAGCCGCCCTGGAATATGCGCCGAAGGGACTGAGTTCTTTCCTCCTGGCAATGCCCCTATGGTTGAAGGAAAAACTTTGGATTCCCGATCTCATCCAGAAGGAACTTGTCTACGACGGCGAGATTCTTTTCCCCGAACACCATGAATCGCACGCTGCATCGGCGTTTTATCCCTCACCGTTTGCAAGCGCCGCCATCCTGACAGTGGATGGTGTCGGTGAACTTGCGACATCGTCGATCGGCCGCGGATCGGCCAACAGAATCGAATTGCTGAAGGAGCTGCATTTTCCGCATTCGCTGGGACTGCTGTATTCCGCATTCACATACTTCACGGGATTCAAAGTGAATTCCGGAGAATACAAGGTCATGGGACTCGCTCCATATGGCGAACCGAAATATGTTCGTGCCATCTACGAACATCTTCTCGATGTTAAAGATGACGGTTCGTTTGCAATGAACATGGATTACTTTGATTACGCTGGCGGTCTGCGGATGACGAATAGTGCCTTTGAAAAAATCTTCGGAGGCCCCCCGCGACAACCGGAAACAAACCTCACACAGCGTGAAATGGATCTGGCTCGTTCAGTGCAGGAGGTGACAGAAGATATTCTGCTCAAGATGGCACGGCATGCACGGGATCTTACCGGAGAAAGGAATCTCTGTCTGGCGGGCGGTGTTGCATTGAACTGCGTCGCAAATGGAAAGCTGCTGCGCGCGGGAATCTTCGACGATCTCTGGATTCAACCGGCAGCAGGTGATGCCGGAGGAGCGTTGGGTGCCGCGCTTGCTGTGCATTACCAGCATCTGCGGAATGAACGCACGGTCAACGGAAAACGTGACAGTCAGAGAGGCTCTTACCTCGGACCAGCATTTTCTGCTGATGGGATCGAAGACTTCCTTCGCGAACACAATCTGCCGTACACAAAAGCGGAGAACGAAACTGCACTGATGGACGAAACTGTCGAAGCACTCGAGCGGGGGAAAATAATCGGCTGGTTTCAAGGGAGAATGGAATTCGGGCCGCGTGCGCTCGGCAACCGGTCGATCATTGGCGATGCGCGGTCTCCGGAGATGCAGAAGAAGATGAATGTAATCAAATTCCGCGAAAGTTTCAGACCATTCGCACCGTCAATCCTCGCAGAACATGTTCAGGAATGGTTTGAGCTCGACCGCGAGAGTCCCTACATGCTTCTCGTTGCCGATGTTCAACGCACCAAACGAAGGTCAATGACGCAGGAAGATGAACGATTGTGGGGAATCGACAAACTGAACATTGTGCGATCGACAATTCCCGCAGTCACGCACGTGGACTATTCGGCGAGAATTCAGACGGTTCATCGGGATGACAATCCGCGCTATCATGCGCTCATCAACCGCTTCTATGAACGAACAGGCTGTCCGGTAATCGTCAATACTTCCTTCAATGTTCGCGGCGAACCGATTGTCGCATCGCCTGTGGATGCGTACAAATGTTTCATGCGAACGGACATCGACATCCTCGTACTGGGAGATTTTGTTCTCCGGAAGGAAGACCAGCCTCGTTTTGTTGATGATCTCAATTGGAAGGAAGTGTATGAGCTTGATTAAAGATGTGCGCTCGGATCTGGCGGCATTGAATCGGCAGCCGTCTGAGGTGAGAAAATTCGGAACAACCATGGCTGCGGCGTTTGGACTCTTTCTCGGCTTGGGAATTTGGAAGGAATGGTCAGACGGGCTGCTCATCGGTCTTGCTTCTGTATCGATCTTCTTCGGCGCCGGGGCATATCTGTTTCAGCGCGCGTTGATACCTATTCGCATTGGATGGATGGGTGTCGCATTCTGTCTGGGGTGGATTGTATCACGGGTGATACTGATTGTGAAGATCGCACAAGTCAAACGTATTGGGTTGTGAGGGATGCGGCGGCAGCCTCTTCCTACAAAAAAATGCACTAAGAGGAACGATTGTCAATGGCAAAGATCAGAATTATTGCAGAGTACTTCAGTTTCCTCAAAGAGAACAAAAAATGGTGGCTGTTCCCGATCGTCATCGCATTAGTGCTGCTTGGGCTTCTGATTGTGTTGACAAAAGGGAGCGCGCTGGCTCCGTTCATCTACACGATTTTCTAGAAATCTGATCGAGAGCTCCGGGTACAGCATCAACGTTGGCGAAAGCTCTGTATTTGCGCTCTCAGGGCGAGTGCATCGTTATACGTCGGCTTCAGGGCGAGCGCCTGATCGATGTCCGCAAGCGCAGTTTGGAAATCCTTCTTGTTGGCAGAAGCTGCTGCCAGTCCATAGTATATATTTGCCCGAAGTGCCGGTTCCTCGCTTGAAGGAATAACCGCCAATGCAGAATTGAAATGTCCGATCGCTTCATCAAAACGTCCCATATTCACTTTCAACAATCCGAAATCCAAGAGCGCGAATGGGTAGCGCGGATTGGAGGAGACGGACTGCGCATAGTGGCTGAAAGCAGCAGCGTGTTCACCCTTCTGGTTCAGGAGGCTTCCAAGAAGGTAGTGCGCGTAGAAATTGTACGGATATTCTTCAAGAACTGCATCGTAGGTCGTCTGAGCTTCGCGAAGGCGTCCCTGGCGGGCAAAGAGAGCTGCTGTCTTATAGCATCCGGCATCCCAAACAGCTTTCTGCTCGTACACTTCCTGCACCGCAGCGCGAAGTTGTTCGTCCTCTGAGTTAAGGACGAGCGGCGTAACGTGATAGTCGCGGAATGGCCACTTCGATGTGAGATTTGAAATTGAAATATCTCCAAAGGCAAGATCCAACCAGCAGAGGCTGAGCGAATCGTTGTCGAAGGGCAGGGGACGGAGCGAAGAGACGATACCGAGCCGTCCGCTGTTCAGGATCTCGTCCAGAAATCGGCCGGCGAGATCATAATAGCCTTTGGGAGTGGGATGGAGATGTTCCCAAAATAGTCCGGAATATGATGGAAGATCAGGCAGCGCAGCCGTGAAAAGAGAATCCGCAGGCAGACAGGGGATTCCCGTCCTACGTGCGGTTGCATGAATGACTTGATTGATCGAAGCAGGAGCTCGGAATGCAAGCGCATCACGATCGCGCGCAGACTGTAGAAATCCGCTGGCGGCTGTTTCATTTCCCTGCATTAGTTCCAACATCCCTCTACAGTAGAGGAGGTCGGCATGAAAGGGATTTGAACGGAGCAGCGGGGCGAGTCGATGGGCAATCTGCTGGGCATCGGCGGCCGATGCCGCCTGCCGGGCAAGAAGAACAGCAGTCCCAATTCCGGCAGTGTCCCCCTGCGACAATGATGCAAAAGGAGGAAAGAGGAGATTTGATGTGACATCACTGATGATAACAGGAATCCCCTTGCCGGAAAAGGTTTGAATAATGATTTGCAGGTTCCGGGCAAAATTCTTAAGAACCCGTGCTGCGTCGTCCGACGACTGGTCGACCTGATTTTCCCGCGAAACCTGACGCATCAAATTGAAATCGGGAGCCGGAGTATTCTGACGGAATGCCGAGCGGAGAAAATTCCGGGTGAACGACATCAGGCGAAGATTACGCGTGGAATATTTCAGCGAGGTGAGAGACGGAATTTGTTTCTCAATCCACGAGGCGCCGATTCCATCCGGCCCGTAGAATTCATTGTGTCCGGTATAGATGAGAACCATGTCCGGCTGAAAACGGAGCAGATCCGGTGCG
>JAPLFO010000018.1:12305-26325 GCA_026390635.1 Ignavibacteriales bacterium
GATCCGGTGCGAAATCAGCGATGACGTTTGTATTGATCGCGGATGCGCCGAAGTTGATGACCTCAAATTCATAGTCCGGGCAGAGATGACGCAATTGTTTCCTAAGGATTCCGGGTACGGAAGCTGTCATTTGATACGGTACGCCAAACATTGATGACTCTCCCAGACAAACGATACGAAATGTCTTCGGAGTTTTAACTTTACGGAATAGGATTGGTTTGAACTCTGGAATAAATAGGTCCCCGCTGGAAAAATATTTGCGCAGATACGATCGATTGAGTTGATACCAATCAATACCATCATAGCGCACTTCTGTGACGAGTGGGTTGTCCGGTCCGGCCGCTTCCACCAGGGTAAAGGGTTGGGTTGTCCGGTCCGTTGGAAGCCGATTCCAAGACGAACTCGGTAAGTACCAGAAGCAACCCAAAAAGGAGGAATGTGAAAAGGGAAAAGAGCAATTTCTTCTTTGTTGACATCGTGTCCATGGACCAATTTTGTCGAATTCGGCTTTCTTTAGAGCAATTATTGCCGGAGAAAGATACAATATTTTTCAGACAGTTCAAGAGAGAAATGCAGTCGCCTCGCTTGACAAAGAAACCCGATAGTCATATATTGTGGAAACGCTTCCACGAGCTGAGGACATTCAGAGGTTTTTTTGCCGATTACAATCTACGATATCGCGCGGGAAGCCAAGGTAGGCATCGGTACGGTATCGCGCGTCTTCAACAATAATCCCAATGTCACCATCGAAACCCGAAAAAAGGTTCTTGCCGTCTCGAAGCGCCTTCACTACGTGCCGCATGCGTATGCCCAGGGACTTGCAAGAAAAAGAACAAATACGCTCGCAGCCATCATCCCTTTTTTTACGAACTATTTTTTCATTGAAGTTCTCAAGGGCGTGCAGGACAAATGCGCTGCTCTTGGGTATGACCTGATATTGTATGGAATCAATCATCCCTCGGAGGTGGAACCGTATCTCAACAAGAGCATTCAGCGGGGAAGGGTTGATGGAATATTGTACTTTTCGATGAAGCTGCCTGTCGATTTTGCAAAGAGATTTCATGGTGTGACGAAACCACTCGTGCTTGTGGACTCCTTCGACGAATCATGCGATTCGCTCTTTGTCGAGAATCTTGAAGCGGCAAAGATCGCGACGGGCCATTTGATTTCCCTCGGACATCAAAATGTCGGACTCATAGATGGCAACATGAGTTCCTTCCCCGCACGTCAGCGGCTCGAAGGATTCAAGCACGCAATGGCCGAAGCCGGTTTGGGCATCAATGAAAAGGCTGTGGTAATAAGTACGACGACGAAGCTGGACGGATTCTCGCGGGACGCGGGCTATCTGGCTATGAAAGAGATGATGACTCTCGGTGCGGCGATGCCGACGGCGATCGTCATCTCGAGTGACGTACAGGCAATCGGTGCTATCAGCGCATTGCGTGAGAGGGGGATGAAGGTTCCGGAGGATGTCGCAATCGTGAGTTTCGACGATATTGAACTTGCAGTTCATTTTGGATTGACGACCATGCGCCAGCCGATGTACGAGATGGGAGAATTGGCGGTGGAAAAACTCGTCCAGCGCTTTGAACATCCGGACGCACCACCGTCGCATCAGACTTTTTTACCGAGACTTGTCGTTCGCACAAGCTGCGGGATGAACAAACCGGAAACGTACATAGAAAATTTTCTGCATACAGAAAACTGATACGGAGTATTGCCGATGAAACTTGTCTACAGACTCACCATCCTTACCCTTCTTCTCGCATATTGCGGCATGGCGGGAACGACCGGAAAAATAGCAGGGCGGATTCTTGATGCAAAGAGCAATGAACCGTTAATCGGAGCCAGTGTGATTGTGGTGGGAACCACGTACGGCGGCGCCACCGATGTTGACGGTAACTACTACATCAACAACATCCCGCCGGGATCGTACAGGGTAAATATTGATCTGACAACCCGCATTGACCTTACGTTGTCGGAACAAGTGATACAGATCGGCAAGGAAATTATTGTGACAGCGGAACGTCCGTTGGTGCAAAAGGACCTTACCGCAACGACGGCAGTGGTCGGTGGCGATGACATCAAACAGCTGCCGGTGACGGAAATATCCCAGGTTATCGGCCTGCAGGCGGGCAATATCGGCGGCAGCATCCGCGGCGGACGCAAAGGCGAAACAGCGTACTGGATCGATGGTGTTCCGGTGACGGATGTGTTCGACGGCGGTTCCGTGGTGGATGTCAATCCGAGTATGGTACAGGAACTTCAGGTTCTGAGCGGCGCGTTCAACGCGGAGTACGGCCAGGCGATGTCGGGCATTGTAAATATCGCGACGCGGGAAGGCGCAGAAAAGTTTTCAGGCAGCGTGACAGTGTACGGCGGTGATTTCCTGACATCGCACACAAATATATTCAAAGGCAAGACCACCTTTGATCCGCTGAATATCCGCAACATCGAGGCTAGTATTAGCGGTCCGGTGGTGAAGGACGTCTCCTTCTTTGTCAATGCACGCGCGATCTATTTTGGAGGCTACCTTGACGGCTTCAATCGGTTCACCCCCTCGACCATCGCGACAGTTTCAAATAACAGTCTCTATGTGCTGGGTACCGATCCGAAGAAGGATTCACTCGCGATCATCAGTGCCGTTCCGGCTGCCGTTGATCCGTCCATCTATCCCACAGTCTATAATTACTTCAAGAATAACGTTCCCAATCCCGTCGGCGACGGCAAAACCGTATCGATGAATTGGAACAAGAAAACATATCTTCAATCGAAACTCGCTCTGCGATTGATGCCTGAATTGAAACTCAACGTCACCGGCATTATGGATAATGTCGATTCCTATCCCTTCGACCGCTTCTACATGTACAATCCCGACGGCAAAGGACTCGACTACCGACGCAGCTATACCGGAATTGCAGCGCTCACACACACGCTCAGCAATTCAACATTCTACACAGTGGGACTCTCAATTTTTTCCAAAGAGTTCCGCCATCAACTCTATGACGATCCGTATGATTCGCGCTACACGCATCCTGATCTGCTGATTGCGCTCAACGGCATCAGCGAGGGAACTGGAGGCAGCGATCTGAACCGGTATCACAGAATGACGACGACAGCCCTGGCCAAAATAGATGTGAACAGCCAGGTGACGAACGAACACTTCCTGAAATTCGGCGTCGAATATCGCCATCACCGTTTGTTCATGGAAAATATAAATCTCCGCCCGATCGACGAACAGACGACATTCTCTCCAGGATTCATGAGCCCGTACATACAGACACAGATATTGTCCGCGGATACTTCGCTTCAGCATGATATCTACTGGCATCATCCGTACGAGCTCTCTGCGTATGTGCAGGACAAGATGGAATTCAAATCGCTCATCATCAACATCGGTGTCCGTTTTGACTACTTCCAACCCGACGGCAATGTGCTGACTGATGATGAAGATCCCTCTATTTACTATCCTGCGAAAGCCAGCAACCAATTCTTTGACGACAACGGCAATGGAGTCCAAGATCCGAATGAACGCTCCAAGACTCTCCAGGACCGTTTGGGATATTGGTACAAGAAAGCAAGCGCGAAGTGGCAGATCAGTCCGAGATTCGGTGCATCATTTCCGATAACGGATCGGGGTGTTATTCATTTCTCGTACGGGCACTTTTTCCAAGTCCCGAATTTTGAACGTCTCTATCAGAATCCGCTCTTCAAGGTCGGAAAGACAACAGGCAACGTTGATCTGAACGGCGCTCCGATGGGCAATGCCGACCTGAAACCGGAACAAACCATCAATGCGGAAATCGGATTGCAGCAGCAGCTGACGGAAGACCTCAGCTTGGACGTGACCGCTTACCTGCGCGACATACGCAACCTGACCGGTACTGGTGCGGATCAGATCGGCGTCGGCGGACCGCTCAGCGCCCGGCAATACACCAAGTACATCAACCGCGACTTCGGCTTTGTACGCGGATTCATTGTGACGCTGAATAAGCGCTTCGCGCAGGGTTTGTCTGTCAATGTGGACTACACATTCCAGGTTGCACGCGGCACGGCATCCGATCCGAACGAGACGCGGAGCAATGTTACCGGCAGCAAGCAGCCCGAGATACAGCTCTCGCCGCTGGCGTGGGATCAACGGCATACACTGAACGCGATTCTGAACTATTCTACCGACACGTACGGCGGCAGCATTATCGGGCAGTACGGGAGCGGCCAGCCGTACACCCCGAAGGCATCGAGCGACGTGACGGTGTTTCTGACAAACAGCAATACGAAGCCGACATTCATGAACGTCGATCTGAAAATGTATAGATCGATCACTGTGGATCCTCTCAAGCTTCTCGTCTTCCTGCGTGTGAACAATGTCTTCGATATCAAGAACGAGACTGACGTGTACACTGACACCGGCACCGCGACGAAAACGTACGATGAAACACGCGCCCGGACATCCGGCACAAAAGAGTATGTCAACAGCATCACAGACTACTATACGAATCCGACCATGTATTCCGAACCGCGCCGCATAGAGTTTGGTGCGACCATTGAATTCTAAGCAAGGATGACTTGTATGACTAAGAAACACCTCGGTGACGTGTCGCTCTTCGTGGGTGCTGAAGTCAGAGATCCGGATACCACAGCCGGTATTCGCAACACGGTATTTCATTCCGTGGAAACGTGCCCCGTCAGCCGTCCCGCAAAATCTCCCGATCAGGATCCGGTGACGTTTGATCCATGGACGTTTATGCCGGTCAACGGCTATTTTAATCCAAATGATTCGAAACAAAGCGTTGCCATGAGCACCGATCCCTCGACCTGGCCGACGCGCTGGCCGGACAAGATGAATGACAATCAGGATCCGGGATGGGGCGGTTCATGGAACGGTTACTTCACAAAAGGGGAGAGCGCCGATCTTGAATCGTATTTCGTTATGGATGACAACAACGACAAGCGTTTCAATTATTCCCAGAACAATCTTGTCAACGGCGTGCGTCATTCATTTAAGCCCGATGCAACGAATCCGTCGCGCAACGGACTGGGCCTGGAGGTGAAAGTACGCGGCCTGCAATGGGGTGACTTCCTTGCACAGGACAACATTTTCTGGCTGTACGAGATTACAAATACCGGAACCACGACGTACGACCGGGCAGTGTTCGGAATGCTCGTGGGAACTCTGGTCGGCGTGTCGGGGAAACAGGATTTTGGTGAATGGGATGATGATTGGTCGTTCTACGATGCGGTTGAAAACATCACCTACACGGGCGACTATCCGCGCGAGAATACGCGCAACCCATTCTGGGTCAATCCCTACAACGTAGGTATGGTCGGCTACGCATTTCTTGAGAGTCCCGGCAATCCCTTCGACGGAATCGACAATGACGGTGACGTCGATAGATTCGTGAAAGGATCGCTCAACCCGTTCTTTACGCAGAAGGATTTTG
Source organism: Ignavibacteriales bacterium (assembly GCA_026390635.1). Taxonomy (GTDB): domain Bacteria; phylum Bacteroidota; class Ignavibacteria; order UBA10030; family UBA8401; genus JAPLFO01. Next base: position 17,747 of record JAPLFO010000018.1, read on the forward strand.
ATTCCGTGCTCGTCAAAGCCGGTGACCGGGTGGTGTTGATTGACGACAATTTCAACCGGAAGCTCTTCACGGTTCCGAACGTTGATACTATTACCGTTTATACCCGGGGCGCATTCATCAAACTGCAGCCTGGGAAGACAAAACTCTCCGAAGGCGGCCTCTACACCGCAACATTTGGCGGAGACAGTCTGCTAAGTCCAAACGCCTATGACGGCATCGACAACAATCTGAATGGATTGATTGATGAAAACGTGCAGGTACACTATCGGCAGGTGAAATACGGCACAGACCGGACAAAGAAGCTGATCGATATCCTCCGTCCGGTTCGTCATAGGAATTATTTGACATCGCTGGTTGACGATCCGTACTCAATGATCGATGAACGGCGCGATGATCGTATCGACAATAACAGGAACTGGGATATTCGTTTCGACGATTTGGGAATCGACGGTAAGCCGGGCACTCAGGATCAGGGAGAAGGCGATGGACTTCCAACGTCCGGCTACCGACCGGATGGCACGGATACGAAGCTTCCCGGTGAGCCGCACATCGACAAGACAGATGTGGATGAATCAGATCAGATCGGTTTGACGAGCTTCTACTATTTCTCGCCTGCCGGCCAGGTTCCGCTGGCGGATAAAGAAGAACTCTGGCGCGAACTGGCTCCGGGTTTCTTCAGTGTTCCGGCATCCATTGACAACAATAAGCCGATCGGCGGCGAAGACGGTGACTTCATTTACGGTTCCGGCTATTTTCCGCTCGTTGCAAAAGGGACTGAACGGTTTTCGCTTGCACTCGTCTACGGCGGCGGCAATGGCGGTTCCCGCGATGACGATATTGCAGATCTGTTGAAGCACAAGCGGATTGTGCAAATAATCTATAACGCGAACTACCAATTTCCGACTCCGCCGAAACCCGCTCCGACGTTGACAGCCGTTGCCGGAGATGGAAAGGTGCATCTGTATTGGGACCGAAAGTCCGAAGACTTCGTCGATCCGGTCCTGCGTGAAAAAACGTTCGAGGGATACAAGATTTTCAAATCTACTGATGCCCAATTCAATGATGCATTCGACGTGACAAACGCGCTGGGAGTGAAGAAAGGGTATGTCGCATCCTTCCAGGTGGATCTGGTCGATACGATTTCCGGATTCTACCGTGCGCCAAGAGACATTTATCAGCCGGCCGAAGGTTTTACCTATTACCTTGGTAATAACACGGGCCTTGTGCACGATACAACGGACTATGAAATATATAACGGAAGGACTTACTACTACGTCATCGTCGCCTATACAAAAGGGCGCGAAGGGGACAGTGCCAGCGTCTTCCCCGCTCAAAACAAATGGAAAATCGACTTCGATCAGTTCGGCCGGGTTCGATCGACATCAGCAAACGTTGCAATTGTGACACCGGGTACGAAAGCTCCTGGGTACACTACTGTTCCCGGCAAGAACACGATTCGGCCGGTTGATGGCACAGCAACCGGTACGCTCGGTTACCGCGTCGTCGATCAAACCAAATTGACGGGACATACGTATGTCATCACGTTCAATGATACGAGAGACAGCGGCAAGTTCGTTCCAATCACGACTTCGTATAGCGTGCTGGATACGGTGCACCTCACGGACATCGTTCAGCCGTCAGATATTGACACCCTCCCGGTCGCGCTTCTTCGGCAAAATCTTGTTCCCTCCACATTCCAGCTGACGGAGTTGGATGGAACTGAAGTCCCCGCGGCGAAGTACATTCTGAACGCAGAGCGCGGGTCGTTGCGGGCCAAAAAATCCGGTGACCTGCAACCGTCAAATGCAACAACGCTGAAGAAATACAAGATTCACTATCAGTATTATCCTGTCTACAAGAGCCTGAACATCAGCGGCAGCACGTTTGCTAAAGAAACCAAAGATGCAGACATCTTCGATGGTGTCGAGCTCGTCTTGAAAAATGACTGGAAGACGCAATTGATTGACACACTTTCCGGATTCAGCGCGAGTGTTGGCGATCGCAAGTATTCCTACTCGTTCACTATCGAAAACATAGCCGACGTCGGATTGTTCGGCGAGGTCTATCCGGCAGATTACGATTTGATCTTTTCAAATAGTATTGTCGACACGACCTACGATTTCAACGGCAATGCGGCACGGATTCCGGTAAACTTCCGCCTCTACAACAGGACCGACAAGAAGTTCCCGAAAGTGGTGTTTGTCGGTGTGACTGATCCGATGCCGGATTCGATCATAGGACCAGGAGACAAACTCTTTATTTTTGACCGCGATACCAAAGATTCTCTCCGCTACACGTGGGAACTGCTCTTCTCCACAATTGCAGGAAAGAAAGATACAATCTACCACTACGGCGCGGGAGATACGTTGAAAATCCGCATTGCGAAGTCATTCCGCAAAGGTGATATCTATCAGTTCACCACAGAACTTCCGACAGTGCAAACGGCAACGATCGTTGATCCGCTCTCGCGAATTCGGGTGGTGCCGAATCCCTATGTTGTGCAGACGAGCCAGGAAACACCGCCGCCGACAGGCGTCTTCGGCCGGGGTCAACGGAAAATTGATTTTATCAACATCCCTGTGGGTGCGAAGATATCCATCTTCACTTCCCGCGGAGAGCATATCCGGACGTTATATCAGGACGGCGCAATGACAGACGGCACTGTGAGCTGGGATGTGAAAACGAAAGAGAATCTCGACGTCGCATTCGGTGTGTACTTCTACGTCGTCGAATCTACGCTCGGCCAGAAGACCGGAAAACTCGCAATCATAAAGTAGCGATCACGGAGCAATTATGATCTCAGGAAAAATTAAAGTTGTAATTCTGCTGATGGTTTTGCCGGTGCTGCTTTCTGCACAGGCAAAAGTCGGAACGTCTGCGGCTCCTTTCCTCGGAATTGCCGTCGGCCCCCGGGCTGTTGGTCTCGGGGGAGCCTTTGTTGCGGTAGCGAACGATGCATCCGCGCTGTACTGGAATCCGGGCGGCATAACCCGTTCGGGAAGGTCGGAATTTATTTTTTCGCATACCAACTGGCTCGTGGATTCGAAGTTTGATTGGGCCGGTGTGGTCATTAACATCAGCGAAGCAGATGCCGTCGGAGTAAGTTTCACACAACTGACGTATGGCGAAGAGGATGTCACAACGACTGAAGCCCAGATGGGAACGGGAGAAACCTGGTCGGCGTCAGATGTCGCAATCGGGCTGACCTACGCCAGAAATTTAACAGACCGTTTTTCTATCGGCGGCACTGCAAAGTTCATTCAGGAACGCATTTGGAATGAAACGGCAAGTTCGATGGCGCTGGACGTTGGTCTGGTATATCAAACCGATCTTCATAATCTCAAGATCGGCATGAGCATATCCAATTTCGGCGCTGATATGCGCCTGGATGGCAAAGACCTCTATCATCAAATCGATCTGGATCCTGCAAATTCCGGATCAAACAAGACGATTGTTGCGCGTTTGAAAACGGATGATTGGCCTCTGCCGTTGTTCTTTCGTGCCGGCATCTCCATCGATGCATTCAAATCGGAAGATCTTCGCTTGACGATTTCGGCAGATGCGTTGCGGCCAAGCGACAATGAAGAAACCGTGAATGCCGGAGTGGAACTGTCCTGGAACGAGATTCTGTTCCTGCGGGCGGGACGGAAATCGCTTTTCATGGAAGATTCGCAGGAAGGATTTACGGCGGGTGCAGGAGCAAAGGTGGATCTCTCGTTTGGAACAGCGCTCGGATTTGACTACGGATATCAGGATTTCGGCATCTTCGGAGGAATTCAGACTCTTGCTCTCTCGGTTACTTTTTAGTTGTTCATCACACTTTTTTTTGATAAACTAACTGCGAAGGGAGGTGGCACGGCAATTCAAATGTGCTCTACTAAAGTCAATGCTGTACTTAATTCACTTCATCGTTACACTATATAGAGGAGACACCGTATGAAGAAAATTCTCATGGCTTTCATTTCCATGTTCCTGATTGCGTCGATCGCATTCGGAACCGGAAAGAAGGAGAGAATGGATGTATTCGGCGAGAAGACGAAGATGTCCGTTGCCATGGTTGACGCACCGTCGTCACCGTGGTTCCCGATGCAGCAGGCCCTCCAGTCACAACTAATTTCGATGCGTACCGTTGAATATTCGCCGACAAACAGCAACGTCATCTGGATGAGTGGATACGCAGGCACCGGCACGAAGCCGGATCTGGTATTCCGCACGACCGATGGCGGCGACAACTGGAGCCAGTACACGCTTCCCACGGGCTCTATCGGTGCGTCAAATCTTGTCGTGAAAAATGATACCGTTGCAGTTATCGGTACATTTGCCGGCTATATTCTTCGCACACAAAACGGCGGTGCCAAATGGGATACCGTATTCTCCTATTCAGCGAATGATCTTGGTTGGGTGGACGGCGTTTCCTATGTAGGAACCACTCGCGACACCATGATTGCCATTGGCGATGCAGATGCGAATGGCGCCATGGTCGCTCGAAGCACGGACGCCGGTAAGACATGGACCCGCGCTACCGGTCTTCCGACTGCCCTGCAGGAAGCGGCCGGATGGGCCTCGTATGCAACATACGGCGCGGCGACTGCAAGTTATGGCAAGACAGTGTGGACGACATGGTACTACGGATCGTCCAAAAATCCGATAATTCTAAAATCCATAGACGGTGGCGCCACCTGGACTGGCATTGAATGCGCGTTGCCGGGCGGAATGGCGTCCAACTACTATTTTCGTTCGATCTACATGAAGGACGATAATCTGGGATTTGCCGTTGGTCGCCGCGCGACAGGAACGACGACTGATTTCGACAATTGCCTCATGAAGACTACAAATGGCGGCACGACGTGGGATACATTGAGCGTCGAAAAGGGCATCGCACAGAAGGAACAGAAGGTCTATACCGCTCGTCCGATTCCCGGCACGAATAGCATTATGGCGGTGGGATTCTCCACTGTCACCGGATCAAAGTCATGGTTGTCAACTGACAATGGAACAACCTGGACGAAGCTGAATACGCCGGGAACTTCAAACGTGACCCAAAGTGCATTTGTATCGGCAACCAAGGGTTGGGCAGTCGGCTATATTTCGATTCTGAAATACAGTCCAACGGTTGAAGTGACATTCATTGCAAACACTGCAGGCATTCCGGATACTCTAAAAACCACCTCCACCGTCCAAATGCGCGGCAGCACAAGCGTGCTGACGTGGGACAACAACTCTGTCAAGATGACAAACATTGGCGGTGACTACTGGAGAGCAAAAGCCCGCTTTGAGCCTGGAACAGCGCTCGATTTCAAATTCTTCACAAATGTGAAGAGTGCGATCACAAGTTCTGATAATGGCTGGGAAGCTGACGCCGCCACCGGCAATCGCAAGCTCGTTGTCGGCAACAACGACTCGACGCTTGCAGTTGAGTATGCAAATGGTTTCAAAAGCGGCGCAGCTCAATTCGGTGGTCCGTTTACTCAGAAACCGGATTCATTCTATGTTTGCTATATCCGTGTGAACATGCAGGGTTATGTAGGATGGGATCCTGCGAAGATGGTGGTCGGCGCACGCGGTTCGTTCGCCTCATCCGGTTGGGGCCTCACAATTCCTGGAACCCAGGAAGCAAACCATGCCAATGGCGGTCAAACGACCTATGATGGCACGCAATTCTACAATCTTGCTGTCTATTGGCCGAAAAAGCTCATTGACACCGCCAAATCCGATGGCGACAAGACCATGAGTTACAAGTGGGTCATCCATTCAAAAGGCAGTCCGTTGAATGAAGACTGGTCAAAGATGGTTGCAAACCCGAATACCCAGCAGACCTTTGTGATGCCGAAGCAGGATACCACCATTCAGTGGATCTGGTTCGACAACAAGGCGCCGATTATCGGCACCGGCACGGACACTGTGACGGTTATTTTCGCAACCGATCTGTCTAAAGCAATCGCGACAAACAGTTTGAAGCCGGGTGATTCGGTCTCCGTACGCTTTGGCTTTAACGGTTCCGCCTCATCTGTGAAGACGGACATACTGAAGAAGCGCGGATTGAGCGGCAGCGTGTACGTGGATACCGCAAAGGTTATCGGCGTCCAGGTTGACACCAGCAAAGCGGGCTTCTACTATCAATACTATCTGACGAAGAACGGCACAGAATACCGCGAAGTATTCTATGACTACTTCTACACAGGTACGGACAACAGTCTTGCAGAAAAACGAAAGATGAAGATTACCGGAAAGAATATTACACTCACGGTGTTCGATACGTCAAAGAACACGACGTCGATCAATCGTCAGCCGGTATGGCAAAGCACGCAAAAGCTTGCCCGCAATGTGAATGTCACATTCACCTGCGACCTGCGTCCTGCATACTACCATTTGTTCAACAGCGATTCGCTGTTCGATGTACAAACGGCATTCAGGAACATGGGCAAAGGCGATGCAGACTCCGTCTACAAATGGGGTGTCTGGATGAACGGTCCTGCCGTCGGCGGCTGGGGCAACCCGACCGGAAGCGATTGGGGCGGTCCGCTGCGTCTGAATCTGTTAAAGAAGATGTATGATGACGGAACACACGGCGATGCAAAATCCGGTGACCGCATTTACACTTTGAAACAGATGTTCTACAAGGATTCAAGCAATAATACCGTCGGCCAGGTCTTCAAATTCGGCATTTACGGCGGCGACAATGAAGGCGGCCAGGGCGGCTACGGCAACAACCACGTTGAAAACATCACTGATGCAGACTCCATCTACACGATTGCGTCCGACTTCGGCAGCATCAATCCGAAGTACTTCCGTGCGTGGAATTATGATCTGCACAAACCGGTGTTTGTCGGCGTTCAGCAGTTGTCCGCAGTACCGTTGGTCTTCGCGTTGGATCAGAACTATCCGAATCCGTTCAATCCGACCACAACCATCAACTACTCCATCCCGACCGCAAGCAAAGTTGCGTTGAGCGTCTTCAACGTTCTGGGCCAGGAAGTGGCGAAGCTGGTGAATGAAAACCAGACCGCAGGCAAGTATCAGGTATCGTTTGATGCTTCCCGGTTCTCCAGCGGCGTGTATCTCTATCGCGTCGATGCGGGTTCGTTCACAGCAGTGAAGAAGATATTGCTGGTGAAGTAAGATGCAACCATGTTCCTCTGTTCGCGGACGGGCATTCCGTCTGCGGACAGTCGGAGCAGGGGATAGACGTTCGAACAAAAGGCAAGGTGAAGTTCGCCTTGCCTTTTGTTCTCTTATGGGCAATCGAGCAAAAATATAGAAGAAAGATTTGCCACAGAGGTCACAGAGAACACAGAGCCTATTTGGACGCTCAGCCCTGCGGCTTCACTCAGTGTAAACTCGCCGAGGCGCCCGACAGAATAAGTTTCTCGCTCGCGGTCAGCTCGACTTCGCTCGATGACCGCCTGATTCTCTGTGCTCTCTGTGACCTCTGTGGCCAAAGAAAACGATGCATCGTAGCCATCAAAATCAATAGAGAAGTCGGATGCCTTTCACTCCTCCCTGGGTAGCAGACGCGATCTTCTATCAAATATTTCCGGACCGATTTTCGAACGGGGATCGTTCCAATGATCCGGCCGGCACGGAGGAGTGGGGCGCGAAGCCGACACCGCGCAATTTTTTCGGCGGAGATCTCCGGGGTATCATTGAAAGACTTCCGTATCTCAAAGATCTTGGCATTACAGCCATCTATCTTAATCCGATATTCACTGCGGGCTCCAACCACAAGTACAATGCAGCCGACTATCAGAGCATTGATCCCTCGTTCGGCTCCAATGATATCTTCAAAGAATTTCTCCGAATTTGTCACACAGAATCAATCCGGGTGGTGATCGACGGCGTCTTTAATCATACCGGAACGGATCACCGGGCATTCAAAGATGTGAAGGCAAGAGGCGCGGTATCCTCGTATGCGGGTTGGTATAATATATTTTCGTATCCCGTCCAGCCGCCATCGAAACCGAATTACGAATGCTGGTGGAATTATGGATCGCTGCCGCGCTTGATGGTGCAGAATCCGGATGTCCGTAATCATCTTTTCGAAATAACCCGCTACTGGACGGAGCTGGGTGTCGATGGATGGCGTCTTGACGTAGCGAACGAAATTCCTCACGCCTTCTGGAAGGACTGGCGGAAACTGGTCAAGAGCATCAATCCTGACTGCTATATCACCGGCGAGATCTGGACGGATGCTTCGGCGTGGCTTCAGGGTGATGAATTCGACGCTGTTATGAATTATCGATTTCGGGAGGCTTGTCTCGACTATTTTGTCAGGGGAACAATATCCGGGACTGCATTCGTCGCTGCATTGAATCATGTTCGATCAACCGCGCCTGAAGAGTCGGCATTTGCGATGCAGAACCTCCTCGGCAGTCATGACACAGAACGAATTTTGACATTCTGCAGGGATGATGTTGGAACGGAGCGACTTGCGGTTCTGATGCAGATGACGTATGTCGGGGCGCCGATGGTGTACTATGGCGACGAAATCGGGATGACAGGTGGCAAAGACCCCGATTGCCGGCGGACAATGATCTGGGATGAATCCCGCTGGAACACTGAACTTCGAACCTATTATAAAA
>JAPLFO010000004.1:0-6395 GCA_026390635.1 Ignavibacteriales bacterium
ATGACCATTGAACGGTCCGAAGTATCTGAACCCGAGCGCTTCGAACAGCATGCCCGGTGTCACGACCGCCTTGACTCCTTTTTCAAACTGCTGTGCCACCGTGCGCAAACGATCACCGAAGGTATCCAGCTTTCCGGTCAAGCTCCACACATTCGCTTTGAACTTATTGTATGTCGGATGCGTCAACATCTCTGAAAAATAGTTGTGCAGTGTCCACACATTTTCCGCAATCGACATCCGATTGTCATTAAGAATGACGGTAATATCTTTTTGCAGCATCCCGGCATTATTCATCGCTTCGTACGCCATGCCGCCGGTCATGGATCCGTCACCGATGATCGCCGCGACCTTGTATTTTTCGCCGGAAAAATCGCGTCCGGCAGCAACTCCCAAAGCGGCAGAGATGGAGGTGGATGCATGCCCGGCTCCGAACACATCATACTCACTTTCACTCCGCTTCAGGAAGCCGCTGATTCCATTCAATTTACGGAGCGTGTCGAATCTTTCTTTTCTTCCCGTAAGAATTTTGTGCGGGTACGCCTGATGGCCGACATCCCAGATCAGTTTGTCTTCCGGGGTTTTGTAGGCATAATGAAGCGCCACCGCGAGTTCAACTGCCCCGAGTCCAGCCCCGAGATGGCCGCCGGTCTTTGACACAGAGTCCACCAGAAATTCGCGCACTTCCTGGCAGACGACACGGAGATCCTGCACAGGCACTTTTCTAAGATCCACCGGTGAGTTGATTTTGTGGAGGTAGCGATATTCAGGCATTCTCTTCACGCTCCTCAAAGTCCTCGATCACCACCGAACCACGGACATCCTTGGTAAGTTTTTTTATTTTCAATTCTGTGGCAGCCAGAAAGTCGTTGCATTCTGCAGAGATTTTTGCCCCTTCTTCGTACAGGCTGATCGCCTTATCCAGCGGAAGCTCTCCCTGTTCCAGAAGCTCCACAATTTCTTCGAGACGTTCCATCAGAGTCTCAAACGACCGCTTTTGTTCTTTCTTTGCTGCAGCCATAGATTCCTATGATTGATGTACGGTTCGGACGACGGCATCGGCGTCGCCGTCATGAAAATTGATCGTGATGTTTTGATCCTGCGCCAGCAGTGTGACGGAAGTGAGCGCGCGGCCCTTGTCGTCGCGAACGATCGCATATCCCCGGTGCAGTACGGCGGCCGGATTGATCGATTCCAGACGCTTCGCGATCGATAGCACATCTCTTCTACTGAGAGCGTACCAATGATCGAGCGCTTGCACCAGCCGGTGCGTCATGTCGTCGATTTTCTGAAAACGCTGGTGTACGAGATCGATCGGACGATTAAATGACCTGCTTCCGGTCAGGGAAGCGATCCGGTGACGGGCGTCGCTCACGCTTCGCAGCAGCGCACGCGTCGCCGCAACTAATGATCGGTCCACCGACTCGATCAATTCAAGTCTTTCCGGAACGACGAGTTCAGCTGCTGCAGACGGAGTCGGTGCGCGCAGATCCGCCACAAAGTCTGCGATGGTGAAATCGACCTCATGACCGACTGCGCTCACCACCGGAATGCGGGAATTGTAAATCGCCCGCGCTACAATTTCTTCGTTGAATGCCCAGAGGTCTTCCAACGATCCGCCGCCGCGTCCGACAATAAGTACATCCGCTTCCAGGTGCTCATTCGCTGTCAGAATTGCCCGGACAATTTCCTCTGCCGATCCAATGCCTTGTACACGTACCGGCAGGATGACGACTTCCACACAAGGATATCTTCGCCCAATCACGGAGAGAAGATCACGGATCGCCGCTCCTGTCGGTGACGTCACAATGACGATGCGCTGCGGGAACGGAGGCAAGGGGCGCTTGCGTTCTTCGGCAAAGAGCCCTTCGGCGTCGAGTTTCTGCTTCAAACGCTCAAATGCCAGCTGGAGTTCGCCGCGTCCGGCAGGCTGTATCTGAAAGCAATCGATCTGATAATTGCCGCGCGGTTCATAGACAGTGATGCGGCCGCGGACCGTTACTTTCATTCCATCCGACAGTCGAAAAATCAGCCCGGTTGCACGGCTCCGCCACATGACGGCGGAAATCTGCGCAGATTCATCTTTGAGCGTGAAATAGATGTGCCCGGAAGTGTGGTATTTACAGTTTGATACTTCTCCCATCACCCAGACATCGCCGAAGCCCAATTCCAGAACGCCTTTAATACGCCTGGTGAGCTCGATGACGGTAAGAATTTGTTCGGAATCACTGCCCATAGTGTAAGATAGCAGAAATCTTCAAAAAACAAAAGGTTCACTGCAGGGATTATAGAGCCGGCGCACTATGGGCAGTGATTGGATCAACGCAGGATGAGGTCCAGGACGTCTGGTTGCTCACTTTTGCCCGAATACATGTCGATATAGTCCGAGACGTTCTCCAGGTTAATGCCGACCGGCGTTCCGTCTTTGCCCAGATCGATCTGAATATGTGCAGAGACACGTATGGTTTTGACGCTGCGGGAGCGATTGAGATGGATGTACAGAGAATCCGTTTCGGGATCATATTTGAAGTTCATTTCGGCTCCTCCCAGGAGAAATCCTGATCGATGAATGCGTTGTTGATGGTCCTCATATCAGAGAGTGTAATGACCTGCAGGAAACATTTACGCCGTGTCGGGATTCTACCCCACATGCGATACTTGCCTCCCCGCAGGCGCTCGACTCTAACAGGTTGAAGAACAACAGTCCCTCCGGATGTGCGGACGTTTCTCCATGATCTCGTTGACGAAATGATCGGTGAATTCAATGCGCATGGTGTGTGCCCTCCAATGTGATTAATAAGTGAAAAATGCATACAGATTTTCCACTCTCCCCTCCGCCTCACAAGGCTGACTGGTGCGAACCTGCAACAGTACAGCTCCTCCGTATGCACTGTTGGTGAATCTTTCGAATCTTAGCGAGGAATAGAAGCGCGATGGGCTCCCCCCCTTGCTTATTACGAATGTATAGAAAAATAAATTTTTGCGCAAGTACGGAGAGAAAAAAAATCGAAAAAAATCGGCGCTACCTTTCGCCAAAGAGATCATCCATCATGACCGCGGGGTATTTCTTGGGGGGCTTTGGCGGCCGGAGGCCGAACTCATCGGACAATCGATCAACCGTGTAGCCGAACGGCAGCAGCAACGTCTCAATAGCCTTGAGGGCAAACAGGACGTACGTGTCGATATCGTAGCCGTCTTCAAATGCGTACAACGCCAGAGGTTTTGCCTTTTCAGGCTTGCGTTTTCCTGACTGATCCAGAATGATGAATTCAATCGATTCCCCTGGTGCAACATGCACTCCCATCGCTTCCACCATTTTTGCCACGACAGCACTGATAGTATTTGTGGTGTATTCCTCTGCCTCGCGCGTGATATGACGGCGCAGGACAAGTTCCATCGGATTCGCCCGTCCGCTGCACAGCGTTTCCACGAAGCCCCGCGCGGTCTTCAGCAATTCCGGCACAAGCGCCGAAAGCTCAGCGATAGATATCGCCTGTCCCATCTGTTCGATCAATGCTCCCTGAAGTGACTTGATAAAGAGCGGTGTATCGTGGCGTCGTGCCTCGATGCCTCGCATTTTGAACTCGTTGTGCGTGTACCATCCCACGTACCGATTTGCCGTCGGCAGCGACGCATCCTGTTTGGAGGATGGAAATAAAATCCACCGGTAGATTCCTTCGAGGGAAATATCGATACCGACGCGGGCACGGATGTCGCTGCACAGTTGCTGATACTCTGCCTCTGTCGCCCCTGCTCTTGTTACCCAGATGCAATCAATAATACCATGCAGCAATTCATATCCCTGCTCTTCGGCCACTTCTTTTGCTGTGAGAAGTATGTCGCGGGAAAACGCGTTCACCGATTCATGCGCTTCAATTTTTCCGAAGCGTGCATTTTTGTATCCGAGATAGCCGAAGCAGCTCACCAGCATCCACTTCAGCGCATTCTGACGGCGGTGATAACTTTGGTACTTCGCCTCGTCCTTTCCTTTCCACAATCGTTTTTGCTGCTTGTAATAGGCCCGCTTCTCCACCACCGCACGCAGCGTGGCGGGAACGATTCCCTCACGGCGCTCGCAGATCGAATACTCCAGCTCGGGAACTCTCTGGTTGCTGCAGCAGCGGCAGTTGATCGTTTCCGGCGACACATTTTTGTTGACCATGATCGACGGGTATCGGAGGTTGAAAGATCAATCCGCCGCGATCTGCCATCATCAGGGCAACAGCGGATTTGAAATCCTCCGGCTCGCGCTTCTTGGCGGGAATCATGATGCCGTGCCGGTACGCCCACGAGAGCTGCAGCGACGACAATCCGGTGCCGATGCTGGCACGTGATTGACGCTGTGGAGGCATCTGCGTCAACCGTGCAAGTTCGAACAATCCGTCGAGTTCTGATTCACTGACCGTAAAGGAATTGCCGACATCCACATGCCACCGGCCTGCAAGCTCGAAGGCACCATCCTTGTGCACGATCTTGCCGTACTGGAAGAAGCTCGATTCTTTGCCCGTGATGTACCCGGCGGCGGTGTCGCGATTCAGCAGCAGCGGTATCTGCTCGCGCCGCGCCATTGCGGTAATTTTGGGGAGAAGAATCGAATCGCCGTATTCGGTGACAAGAATGTCCGGATCGCAACTATGCAGATGCCAGTTGATTGATTCCAGCGTCTCGTGCGGACTGCTGCTTTCCAGTGCATGGCGCCTGCCGTCATATTCCACCTCCAGTTGAAGCACCCGCTGATATTTCGGCGGCACGAAGCCGTTGGTGCTGCGCAGCATCATGATGGAGAGCGGCGGCAGCACATACTCCTTCGATTCGCGGTCATCGCGCAATGTCCAGCCGCGCAGCACCCCGGCATCGTCAATCTGATAGTCGCCAAAACCCAGCGCAAACAGCTGTGTGTGATAGAGAAATAACTGCGCCGGAAGAATGTCGGAATTAAAAAAAGCGTAGTAGGGGAAAAAATTTTCGAAGTAGGTGACCGCCTCCTTGAATCGCAGCGGATTATGCACATGCACCTCCGTCACCTGCCACTCCGCATACGAATAGAATTCCCTCCGGACAGTTTCCGTCAGTGAGACCCGAACCGGAGAGCGGGCGGCCAGAATATCCGCCCGCTTGCGTTCTGCGTCGGAGAGATGAAGGAAGAACGACGGTACAAACTCAGCGGTAACACGTTGGGCGCCTCCCGTCTCGCCGATCAGCCAGAGCACCATTCCCGTCTGTGACGGATAGACATCAAACAGCCATCCGATTAATATTTTCATCGACATTCAAGCAGCGAGAGGTGCGGAGGAACCGTCACCGGTACCGCTGTGCGCGGCGGGGCGGAGAGCGCCCTTCCCTCTTCCAATGCGGCAATGCGATCGTTGAGCTCCTGGATCATTTTCCGCTGTTCCAGAAGAATGGACATCATGATACTGTCCAACGGTACAGCGCGCATGGTATAGAAATTCTCCGCAAGATGAATGCGGGCGCAACGGAACAAATCGTCAAAAAACTTTTGATCCTGTTTGCGCAATCCGCGGCGGAACTTCGACCAGCTTGCGATCTCGTGATCGATAATGTTGGTAAATGTTGGAACTGTACGGCCCATACGACTCCTTGTCCTTTGGTTGCAATCATAGAAAAGATCAGCCACAGAGAACACAGCGTCCCTCGGCGCGTCCGGCTTTCGCCGGACTTGCTCGGGATGACGTAAATAATATTTCGTCATGGTGAGCGAGTCCCGAAGGGACGAGTCGAACCATGCTCGGTGTTCTTCCGCAAGATCCTCTGGACTGTGGCATCTTTTTTTCTCTTTTTAGCGTCGTCCTGAACGCAGATACATCACTCCTCTCCGGCCCTGCGGCTGAACAACATTTTTGTTTTCAGGAATGTTGCGCCGCTGAGCATCTCCCTGCGCCGCAACGCGGTAGGTGTGATCTGCACTCTCAGCCAGCATCTGCAAAAATTGATTCCGTTCTTTCGGCCGCACATCCCATTCCTTGCATGCCAGCAGCAATGAAATACCGTCCGCCTTCATTGCATGGCAGGCAGCAATGATGCGCTGCAGCATCTCCCGCGCCACCTGAAATTTCACCTGTTCATCGTAAAATGAATCGAGCAGACCCAGAATGACGGCGGTGCGCGCCCCCTGCCTCGAAAGAAAGAGCGGAAGACGCTCCGTAATTGCCGCTTCCATCTGGTAGCAGGTAAATCCGCGAGAGACGAAGATACGCTCCAACAGCCGCTGCGGTGGGATTTTCCAGCGCTGCGCATGCGCTGTAATGGTGTGGACATCAAACCGGTTTGCACCATCGATCACGGCAAGTGGATCACCGTTCCGAACAGTCACCGCGGCAACATACAACGAGAGACGGAATACCGACGTGTCGCCGGCGAGAAGAAAAAACTTCCCC
>JAPLFO010000004.1:6426-7738 GCA_026390635.1 Ignavibacteriales bacterium
CTGCTGCGCGAAGGAATGGATCAGTGCCTGTGAATCGTCAGAGGACATTGGTTATTTTAGATTCTACTCACTATGGAAAAGATCGCCACAGTCCAGAGGATCTCGAATGATGCCGTAGGCAGCATTCGGAAGAGCACAGAGTCCCTCGGCGCGTCCGGCTTTCGCCGGACTTGCTCGGGATGACGTAAATAATATTTCGTCATGGTGAGAGAGTCCCGAAGGGACGAGTCGAACCATACTCTGTGTTCTCTTCTTTTTCTCGGTGCTCTCTGTGGCAAGCTTTTATTCTTTATGTCCGTATCAAAATCCTCCTGCCGCATCAGGCCGCAAACGGAAGTTCCAGCGAATCACCCCGGCGCGACGACTGCGGATTCAGACTGACCGTCTGCTGAAACCTGCGCTGCAATTGGTAGCCGTTGATGATGGAGCGCGCCTCGGGATCGTTGTGAAAGACCACAAAAGTTTTGTTTCCGCGTTTCGCCGTCCGGTCGACCAGCAACGCAAGTGTATTCATTTCATCGTCGGAATAAAAATAGCGGTAGCGCTCTTCCCTGTCCGGATGCTCCCAGGCATACGCGTTGCGTCCCATCATGCGGAAGTAGGCAACGCCATCCCAGGCTTCCGCGCGGAATGCAATATGTTTTCGCATGCGCGGCAGATCCACATTCACCATGTGCAGTCCCTGTTCGTGCAGCGCATCGCGTGTTTGCACGGTATCCCAGGAATCGTGGCGTAGCTCAAGAAACAGACGGTACGGCGCAAAGACGCGCCCCAGGTGACGCACATAGTGCAGACGCTCAGGCAGATTGGTAAAATGATACGGAAACTGCATCAGCAGTCCTCCCAATCTTCCATCGGCGGCGAGCACATCCAACAGGCGTCGCACCGCGCGCACGTCATCGTTGGTGGCATCGAATGTATGTGTAAACCCGCGGAACAATTTTACCGTGAACATGAAGCGGCCGTTTGCTGCAACATCCTCCAGCCAGCGCCGGCCATGCATGTCCGTCAGACCGGTATTGTAGAAGGTCGAGTTTACTTCCACACTGTCGAAATGCCTGCTGTAGAATTCCAGCTTGCGAAAATACCTGTCGCGCCGCAGCGGATACAACGGACCGTCGAATGGCGGCAGATCCCAGCCGCCCATACCGATGTGAATGTCAGCGTTCATGCTTCCTCCTTTTTAAAGCTTTTTTGCCACAGAGGACTCAGAGAACACAGAGTAAAAAGAAAAGGTTGATTCTTTGCTGTTGCTCTCTGTGCACTCTGTGATCTTCCGAATGCTGCCTACGGCATCATTCGAGATCCTCTG
>JAPLFO010000181.1 GCA_026390635.1 Ignavibacteriales bacterium
GGCGGACGCACATTTGAAGCGTTTGGAGAAGATCCATTTTTGTCCGGTTACATTGCTGTTGCCAATATTATCGGAATTCAAGAACAAGGCATTAGTGCGGAGTCCAAGCACTTCGCATGCAACAATCAGGAGACGAACCGCAGATTTATCAACACCATTGTAGATGAGCGAACGCTGCGCGAGATTTATTTGCCGGCATTTGAAGCAGCAGTCAAACAAGGCAAGGTGGATGCCGTGATGAGCGCCTACAATATTGTCAACGCATCATTTTGTTCAGAAAACATGATATTGCTGCACGATATACTGAGAGGGGAATGGGGTTTCGACGGTTATGTGACCTCTGATTTCGGTGCGGTGCAAAGCACCATTCCTTCTGCAATGGCAGGAACCGATGTAGAAATGCAAAAGGGAAAATACTATTCGGATTCATTACGAGAGGCAGTGAACTCAGGCCGGGTACCGATGAAAGTTCTTGACGATATGCTCGTACGTCGTATTAGCAAAATGATGTACCGTGGCGTCTTCCATCAACCACTGCCCAACGAACCGATTCCATCGCAGGCACACGGCGCCTTAGCTCGCCGGATTGCTGCAGCAGGAATGGTCTTGCTGAAAAATGCCAAGGGATTGCTGCCGCTGACTGCTTCACAGGTGAAATCAATCGCTCTCATTGGCAGATACGCCGCCGATGCAATGACCGGCGGGGGCGGCAGCTCAGCGGTTACTCCAAGCTATATCGTCACTCCGCTCACTGGGATCCAAACAAAAGTTCGATCCGGCGTGAGCGTTCAACTCAATGACGGCAGTGACATTACTGCTGCGGCTGCCCTGGCGCGCAGGGTTGATGTGGCCATCGTTATGGTAGGCGATAGTCTCAGAGAGGGTCGTGATTTTTCGATCTCTTTGAGCGGCAACCAGGACACGTTGGTGCGTGCGGTCGCAAATGCAAATCCACGTACGGTTGTGGTGCTTAAAACAGGAACAGCGGCTCTCATGCCTTGGATCAATAATGTGTCTGCTGTTCTGGAGGCATGGTATCCCGGAGAAGAAGATGGTAATGCTGTCGCTGATGTGCTGTTCGGCGACGTCAACCCTTCAGGAAAACTTCCGCTAACGTTCCCCGAAAATGAACTAGACCTGCCGGCACAGGTTGTGAAAGATAGTACAACAAATTATAGAGAGGGAGTTTTTGTCGGGTATCGTTATTTCGATGCTTCCAATAAAACACCATTGTTCCCGTTCGGTCACGGGCTGTCCTACACAACATTTCAATATCACAACCTCTCCCTGGGCCCAGTAGGTGCTGGTTTTGACGCCAACCCGCATCAGAAAGTGAGTGTTGAACTGGATGTAACGAACTCCGGAGCTGTGGCCGGCAGTGAAGCCGTGCAGATCTATGTGGGAATGCCATCGGCCACTGTTCTGCAGCCACCCAAGCAATTGAAAGGTGTTCAAAAGATCCAATTGACGCCGGGACAAACCGGACACATTCGTCTCAAGCTGGATTTCCGTTCGTTCGCATACTGGGATACGACCAGACATGACTGGAGTGTTGCTCCGGGAAACTATCAGATACTTGTTGGTTCTTCTTCCCGGGATATTCGGCTCCAAGGTCAAATCAAGATTCCCGGTTCAAGATAGTTTTCGACAACAAAACTGCAAAGAATAGATCAGATGACAAACCAATTTAGAGCGGCTGAAGTATTTCTGCCAATTGTTCTATTTTGTCTAGGTTCTATAGCTGAAAGAGGGCGAAATAACAGTTGTTGTCCGAAGAGATGAGATCATAGTCAGTTCAGACGTTTTTATGAAAGATGTGGAATTGAGATGTCCTGAAACTTCCGGTGCGGTATTCAGTGACAATTATTTCAATCTGGTTCCGGGACAGCACAAGACAATACAACGCATTGATTCTGCCGGTACCCATTATGTGGAGATCAAAGCGGTGAACAGCAGTCTGAAGAGGATAAAACTATGAGAGAGTGTTCTGCAAAAGCAGCAATGACGGGATTATTTATCTTAACGATTCTTGCAGCGCCCCATGGGTATGGTCAGATTATCGTTGGTACCGTTGGCGAAGTGACTGCGGCAATTGCCAATGCACAACCCGGCAATGTTATTGTCTTGCGTGCCGGCACGTATAATGATCTTACAATGATCATGTCCAAGAGTGGAGCGGCGGGCAGCCCGATCACTTTGAAAGGAGAGACAACCGGTTCGGTTTATCTCACGGGAAAATCGAGCGCAACTATCGTCGGGAACTATTGGCATGTCACCGGTCTTTTCTTCCGGAATATCGGCAGCAGTGTGAACGTGCTCACCATAGCCGGAGACGACAACAGATTCTCCTGCTGCAGCATTGATATGACGGGCGCAACGTCAACGGGAAATGTTCTCCGGCCTGTAAAGATCAATGCGGGCGCTGAACGCAACAGGTTTGATCATAATGAAATGTTCGGTCAGACGGTCGGCGGATATGCGGTAGACATTTTGGTGGCGAGCAGTATCCCATCCTACACTCTTTTGGATCATAATTATTTCCATGACAATTCTCTGGTCGGGGACTACATAAAAGTGGGGCTCAGCGCTCAGGCATTGTATAATGCATCCGTGACGGTCGAATACAATTTGTTCGAAAATAATGCCGGCGGTTCTATCGAGTTCATCACCAATAAATCCTGCAATAACACATACCGTTACAATAGCTTTATCAATTGTACCGGCTCCAATATCTCCTTGCGCCACGGTCACAATACAACTCTTCTCGGCAACTTCTTTGATGGAAAGAATGGACTCGGCAACAAAGGCATACGTGTAGGCGGACATGATAATGTGATCGTCAATAATTATGTTGTGAACTCAGAGGGCGGCATCAATCTGTATATGGGAAATGAATCGTCGGGAGGAGATTATTATCAAGTCCTCAATAATAGAATATCCTTCAATACGCTGGTCAACAATGGCGAAAACCTGCATATTGGAGAGAGAAGCTCCAATACAGATATCCCAAAAAACAATACCATTGCCAACAATGTTTTCTATAGCCAAACGGGCGGGACTGCAATCCTGAGATCATGCAACGACAGCGGCACAACTTGGGAAGGGAATATTTGCTTCGCCGGAGGAAGCGCCTCGATCGGTTATAATCCCGGTACCGGGACAGTGGTTGCAAATCCCAATCTGAAAATAAACTCGTTCGGCGTATATGTGCCAGACGCTTCACTCAGTACAGCGCTTATCAACTGTGCCGTCGGCAATTACCCGGAGGCTGCAAAAGACATATGGAATGTAACGCGTGAAGTGCTCAAAGACGTCGGATGCATAGAAGCTCTGGGACACGAGAACAGTATCCGACCACTTCTCTCCTCTGAGGTGGGACCATTGAGCGGAACAACAGGAAACTGCGACCGGCCTGTTCCGGTCAAAACGTTTGATATCAATCAGAATTTTCCAAACCCATTTAATCCGAGCACGGAAATCAGTTACAGCGTACCGGAAGCAGGGAATGTCCGGTTGAGTATTTACGATATCAGCGGTCAGGAAATAGAAACCTTGGTCGACGGATATCGGAATAGCGGAACTCATACGATCGCGTGGAATGCTGCAACCGGCCCGGGAAAACAGATCGCGAGCGGCGCGTATCTGGCGCGAGTGACAGCAGGAAAGTATACAAAGGCCATCAAGCTGATATTACTGAAGTGAGCTTAGCTGTATGAAATGGCCCACTCTTTGAAGCGCAAATGGTCGGATATAATCTTCTGCACATTGGACGATAACTACTGATGAGGATTCTGATTTGTTGCGTCTGCCTGATGCCGGGCGCACTTGCTCAGGAAACGAAATGAACTACAAAACGCTCTTCCTCGGAATACTCTTCATGTATTGCGTACCATGCACGGCACAGAGCCTCGCTGCAGCAATACAACGAAGTCTCAAAGTGTATGTTCACGATGAGAGTCCTCAGCAGAATTATGGTCTGAAGAAACTGCGTGAAGCAGTCCGTGTAACGGTTGAAAAGAATTTTGACGAAGCAGATGTGGCTATCATATCGTCAAAAGAAACCAGCGTCAGGGCAAATCTGCAGTCAGCATATTCAGAGGCAACGCCGGAGGGATTCTCGATACAGCGGAGAGCGAATGGGAAAGCCGCGGTGATAGCTTCTGATCCAACCGGAATCATGTACGGCATCATGGATCTTGCCGAGCAGTTGCAGATGGGCAGATCAATCTCGACGATTACAGAAAAGGCGATCAAGCCTCAGTTGCGGATCAGAGGGATCAAGTTCAATCTGCCATGGAATTCATACCGCAAAGACGAAAGCCTTCAGCTCCATGAAGAGACGCTGCGTGATCTGCGCTATTGGGAAAGCTTTTTGGATATGATGGCTGAAAACCATTTCAATGCTTTGACCTTGTGGAACCTTCATCCGTTCTCCTATATGATCAGAGCAATAAACTTTCCGGAAGCATGTCCCTATTCAGATGAGGAGCTTGCCTCGTGGCAGCAGTTTTGGCATGGACTTTTCAGAATGGCTTCAGATCGCGGGATCAAAACGTATGTTTTCAACTGGAACATCATGGTCTCGCACTCATTTGCAAAAAAATACGGTGTTGCCGACTATTGCCTCAATGACTATCAGGGGAAAGACTTCATCGGAAAAGGGGACTATTCTCCGGTCATTCAGCAATATATGCGTGAAAGTGTGACCCAGCTAATTAACGAGTATCCGGAACTTACCGGTATCGGTGCAAGCCAGAATGAACGAATGGAAGGGGTGGATGAACAAGTCTGGCAAGATTGGATCATGAATACCTATTGTGATGCGTTGGACAGTGCCAGCCGGAAAGTAGAATTAATCATCCGTGCGCATACACATCCGGCTCCCGAGCTGACCAGAAAGGCGGTTGAAGATAATGCGTACCGTCTCGGAACTGTGTATATGGATGTTAAATTCAATTGGTCACATAGCCATGCAACTCCCGATCTCATGTATATCCACGGAGGCTCGAGATCAAAATCTCTGTGGGAACCGGTACCGAAGAATTACAAGATGATCTATACAATGAGAAATGAAGATTTTTTTGTGCTGCGTTGGGGTGAACCGGAATTTATCCGGGAGGTTGTCCGGCGCAATAGTCAGGATTTCGTTGGAGGGTTTCTGATAGGTTCGGAGACCTATATTCCGGGAAAAGAATACATCACCAGGTCCGGAAAGCATCTCACGTGGAAGTATGCTTTTGAAAAGCAGTGGCTGTTTTATCAAATGTGGGGCAGACTGATGTATGACCCGGAGACAGCCGATGATGTTTTCGCTAGTACATTCAATCAAAAATACGGAATTAGGGATGGTTGTAAATTAATTAAGGCTCATACATTGGCGGATAAAATGCCGCTATCCCTGGCTTCATTCTATTCTTCCTCCTGGGATTTTACGCTGTATTCAGAAGGATTTCTTGCGAATGCGCCGTCGCGCATGAAATGCTTGTATGATAGCCTGTCGCCATTTATCTCAGTGAACGAAATTATTGAAACAACTCCATTAGATACAAATCTTGTCTCGATTGCTGATTACGTCAGCGGAATATATTCCGGATCACAGAAAGTGACTCCGTTGCAGCTGGCTGCCGAACTGCGCCGTAACGGGGAACAGGCGTTATCCATTCTGCAGGATATTCCGGCAGTTCATCCTACGCTCATACATGAGATTGACGATATTAGGGCCTGGGCGTACTTAAGTATATACTTTAGCGAAAAGCTGAAGGGCGGTACAGCATTGCAGAAATATCGATTGACAGGAAACCGTGATTTTCAAAAAGAGAGCATTGCGAACCTTGAGAATGCACTGACGTATTGGAATAGCGTTGTTGCCGTGACCAGCAAATACATGGATGAAATACCGCTCATGCATCTGAATCCGAAATATGTGAACAGCGGAAACACAAGACCGCTTGCGAAGTTCTCATGGAGAAATCTGATTGACGAGGTAAAGAATGATATCGCGATAGCCGAAGAACGCATCAAATGATATATACGGCCAGAATACTTGTTGTCCTGCATTTGTGTCTTGCGGCACTGATTGGTTCTTTGAAAGCCGAGGACAAGTTCGCAAGCAATGTGTCAGAGCTTCACGACGCGATACAATCCTCAAAACCCGGCGATGTGATAACGATGCGCGATGGTATATGGAAAAATGTGACAATAGATTTGTCAGCGAACGGGACTTCCTCAAAAAGAATATTTGTGCAGGCGCAAACTCCGGGCTGCGTTGTCTTAGCCGAGGCATCAACACTGACCATTGCAGGGTCCTATCTTGAGGTGCGGGGCCTGCAATTTAGAGATGCAAAAGAAGTGAAGGAGAATATTATTACCTTGAGCGGTGACTTTTGCAGAATTACACAATGTGCGATGATTGACTATAATGCCGGTGAACATTGGATATACGCAGCGGGCAGCACTAATTGCAGAATTGATCATTGTTACTTTGTCGGAAAAGATGTGGCCGGCGGTGAAATCGATGTGACGGTTGCACAATCGCAGCCGACGCATATGCGGATTGATCATAACTATTTTGGCAGACGGAAATCGCCTTCCAATGGCGGAGAAATCATCCGCGTGGGTCTCAGCGGTCAAATGGATTATGTCTCACGCTCGACTATCGAATTCAATTATTTTGATGGCGGCACCGACGAACCTGAGATCTGCTCGAAAAAGAGTTCTGAGAATGTTTATCGCTATAACACTTTTTACAAAGCCAGAGGGGCACTGGTATTTCGACATGGCGAGCGAAATATTGCATACGGCAATTACTTTTACGGGGGAGGAATTGAAAGGGCAGGCGGGATACGAGTTGCCAGTTGCAACAACACCATTGTCAATAATTATATAGAAGGGACGGAGACTGGCATCGCTCTTTGGACAGGAAAATCCTATACCGAAGGAGAGACCCGGTACAATCCGCAGATAGACGGTTGTGTGATAGCATATAATACATTGCTGAATAACAGGGCATCGCTGCATCTTAACAAAGCCGTAAAATCAAGCTATCCGTTTCCGCCGAAAAATGTGGTGGTGGCAAACAACGTGGTAGTTTCAAAAGACACTGTTCTCAATTCAGCAACGGGTATGGAACTATTGATCGGCAACATGTTTTCGAGTGTTCCGGAAACAAACATACCCTCTGACGGTTATGTCGTTGTCGATCCTCAACTCGTGATGTCGCCTGACAGCATGTATCGTCTTTCAGCTTCGTCTCCTGCAAGAGGAGCCGCCCGCAGCGGATGGGGACATCTCTTCGACATTCCCGGCTTGTCTGTCGACGCCGGCGTTGACTATGATATTGACGGCCAATCGCGTGGAAGGCTGAAAGATATCGGTTGCGATCAATATTCATCAGAATCAATAAAGACACATCGAACAACACGAAATGATGTCGGACCGTCATATTTGGGCGGGCCCGTTGACGTAGATTGAGCTCAAAAAAAGGATTCTCTTCTCCATGATGCCTAGACTCAATAAGTTCACAATGCACTATTCTACGCACAAATTATTAGATGAACCCCTGACGAGTGTGCGATACATATTTCGGGGAATACTGCTGGTGTGTTTTATGATAGGAATTGGCGCATGGCATCCTTCATCAGCACAGCAGTCATGGCAATCAAAATTCATTCATATCGAAAACGGCGTATTAAAAGCTGTGCCTGATGAAAAAGGGGACATTATTCCCGATTTCAACAAGGTGGGATACCGAAAAGGCGAAGTGACAATACCTGAGATTCGAATTGTTAGAACAATTTCAGCTCCTGTTTCCGGAGATGCTCAAATGTTGATCCAGAAGGCGATCGACGAAGTCTCGCACATGAAGGCTGACGATCGCGGATTCAGGGGTGCCATCCTCCTGAAAAAGGGGATCTACGAAGTTCCCGGATCGATCACAATCTCCACAGAAGGGATTGTCCTTCGCGGTGAAGGACCCGATCAGTCCGGTACCGTATTGGTCGCATCAGGAAAAGGTCAGCGGAGTCTCGTCATTATCGCGGGGAAAAAAGGGGCGAGTGAGATCGCCGGAAGAAAAGTTCCGATCGCCGATCCGTATGTTCCTGTCGGCTGCTTCACGTTTATGATAGAGGACGGCAGAGGATTTACGAAAGGAGATGAGATCACCATTTGCAGGCCTGGGACCGAAAAATGGATTCATGATCTGAGAATGGATCAAATCGTAGAACGTGAAGGCACCCGGCAATGGAAGGCTGAGGGCTACGATCTGAAATTTGAGCGCGAGATCGTCCGCATCGAAGGGAACAGGATCTGGATCGATCAGCCGGTGGTGATGGCGATGGAAACACAGTACGGCGGAGGTTTCATTGTCAAAAACAGAGATGAGAGAATCAGCAATGCCGGCGTCGAAAATATTCTGTTCACGTCGGACTATATCTCAGAGGAAGATGAAGATCACGGATGGTATGCCGTTGAATTTCAAAATTGCCGGGACGGTTGGGTCCGGAATATTGTTTCGAAATATTTCGGAAAAGGATGTGTTTTGATGACCCAGTCATCCAAATACATCACGGTAACCGATTCGAAGTGCCTTGAGGCAAAATCGATCATCACCGGCGGACGGCGGTATTCATTCAATATCGAAGGGCAGATGTGTCTGGTGATGAACTGCGAAACAACCGACGGACGGCACGATTTTGTGACCGGTTCCCGCGTTCGCGGCCCAAATGTTTTTTACAACTGCACCGCACGGAACACGCAGAATGATATCGGGCCTCATCATCGATGGAGTGTCGGAACACTGTATGACAATATCACTACTGACGGCGAGATTAATGTGCAGGATCGCGGCAACTATGGATCCGGTCATGGATGGGCCGGTGCCAATCAGCTGCTATGGAACTGCCGCGTTAAGAAAGCGGCGGTTCAGAATCCATGGGTGTCAGCAAAAAATTGGTGCATCGGTCTGTCCGGCGATAAATCTCCCGGCCGGTTCAATGACAGGCCGGACGGAGAATGGGAAGGATTGAATCGGCCGGGATTACAGCCGTCATCATTGTATAGAGCACAGGTAGACGCAGCGGTTCATGCGAAAACGATTGTCACGATTAAAGGGGATGATTTCTTCATCAATGGCGAAATCACATTGAAGGGAAGAACTCTTGACGGTATTTCTCTGGAAGGGTTGCTTCCGAATTCCCGTATGGTGCAGGGAATCTTCGACGATCTGAATCCTGAAACGCGCCATCTGTGGAAATACCCTGATACGGGAGAATGGAACGCGGACCGGAACACCGATGAATTTGTCGCCGCCATGCCCGAATGGCGCCGACATGGATTGCTCGCGTTCACTCTCAATATTCAGGGGGGCAGTCCAACCGGTTACGGCAACAAGGGGTGGATGAATCCAGGTTATTATAGGAATGGAATATTGCGGGAAGAATATATTAAGCGGCTTGAACGAATACTGACGAAGGCAGATGAATTGGGCATGGTTGTCATTCTCGGACTATTCTATTTTGGCCAGGACGAATATCTTCAGGATGAAGCAGCAGTGATCAATGCTGTCAACAATACTGTTGATTGGATGTTCGAAAGGAAATATCGGAATGTCCTCATTGAGATCAACAATGAGTGCAACAGCAAATCCTATGAGCATCCAATTCTAAAACCGGAGAGAGTGCATGAACTCATAGAGCTTGTGAGAACAAAAAAGCATCCTACGTTAGGGTACAGATATTGCGTTTCTACGAGCTTCACAGGACGATGTATTCCGCTTCCAAACGTTCTCAAGGCTGCTGATTTTGTACTCCTTCATGGAAATGGAGCGAATGATCCGGGCATTATCACCGCAATGGTCGATTCAGTCCGGAGAGCTGACGGATATCGTCCGATGCCGATTCTGTTCAACGAAGACGACCATTATGACTTCGACAGACCTGTGAACAATATGACAGCCGCGTTCAAAGCCGGCACGTCCTGGGGATATTTTGACTTCCGGAAGAGAGGCGAAACGCTGAAGAAAGGGGATTCGACATTTGCTGAAGGATATCAGAGCATTCCCGTTGACTGGAGAATTTCTTCCCCGAGGAAGAAGGACTTTTTTGAATCGCTTGCTGTGATTTCCGGAATTAACCTCATTGATTCTGTCGCGCTTGACAATCCATATGTCAGGGTAGTGCGCAACTCCGCGGTCTGTGGTCTTGCCAACACGCCGCAATACGGCACCCGGATTATCGTAGCCCTGACAGGTGTGAGGATACAAAGCAGCAAGGGAGTTCTGAACCTTCAGCGGGGAGGAATCGCTGTGTTCGCCAAGCAGGAATCATATCAGCCGCCGACGGGCGAGTACTTTGAAGTTGCGCTGAAGACGAACCATCCTGCGGTGAAAGGACCGGAGGAATGGATCGAGCCGCAAAAAAACACTATCGTGTACGAAGATGAGCAGATTCGAGTGTTCGAGGAACGGCTTGAGCCTGGAAGCGACCGGGAACTGCACAGTCATGCACAGAGAATTGTTGTTCGGCTCAATGAAGTGCAGCTCACTGATCCGAGATTTCACCCGAACGGTACTCCCGGAGGCGGCATTCAGGTTCCCAACACAGTGAGATTTGCGGAACCGATCGTTCACGTTGTCCACAACCTCAGCAAAACGACGCCGCTGTTCAATATCGTCATTGAATTGAAGGCGCAGCACTGATGGATCGTCCTCTACGCCCCAAAACGCTCATCTGATCTATACACGACTATCGAAATCAGAAAGCAGTTCTTATCATATGAAGAAACAATGAAAATCTGCCCGATAAATACTTTTGTAATAATTGGATGGTTACTGATCGCTATCAGCTCGCTGTCTGCTGAGAAAATGATATACATCTATTCCGCAGTTGATAGTCCAACGTCTCGATTTGCAATAACTGAACTGAAGAATGCATTGTCAAAACGAGGTTTTTCCAGTCAGCAGACGGAAAAAAGCAATGCCGATATTGTTCTTGTTTCCCTGGTATCGGAGGCGGCTCCGCGTACCTCGACGGAATCGGCCGGCAGGAATGATTTTCGTTTGAAATCCGAAGGATTCAGTATTCGGCGGGATTCAAAGAACACAATACGGGTGGTGGGCGCCGATGCAGCCGGTGTGATGTACGGCGGGTTGGAACTGGCAGAACAGATCAGGCTCTACGACATACAGGGCGTTCGGAATACCGATCAGAATCCATACATGGAAAAGCGGGGGATCAAGTTCAATATCCCGCTCGATGTGCGCACGCCAAGCTATTCGGATATGAGCGACGCCGCCCAGGCGAATATCGCTGTGATGTGGAGCTTCGATTTCTGGAAGTCCATGATCGACAACCTTGCCAGACACCGCTACAACCTGATCTCGTTATGGAGCCTTCATCCGTTTCCTTCGATGATCAAAGTGCCCGACTATCCGGACATCGCGTTGAACGACGTGCAACGGTCAACAGCACGGTTCGCCGAATACTACAGTACTCGTGCAGCCGGACTTGATTCGTCGGATATTCTCCGCAATGCACAAATCGTTCTGAAGATCTCCATCGAGGAAAAGATAGCGTTCTGGCAGAAAGTGATGAAGTATGCAAAAGACAGGAACATCGATTTCTATCTGATGACATGGAATATCTACACGTACGGCATTGACGGAAAATACGGCATCACCGATGACATGAACAATGCAACCACACGGGACTATTTCCGGAAAAGCGTGAAGCAGATATTTCTCACTTATCCCGATCTGGCCGGCATCGGTGTTACAACGGGCGAGAATATGGGAAAGGGGAGCGAAGGATTTGAAACGAAAGAAGATTGGGTGTATGACACATACGGACAGGGGGTTCTGGACGTCGTAAAGGAAACGCCTGATCGCAGATTTGTTTTCATACACAGGCAGCATGAAGCCGGAACACAATACATCAATCAAAAATTCTCATCGTTGGCAACAAACAAAAATATCACATTTCTGTATAGCTTTAAATATGCTCAGGCACACGCTCTCAGCTGCGCCAGACAGCCGTTTCATGAGAAGTTCGTGCGCGAAATCGCGGGAATGAAAACGCTGTGGACCCTCCGCAATGACGATAACTATTATTTCCGGTGGGGTTCGCCGGACTTTGTCCGGGAATTCATGGGCAATATTCCCACGGAAGTGTCCGCCGGATTTTATTACGGATCAGACGGCTATGTCTGGGGGAAGGATTTTCTGAGCAAGGGGTCTGATGCAGGGCGCCAAATCGAGGTTGAGAAACATTGGTATCACTGGATGCTCTGGGGCCGGTTGGGTTACAATCCGGACGTGCCGAACGAACGCTTTCGTGATATTGTTGGAGATCATTTTCCCGGGGTTGATGCTTCCAGACTCTTCCGTGCGTGGCAAATGGCATCCATGATCTATCCGATCACCACCGGATTCCATTGGGGAGCTTTGGACTACAAGTGGTATATCGAGGGTTGCAAAAGTCGGCCCGAATCGGCACAGACCGTATCCGGATTTCACGATGTGAACAGGTTCATTACGCTTGCGCCGCATCCAAGCACGGGGTACCAATCGATCCCTGACTACGTGCGGATGAAAGCTGCGAACGATTCATCCGTATTGATCAGTCCACTTGCCGTTTCTCAGCAGCTTCATCTGTATGCCGATTCTGCCCTGATACTGGTGAAGTCAAT
>JAPLFO010000028.1:0-16959 GCA_026390635.1 Ignavibacteriales bacterium
CACAATGTGATCTGACGAAATACCGCGATTAACGACCGGAAGGCCGGGAAAAGAATTTTGGACATCCAGACGTTCGGTGAAGGAATCTCCCAGAAGAACAATTTGTGTCGCAGCACCGGGCAACGACTGCAGAGAATCGTTTTCTCTTCGAAAACTTTGGACTCTCTGATCGTACCACGCTTTTGCTTTTCTGATGGCGGCTTCGCGCGGCGTTTCAGCAGAACCTGAACAGGAACCAAGAACCATCATTACCGCGGCAACAAGAAAGGCGAGAACGATATACTTTTTTGTCATGGATTGTCTTGAAGACACATTCGCTTTATTGTATGGCAAATGCCGTCCGACTATTCGGGCGGCATTACTGCTGACAAAATACCGCCGCGGCACACCGGATCATGTACCTTTGACAACCACAATGGTCTGGTCGTCGTTCTGTACACTTCCCACGGAAAACCGGTTCACGGCTTCAAGGATGTCGTTTTTTATTTCTTTCGCTGACTTTGCGGACGACGACTCCAGCACGCGCGCCAGACGCTCTTCGCCGAAATCATCTCCCTCGGCATTTCTCGCTTCTGTGATACCGTCGGTGATGAAGAGAAGAATATCGTCTGCCATATAGGAAAGCGTTTGCTGCTCCAGTTCAGACACAAATGCACCGGCAGCATCCAATCCGATTCCGATGCCTTTCGGAATGATCGTCCGGACAGAGCGCTCTTTTGCCTGATAATGGAAGATCGGCAGATGGCCGGCACGCACGAACGTCATCGATCGCAGATCCGAGTCAAACGCGGCGCCTATGACCGTTACAAATGACTTCTTTTCCATATCCATACAGAGCAACTTATTTGCACGAATGAAGAGATCTGCCGGAGCAAGTTCGAAAGTATGGAGAGAGCGGAATATTCCCTGCACCTTGGACATATAGAGAGCCGCCGACGTTCCCTTGCCGCTGACATCGCCCACGATGACGGTTACTTTTTTCGCCCGTCCGTTTAAATAGTCGAAGAAGTCACCGCCAACTTCGAGTGCCGGAATCGATGCTCCGTCAATGTCGAGACCAAAGACATGCGGGGTCTTCTGCGGGAGAGATTCCAGCTGGATGCGCCGAGCAATTTGCAATTCATGCTTCATGCGCTCCTGCTCTGCGAGATCCTCGTAGAGAAACGCGTTTTCGATTGCGACCGACGCCTGCCGGGCTGCAACACCCAGGAATTCAATATCCTCATCGTTCAGCGCAGCTTCTGATTGTTTTTCGCCTACCAAGAGGACGCCGATCACAACATCCTTCGAACGGATTGGGACCACAAAAAGGAAGCCGATGTTCGCAAAGATTTCACGAACCCTCGCCGGCAGATATTCAGTCCGTATTGCGTGTTCGAGGACAGCAACGGCCTTGCCGATTTCCTGCGAGGACAAGAGGCATTCTGCCTTCCATGCTGTGCCGTCACATCCGTACACCTCCTGACAACAGCAGTCGGCGGATTTGTCGAAGAACAATACCCCGCCCCGTTTCAGCTGCATCAGCTCGGTCAGTTTCTGAACGATTCCGCGGGCAAGATCTACCATCCCGAGCCGCGTCGCCATGACATCACCAAGTTCCGCTCCTGCTTTTCGATAGTCAAATCTTGTTCTGAAATATTTCCTATCGAGAAGCCGCTGCCCTCTTCGTCTTAATGCCAGAAATCCAAACGTCAGCAGAATGGCTGTCAGCATCGCAATAGCACGCTCCAGCGGAACCCGGTTCGCAGCCTTCTGTGCGGCATCGACCACTTCGATCGATGCTCCGGTAAAGACAATATCAACGCCGGGCGCTTGTACCTCAATAGAAAATAATGCCCAGATCAGCAGATAGAATACCGCAATCCCCCACATTATTGTCGCGACAGTATATCGGACGTTTCTCCTCACCCTGAAGCTCATATTCAGAAGACCATATCGGCCGATGGTGTAGAGATAGGAAAGTGGTATCAACGCAGCGGATCCGGCGATGATCGAATTAATAACATT
This sequence comes from Ignavibacteriales bacterium, assembly GCA_026390635.1. GTDB lineage: Bacteria > Bacteroidota > Ignavibacteria > UBA10030 > UBA8401 > JAPLFO01. The sequence continues at coordinate 2,008 of JAPLFO010000028.1, forward strand.
TCCATTGATCCAGCGACCTGCGATAATTGATGCGACGACCAACACGAGAAGCAGAAGACTGGCCCTGCTCGTCACACGCGAAAGCCTGATATATTCCGGCGATCGTGTTTTCCTATGCATCACTGCGAACACGGTGGCGCCGATCAGGAGGGCCAGCATGGCGAAGATCGCGATCTGATTCGCAAAGAAACTGATGACGGTAAGTCCAGAAGCAGCGCTGTAGAGCAACGGCACCAGCCATCGTTTACGCTGAAGCTCGGGACGATCCGACGGGAAATAGAGTGCGGCATGATAGAGAGTAGCGATTCCTGTAAACAGCGATGCATTCACACCAATGTTCCGAAGCGCTTCGAAAGTGGTAGCGACCGCTCCCTTGCGGGATATCACTGCAATCAGAAAAACACCCAGAAGCACAAATCCCCATCCCAACAATCGGGCGGCTTTTATTTCCGTGGCCTTCATCCCAATAAAAAGGCCGGTCAACAGGAAGATGGAACCCGCAATCAGAAAGACAAGCATCGGAACCGTCACGCCGAATTTTGCTAGTGTCACATTAAGTGTGAGTTCCCGATTATCGCGGATCACTTCATACGTAATTGTTTTCCCGATTTGCTCGCTGCGAAGGATTGAATCTGCCCCCACAGCGTTCTTGAAGTGGCTGCCGTTGATGCGGAAAATAAGATCGCCAATCTTCATTCCTGCACGGTCTGAAGCACCGCCCTTTATTACATCAACCACATTGACGACCCTATATGGAAGATCCCGGCAGAAGCGTTCCTGCAGCGCAGCAGGGGAAATCTGTACGAAAGCGTCAGGTGTCATCGAGGCGCGCAACACGTGAACTTCGACAGATTTTTCATGCTGCTTTGAATGCACTGCCGCCATCACCTCTGCCTCGCTTTTAACATCCGCCCCTGCGATTTTCAAAATCATATCGCCGGCACGGAGGCCGTTCCCCTCTGACCCCGGCACTGCGCGATAAACATAGAGGCGCGATGCAGCGTCTGCTTTTTGGAGGCGCGTCGCGACATCTGCGAAGAGGTTTTCGTCAAATGGGGTGAGGGTCAGGAGATAAAAACTCCAGAACGCTCCGAGACAGAGCAGAAGCGCTAAGGCAGCAAAAACTATCCGTTTAGTGTTCATATATTTCATCCGTTTGATCCTTCCTGGCAGAAAATCCCTTCATTTTCTTACGGATTCCGCCATAGAAGGTTGTTATTCAACTCAAACTGCCCATTGGGTGCCGCAAAGCGCACAAAACTCGCACCGACCGCATTCTTCCTCAAATTCCGTTGTCGGCAGGAAATTATTTTCTGGCGAGACAATTTCTTCCAGGAGCGCCATAATGATCCGCTCGTACTTCTCAAGTTCCTCTTTTCCATTTTCTTCAAAGAGCCGCACTTCTATGGATGTATCCAACCCGCGCCGCCCAAGAAATATAAATGCAGGAACAATAGAATCCAAGGGAATTCCGGAATGTCCGGCATACAACATCGCATAGAACGGCAGCTGGAGCGAACCGATGGCATCACCCCACGTACCGCGATCATCTTCTACCAGCTTCATTGTATCAATTTTCAGGTATTTGTCGTCCGCCGATGTTTTATAGTCGAAGATGAATGACTTGCCATCACGCTCTTCGATACGATCGACTTTGCCCCGCAACGAGAATCCCTTTATGGAGACGGTGATTGTCTGCTCGACATCTATCAACCGGTACCGATGTCCGCGCACAGCGGGAATCTGATAGGAGTCAAGGAATTCGAGCAGCTTCTTCCGCACCTGGACTTTCATCAAATAGACCGGACCCACCGGATCGTTTCCGTATTCTTCAGAAAATCTTTGATCAATCAATTCCTCCAGCGCGTCCTGATTGAAGAGCTCGGGTGTCAGGACGGCTCCGGCATATTTTCTGAAATAGTCGCACAGTACCGTGTGAACAAATGTCCCTATCTCTGTGCTCTCGATTTCATCGTCAGTTGTTTCCTTTTCCTTCAGTTTTAAAACATAGCGGTAATAGAACTTCAATCCGCAGCGGAGGTACGCATCCAGCGCGGTCGCGGAATAGTTGAAACTGCGCAACGCATCAATCATCGCAACGCTCTTTTCCACCGGAGGAGGCTGAGTTCCGTGCAGGCTCAGTGCGTACGACAGCGACGGGATAAATGGTGCCGTCTCCGTCCTCCCGGCGTTCTTCTGCTTCTCCCAGAGAATTCGTTCCAGAAATCGGCTCCTCTCCTTTTTTCCTTTTTGGACAAAGAAGCAATGAACGCGCGCTGCTCCATGGACCAGGATATCAAATGCATAGGCATTAATCTTCTCCTGCGTCCGGTAGGTTCGCAGTCCGAGATACTCCCGGACTGATACCGGCAGTAGCACATCGATTCCTTTCGGGCCGGGAAGAACGTCATCGTTGGCATCGAGCAGATAGACGGTGTCAAATCGGATGTTGCGGGTTTCGAGAAATCCGAGCACTTGCAGGCCCTGCAGCGGCGTTCCCGAAAATGGAACCGTCTGTACCGAGATCATCGTCCGAAGAAAAGCGCACAGGGCTCCCGGATCGTCAAACTTTTTGTCTGCCAGAAGCGATTGCGCGAGCGACTCAAGCACATCCAGCAGTGTTTGCGCGAACGGACGAAACAAGGGATGACGCCGCGCCGTGCTTTCATCAACGATATAGCGGAGGACATCCGCGGCATGGCGCGCCATTCCGCCAACGCTCTCCTGCCCTGCAAGATGGCGGATGGTATTCGAATGGATAGCCGCAATATGATTGCGAACACCGTCCGCATCCACAGACTCATCGATGCCATGACATCGAAGAGCGATGCGTGAAATCAATTCAGCATTGTTCTCAATATCTTCCAGTGCAAAAAAGGAAAGAGTTCTGTTCTCAATCAGTTCTTCTTCGATCAACTGAAAAATAATTCGCGTGATGTCGGAGCGCTTTTTCCAACGGATATTCTTCGTGTACGGATGGAGGATAAATTTGGCGTACGTTGCAGCTTCATATCGCCCTTCCATTGCCGACGAGAGCACCTCGAGAAGCGTTGAAAGAAAACCAAAGACCGGCGTGCGAGAAACCGGATATCCAAGCGAGACATTGTAGGTCTTCTCATCCAAATCGCTGAGAGCGTGATGAAGCACCGGAAACAACGAATCCACGGCTGGAAGAGCAATCACGGTGCGGTCATCAAGGACATTTCCTGCTTTCGCGGCCGCATCGAGAATGCCGCCAAGTGCGAACGCCTGACCATGTGTATCCGGACATTCATACAAGTGAATATCCGGAACAGGAGCCGGTGCTTCATCCGATGGTGCTTCCGGCACACCGATTCCGAGAAGATCCAATTGTTCCGCGAGCCCCTCGCCTTCCTGGAAGAGGCATACGGTCTGCGGCAATTCCGCCAGCACGCGGAATATTTTCTGCTCCGACGCAGCGAGCGTGAAGAATCCCGCGAGAATAATTTTGTTGTAGACCGAAAGGTCGATCGCTCCCGCACCTTCTGCCGCAGCGGCATACAGCATTCCGGGAGTCAGTGCACCTCTCCGCTCAACCTCGGCATAGAAAGAGCTGTACAGTGAAAACATCACCGGAAGCTCTTTGGACGCAAAATACGACAGCGATTGCGCCAGCCGCTCTGCGGACATTTGCGCCGTGCGGAGTTCTTCCAGCTCTTCGTAGATTCTCAGAGCAATCGGCGCGAATGAATCCAGCGATGAGTTATTTCCCGCACCCAATTGCAGCGGCATCGCACAATGGATATCATGGAGGAGTGCAACTGCATCCACGGTGGAGAGCAGCGGCGCCTCCAGCGCAAGATGATGACGGCACAGGTGAGAATCCATGGAAAATATTCTTGGAGGCAGAAAACTGCCGCCGATTCTCCCGGCCATCGCCTTCCGGAGGAAATGGGCCGGACGCTTTTCCGGGAAGACAACGATGGAATCCGAATAATCACGCCCTCCTCCCTGCAGCAGGTCGCAAATGGTTCGCATAAGGTCGGACCCGGGGGGCAGCAGCCGGACAGTACTCATAGTACCCTCCGCATGCGCCGGAGATCAATGTAGGCAAGATATCCCTGGACCGGTTTTCCGGGAAATACTTCTGCGACCATCCCCATATAGCCGAGCACCTGAATCTGGTATTTCGCTTCTCCCTCGTCCCCACCTGTTTTGAAATCAATCACCGTGATCATGTCATCATCGATCACGATCCGGTCTGCGCGATACAGTGCGCCGGTAGCGGAAGCAAATTCCTGTTCGTTGAGAACCCGGCGTCCCGAACGCTTTTCAAAAAATGAGCGACCGTCTGCAGTATCAAGGAATGAGAGAATATTTCTTTTCACTTCATCGCGATCGAGATCCGATGAAAACTCACGTATAACGACCTCAACAAGACTCTGCATCGTTTGCTCAATATACTCATCGACATATTCGATGCGGGAGAGCACGCCATGGACAATATCGCCGCGCTTCGCCTCCCGCGAACTGAGCCGCTCCGACTCCTGCATCGGAAGCGGCTTCAGGATATGCCGGTGCAATGCAGCCAGCGCCTCCCGCTTTTCCACCGGCACGGACACGCCCGGAGGTCTGGCACCGGGCGAAAATTCCTCCACCGGCAAATATCCAGTCGGGAATTTCGGCTCCTTTTTATAGAGACCGATCACGTACATTTCATGCCGGGCACGGGTCAGTGCCACATAGAGTTGATTCAATTCATCGACTGTCTCTTTGAATTTCCCTTCATGATAGAGCTTCTCCAGAAGAGGCGACTTCGCTGCAAATTTGCTATTGATGTGGAACAATTCCGCCGGGCTGTCTGTGCCGTTTTCCATCAGTGCCCAGTTTCTTGTTTTTATTTTTTGATCATGCAGAACAGCAATGACCACAGGAAATCCGAGTCCCTTTGCCTTGTGAACGGTGAGGATCTGAACAGCGTCGGCAGTGAGAGGCGCATCGATTTTCCATGCACCCGCATCGTCCTCCTGTTCGGAGTAGTCAATAAAATTTTTCAGCGTATTCGTTCCCGCCTGCTCAAACTCCCGCACGGCTTCCAGCAGCGTCACCAGCGTCGCCTCTTCCTGCGGGTGTGTAGCAAAGACATGGAATGTTGCAAGCATTTCGCACACCAAATCATACAGCGGCATGTACCCAACGACAGTGAAGAGGTGCTCAAAACACAATGCCCACACTTCCGGGAACGCCAAACGGAAGAGCACATAGAGTCTTCGGTCTTCCCGCTGCGCATGGCGATGGATAAGCTCCCGCAGATCATTCCCGGCGGGCGCAGCAGAGACGGTTTTCACGTTTTCTGCAAAGACATCGCCAAGAAGGAACGAGGCGAACGAGAGATCATCGGCAGGCGATTCGAGAAATTTGAGAAGCGAGATGAGTTCTCCCGTGATCTTGCGCTTCCGGATATCCAGGCTGCTGTAGGATATGAAGGGAATATTCCTCTCATTCAGCCACGCGCCAATCTTGATGACATCCCGATTGCGCGGCGTAAGAATTGCAATATCCTTGTGGCGATGTCCGCGGCACAGGCAGTCTTCCACCGTTTCAATCACCTCCGCCTTTTCCGGCGGGGCATCGTCGTCTTCCATGAACAGAGCAACCTGCACATATCCCTTGCCGCGATGCTCCTCCTTGACCTCTTCAATGTATGTACTCAACCCGCTCGCTTCCGCTGCGTCTCGAAATTCATCTGACGTTCCGATCTTTTCCTTGAAAAGAATCCGGTTGAATTCCACAATGCGCTCAAAGCTCCGATAATTTATGCCGAGCGTCTGTGGATCGCACGCGGCAGACGGAAACATCTCCGGCTGCTGTAACGCCTTCATTATCTTCCAGTCGGCACCGCGAAAGCTGTAGATCGATTGCTTCGTGTCGCCGACCACAAAAAGCGTTCCTTCCGCAGCAAGGGAATTTTCTATCAGCGGACGGAGGTTTTTCCACTGCACCGGCGACGTATCCTGGAACTCATCAATCAGGTAATGGTGAACCGTGTCGCCCAGTTTGAAATAGATATCGGGAACAATTTCCGCCGTCACATGCGATGCCATTGTCCGGCTGACGTCGTTCAAGAAAACACGGGCAGTTCTCCTCTTCACTACTTCCAGCGCTTCTCCGATAACGTGCAGCGCGCGCACATAGGGACGAAAGTAATTCCGCGAAAGCATGAACACCAGAATACTCAACTGCGGCAGCAATGCTTCTTCATAGTCTGACCGCACGCTGTCTGCAATAGCTGCAGCCGCAGGCGAGAGACCGTCTTTCGTTCCCTTTTTCAGAATATCTTTTTTGAATGCGTTGTCAACAACCTTGGAAAAATCGCCTGCCGCAAATCGCTCCAGATCCTTCTTCACATTGGCGTTGATATCCAATCCGGTATCAGCGATTCTTCTGAGAAGACTACTGGCAAGCGCTTCCGCTGCTTCTTTGAGCAGCGCTATGTCTGCAGTAAGATCTGCCGCATCAACTGTCTCCGGCATAACGTCCAGATCGGCATAAAATCTCTTGACCTCGGCAAGTATCGCCGCAAACGGATTCCAATGATATTTCTCTGTCGATTTCTTTTCTGCCATCATCCGGTCCGCAAGTCCCGCGAAGATCGACGCCATGGGCGTCCCCTTCCTGATGCTGCGCGCGCACTCGGCGGCCGCCTCGTCAATCATAGCATCGGGATTCAGGACGATTTCAAATCCGGGATGATAGCCAAGATCAAGCGATGAGCAGAGGAACACGGACGACATGAAACTGTCGATTGTCCTAATCTGAAAATCTGAATACGATGTGAGCAGCGCATCGAGCTGCTGCGCCGAGCGCTGCGGAAGCGTCGCCGGATCGACAGAAAGCAGCGCCGACATTTCCTCTATGGCGGCGGGATGATTGAGGCTGAGTTCTTTCAACAGCGTGAGAATCCGCTGTTTCATCTCCGCTGCAGCATTGTTGGTGAAAGTGATGGCCAGCATTGAGCGTGGAGCCGTGTGCGGAATCCGGTCGGAAAGCAGGAATTGAGTGTACCGATGTGTCAAGGCGTGCGTCTTCCCCGCTCCGGCAGAGGCCGTAACCACAGTTGAGACGGGAGGATGAACGTCGGAATCGCGCTTGAGAATGTGTGCCATCGGATCAGAATGTCGGAGAAGAGATCAATTTGAATAAGAAAGGTAGCAAGAGATTTGTGGAGGTGCAAGGTGATGCGCGAAATACGCGGATACATGCGCCAAACTGCACATTCATCTTTGCAGATGCTGCAACAACGAAAAAAGGCGCAAAGACAAAACATCCTTGCGCCTTTCCCGGCATTCTGCAAAACAACGAAGAGAGCAATCCATCCGCTGGATTATTTTCCCCAATTCTCCGGCCTGAGTGATCGTACCGCCGCACCCGCTTTCCACATTTCGGAATTCTTCCATTCATCCAATTCCACTTGGAGCTTTTCCCGATAGTCGGGCGCACTGCAGGTATCGAGCACGCGTTTCGTCTCAACGCCTTCCTTCACATCACGATAAAGAAGTTCAAACAAAGGTCTGCTTCCCATCTCGAATTTCTTCGCCCAGTCCAGCGCTCCACGCTGTGCGGTCGTACTGCAGGCGCCGAACATCCAATCCATGCCGTTCTTTCCGATCAGCGGATAGAGACTCTGTGTCGCTTCCTCCACCGTCTCGTTGAACGCTTCGCTCGGCGAGTGTCCCATGCTGCGCAGGACGTCGTACTGCGCCTTCATGATGCCGGCAATGGCTCCCATCAGCACTCCGCGTTCTCCGGTCAGATCACTTAGTACTTCTTTTTCAAATGTCGTCGGGAACAAATATCCGGAACCCACGGCAATGCCAAGCGCAATGGTTCGTTCACGCGCACGACCAGTCACATCCTGGAAGATGGCGAAACTGGAATTGATGCCGCTTCCCGCCAGATAATTGGTGCGGACCGTACGGCCGGATCCTTTGGGAGCAACAAGAATCACATCAACATCGGGCGGCGGAATGACTCCAGTCTGCTCGTGAAACACGACAGAAAAGCCATGTGAGAAATAGAGCGCTTGACCCTTGCGAAGGTTCTTCTTCACCTCAGGCCACATCGCTTTTTGCCCTGCATCGGACAGCAGGTATTGCACCACCGTCGCCTTCTGCATGCCTTCTGCTGTATCGGAAAACAGGTTCTTTCCTTCCACCCACCCGTCGCCAATGGCCTCCTTCCAACCCCTGCCGCCCTTTCTCTGCACGACAATCACGTTAATGCCGTTGTCGCGCAAATTGAGCGACTGTCCATGTCCCTGCGGACCGTATCCGAGTATTGCCACCACTTCATCGCGCAGTACTTCCTGCGCTTTGCTGAGAGGGAATTCTTCACGTGTCACCACTTCTTCTTTGACGCCGCCAAAATCGATTACTGCCATGGTTCCTCCTGTGTGTAGGCCTAAGTGTAAGATTGAAAGCTTTCAATAATTTCGTCCGTCATTCGTCTCGTGCTCAGACTCCCGCCGAGATCTTTCGTCCTGCAGCCGCGCGTTATCGCCGAATCCACGGCTCCGTCTATGACGGCCGCCTCGCGTTCCAGCTTGAGAGAGTAGCGCAGCAACATCGCCGCACTGGCGATGGATCCGATAGGATTTGCGATTCCCTTTCCTGCAATGTCCGGCGCCGATCCGTGAATCGGTTCGTACAATCCCGGACCGCCGTCACCCAGCGACGCAGACGGCAGCATACCCATTGATCCGGCAAGAATGGACGCTTCGTCCGTGAGGATATCGCCAAACATATTTTCAGTCACCAGCACATCAAATTGTGCAGGCAATGTTACGAGTCTCATGGATGCGGTGTCGACCAGCATATGATCCAACGTGACGTCGGGATAGTGTGCGGCCACTTCCGATGCCACCTGGCGCCACAAGCGGGACGATTCGAGCACATTCGCCTTGTCCACCGACGTCACTTTTTTTCTGCGCTGCTGCGCAAGGTGGAACGCAAGTTCAACGATACGCCGCACTTCGGTTTCTGTGTACACCAGTGTGTCAACCGCCTGACGCTGCCCATCAACCACTTTTCTGAACTTCGGCTGCCCGAAATACAAGCCGCCGGTCAGTTCGCGAATAACCATAATGTCGACATTATCAAGCAGCTGCGGCTTTAGCGGAGAGGCATCGAAGAGCGCCGGATGCGGTTTCACCGGGCGGAGATTGGCGTAGACGTTCAGTCCTTTGCGAAGTGCAAGCAGACCCTGCTCCGGCCGCACGGCTGCATCGGGATTGTCCCATTGCGGACCGCCGACGGCGCCGAGCAGCACCGCGTCGGATTTGCGGCATGCGGCAAGTGTCTCATCGGTTAAGGCAATCCCATGAGCATCGATCGAACAGCCGCCTATCGGATGTTCTGAGAAAGTGAATTCATGTCCGCAGAGGGTTCCGACGATTTGAAGAACGCGTACAGCCTGCTCCAAAACTTCAGGGCCAATGCCGTCACCCGGCAGGACCGCGATGTGTGCTTTCATAGTGTCAATCCGTATTCGACGCTGTCCGCAAGGGCGCGCCAGCTTGCTTCAATAATGTTTGCGCTTGCACCGACAGTGCTCCAATGGTGCACACCGTCGTGTGTGTCGATGAGTACCCGCGTGATCGCAGCGGTTCCCTGATCACCATTAAGAATGCGGACCTTGTAATCCGACAATCTGAACTGTGCCAGCGCAGGATATTTCGGAGTCAATGCTTTGCGAAGCGCAGCATCCAATGCCTGCACCGGACCGCTTCCTTCGGAGGCGGTGTGGATGACTTCGCCGTCCACCATTACCTTCACTGTGGCTTCGGCGAAAATTCCAAGTCCCTTGCGGTGTTCAACATTCACGGTCAAATCGATCAACTCGAACGGCGGCACATAGCCCGACTGCTGACGCTTCATCATGATGGCAACCGAGGCTTCCGCCGCTTCGAAAGAGAAACCCTGCGATTCCAAAAACTTAATTTCAGTCAAAATATCGCCAATCGCTGCTGAGGAATCAATGCCATATTCCTCGGCTTTGCTGAGCAAATTCCCCCGTCCCGAAAGTTCGGAGACCACGATGCGCGACCGGTTCCCCACAATTTCGGGACTGATATGTTGATACGAATCCGCGCTGCGCCGCAGGGCTGCCACATGAATTCCGCCTTTATGTGCAAATGCGGATCTTCCGACAAAGGGCAGATGATCGTCCGGCGAGAGATTGGCGACTTCTGCCACAAAGTGCGACAACTCCGTCAACTGACGCAGATTTTCTTTCGGAATCGATTCCCCGCCCAGCTTGAGAGAAATATCGGCAATGATGGAAATAAGATTTGCGTTTCCGCATCGTTCACCATAGCCGTTGATTGTTCCCTGCACCTGAATGCAGCCTGCGCGTATTGCTTCAAGGGAAGAGGCAACAGCGCAATCGGTATCATTGTGGATATGCGCGCCAAGCGGAAGATGAACAGAGCTCTGCACTTCCCGGACAATTCTTCCTATTTCCCATGGCATCGTCCCGCCGTTGGTATCGCAGAGAATTGAGACTTCTGCTCCACCGCGCTCAGCTGCGTGCAGCGTCGAAAGCGCGCACTCCTTGTCCAGCACAAAGCCATCAAAGAAATGCTCTGCGTCGAACATCACACGGCGGCCCTGTCCGACAAGGAACGCAATACTCTCTTCGATGATCCTGCAGTTTTCCTCCGGTGTCGTGCGCAGCACTTCCTGCACATGCGCTATCGAGGCTTTGCCGACCACCGTGCACACCGCAGCGCCGGAATCCAGCAGCGCCTTGATATTCTGATCGTCCGCAGGAGTTCCGCCGACACGGCATGTTGCGCCGAATGCCGTAATCACAGCATGGCGCAAAGGTAATGCTTTCGCCCGCTGAAAGAATTCGACGTCTTTCGGATTCGATCCCGGCCATCCGCCTTCAATGAAATCGACACCAAGCTCATCGAGCTTTGCGGCGATGCTCAGCTTATCTTCACACGAAAGGGAAATTCCTTCACGCTGCGTTCCATCGCGCAGCGTTGTATCATAGATGTGAATTTTCATAGGCCCTTATGTTTTCTTCAAAGCGGAGCAAGTATCCCAGCTCGTCAACATCATTCAAGAGGCATGTCTTGGCAAATCCATCAATCGGAAACGTCATTGTAATATCTGTGCCTGCAATCATCCATTGGTGTTCAAGATCGATCGTCACTTCCGTGGACGGATTTTGCGTCAGCAGGTCGTGGAGCGCAGCATGTTCCTCTGCCGTAATGACAACAGGAAGCAGTCCGTTCTTCAGTGCGTTGCTCTTGAAAATATCGGCGAATGACGTCGATATGACCGCCCGGAATCCGTACCCCGTCAAAGCCCACGGCGCATGTTCACGCGACGATCCGCATCCGAAGTTATCTCCCGCGAAGAGCACCTGTGCCCATTGCGACTCCGGCCTATTGAGAACAAAATCAGGATTCGGCGATACGTCCTCACGGTACCTCCAATCACAAAAGAGGCTCTTGCCCAGCCCGTCCTTCTCCGTCACTTTCAGAAAGCGCGCGGGTATAATTTGGTCCGTATCGATGTCGTTCCGCAGCAGAACAACAACCCGGGATGTGAGTTGGGTAAATTGTGCCATAAGAATAGTCCTCTGTTGTCGCGTGTGAATATCTGACGTCCAAAATTGCAGCAATCAATCCTTGACATCTAGCGTGGTTCGAACCCTTGGTCAAGTTGCCTCGGCTCCGCTCGACAACCGAGCCGAGGTGGGACACCGAGCGAAGCCGAGGTGACCTCAACCATGAATTCAATTTGCAAGCAGCGTTCGCACGTCCGTCACTCTGCCTGTCACCGCTGCAGCGGCGGCTGTTAATGGCGATGCAAGCAGTGTCCGGCCGCCTTTGCCTTGACGTCCTTCAAAATTCCTGTTACTCGTGCTGACAGCATACTGTCCCGGTCCAATCTGATCGCCATTCATTGCAATACACATCGAGCATCCCGGTTCGCGCCACTCAGCGCCCGAGGATTTGAAGATCTCATCCAACCCCTCCGCTTCCGCCGACCTCTTGACCTGCTGCGAACCCGGAACGACAAGTACGCGCACGCCTTTCGCGACCTTGCGTCCTTTCATTATCCGGGCAGCGTCGCGAAGATCGCTCAATCGTCCATTGGTACAACTCCCGATGAACACAACATCAACCGGATGGCCTGCAAGAGGAACTCCGGGTTTTAGCCCCATATACTCCAGGGCTTTGGTCAATGCCGAACGCTGTGTTGACTCTGCCGCTTGTGACGGATCAGGCACTATTCCGTCCACCGGAATTCCCATCCCCGGATTTGTGCCGAAGGTGATCATCGGTGCCAGCATAGAGACATCCAGCGAAACCGATGCGTCATAGGCGGCGCCTTCATCGCTGGGAAGCTTGCGCCACCGCTCCACTGCATCGTCCCAGTCTTTTCCGACCGGAGCAAAAGGACGGCCTTGCAGATACTCGAAAGTGACATCGTCCGGGGCCATCATACCGGCACGGCCGCCGCCTTCGATCGTCATATTGCAGATCGTCATGCGCTCTTCCATCGAAAGAGTTTTTACTGCGGATCCGGTATACTCCACAATGTGTCCCGTCGCACCGCCGACGCCAATTTTTGCCAGCAGCGCCAGAATAATATCCTTCGCAGAAACACCGGGTGATAGATTTCCATCAATGCGGACTTCGAGTGTTTTGGACGGACGCTGAAGGATACACTGTGTTGCAAGCACATGCTCCACTTCGCTCGTGCCAATGCCGAATGCAAGCGCGCCGAATGCACCATGTGTTGCCGTATGACTGTCGCCGCAAACAATCGTCATGCCGGGCTGCGTGAGTCCCAGTTCAGGACCGATGACATGCACCACGCCGCGCGTCGGACTGTTCACACCATGCAGAGCGATTCCAAACTCGCGCGCATTATCTTCAAGCTGATGAATTTGTTTTGCAGCCAGCTCATCCTTGATCATTCCGCGGGAAAATAGCGTCGGAATGCTGTGATCGACGGTAGCAATGGTCTTTTCCGGCCGTCGCACGGGAAGCCCCCGTTGCCGCAACCCGGCAAATGCCTGCGGCGAAGTGACTTCGTGCACCAGATGCAGGTCAATATACAACACCGCCGGAGCGTCCGGCTCCTGCGAAACGACATGCCCATCCCAGACTTTTTCGATCAATGTTCGTGGTTTCATAATTCATCGGTGATTAATTGTTCGTTATGAGGCGATAGTATTGTTTGTCCATCTTTCAGCAATTCACCAGAAACATGATTGCCACAGAGATTGCAGAGGACACTCGCCTCGCTGAGATCGGCGAAGCGGGCAGAGAAAATTATTGTCATTTTTTTCCCATCTGTACTTCTGAAGCTACATCCGGAGTTGTTCCGTATTCACCGGTCGCCACCAGAAGTTTGTTGACCGCAGAGAGGTATGCTTTTGCCGCTGCAACGATGATGTCTGTATCGGCACCATGGCCGCCAAACGTGCGGCGATGTTCATCTTCGCGCTGTGCATTCAGTGAACGATCCGCCGAATTCCCCTGAATACGCACAGTTACTTCACCCAGCGCGTCGATTCCTTCTGTCACTGCATGGACAGAAAATTCCAAGAGTGTCGCCGGGATTTTGGTAATGGCATCAATTGCCTTGTACGCTGCGTCCACGGGCCCTGTTCCCAACGATGCCTGAACATGCAGCTTGCCATCCGGGCCGCTGAGTCGGACCGTTGCGGTCGGCAAACCGATTGTTCCGCACGCGACCTGCAGTCCATCCAGCGTGAAAATTTCCCGCGGCTGGAACAATTCATCCGAAACCAGTGCCTCCAGATCGGCATCGGTGATGATCTTCTTCTTGTCCGTCAGATCCTTGAAACGCGCAAACGCCTTGTCCAGCTCCGCATCGTTGAAATTATATCCGAGTTCTGCAAGACGTACTTTCAGGGCGTGACGGCCGGAGTGTTTTCCCAATACAAGCCGGGTCTGCGAGACACCGACATCTTCCGGACGCATGATCTCATATGTCTGTTGATGCTTCAACATTCCGTCCTGATGAATTCCCGCTTCGTGGGCAAACGCATTCGCGCCGACAACGGCTTTGTTGGGCTGGACAACAATTCCCGTGTAATTACTTACCATCTTGCTCATACGCATCAGTTGCGTCGAGTCGACGCCAGTCGCCAACTGGAAAACCGGCTTCCGGGTCTGCAATGACATGACAACTTCTTCCAGCGACGTGTTACCGGCGCGTTCGCCGATTCCGTTGATCGTCACTTCCGCCTGCCGCGCCCCGGCGCGAATTCCCGCCAGTGTATTCGCCGTTGCCATGCCAAGGTCATTATGACAGTGCACGGAAATGATGCAATTCTCCACTCCTTTTGTGTTTTTGATGATGCCGGCGATCAAGGCACCGAATTCGTCAGGCGTCGTGTAGCCGACTGTATCTGGAATGTTCAGAGTCGTCGCGCCCGCTTGAATTGCCACGGCGAGCACCTCATACAAAAAATCGGGCTCCGAACGGCCGGCATCCTCCGGACTGAACTCAATGTCGGGACAGAGGCTGCGGGCGTACGCCACCATTTCTGCCACTTTTGCCGCTACCTGAGGCCGCTCCATTTTCAGCTTGAATTTCATATGGATATCGGACGTGGCGATAAACGTGTGAGTCCGCGGATGCTTCGCATGTTGCACCGCCTCCCACGCTTTGTCGATATCATTCTTGTTGGCACGGGCAAGGCCGCATATCGCCGGAGGTGTGCGGTTGTTGTCACGCGGTGCGTTTCCGATATCCTTCGCTATCCGGCGAACCGCTTCCAGATCGTCCGGCGAGGCTGCGGGGAATCCCGCTTCAATCACATCCACTCCGAGGCGGGCAAGACCGCGGGCGATTTCCATTTTTTCCACAGAGGTCATCGTTGCTCCCGAAGATTGCTCCCCGTCCCTCAGCGTCGTGTCAAATATCTCTACGTAGG
>JAPLFO010000028.1:17009-18264 GCA_026390635.1 Ignavibacteriales bacterium
CGTAGGTTTCCATGTTGCCTCCTCAGATTTGATAGCATCTTTCAACTTCATCACAGTTTTTTGACACAGAGAACAGGCGATTCGGCAGTGGAAAGGCATGCCTTTCCACTGCCACCATTCTTACACTTCGCCATGAAACTCGCGCTTCAACGCCACGCGCCCGGTACGTGCCATTTCTTTTATGACAAACGGTTTCATCATCTTGATGAATGCGTCCACTTTCTGAGCGCTTCCGGTACCTTCAAGCGTGAGCGTCTTCGGGCTGATGTCAA
Source organism: Ignavibacteriales bacterium (assembly GCA_026390635.1). Classification (GTDB taxonomy): domain Bacteria; phylum Bacteroidota; class Ignavibacteria; order UBA10030; family UBA8401; genus JAPLFO01. The sequence continues at coordinate 17,282 of JAPLFO010000028.1, forward strand.
CAACCTTTGCTCGAAAGATTTCGGCAATCTGCATGATCTCCGAACGCGTGTCGGCTGTTGTCTGTACTTTGAGGAGGACCAGTTCCCGTTCCACATAGGATTCATCCGTCAGATCGATGACCTTGATGGTATCAATCAACTTATTGAGCTGTTTGGTGATCTGTTCAATCACCTGGTCCTCTCCTCTGGTGACAATCGTAACGCGAGAGATGCCCTCGTCTTCCGTCGGACCAACCGTGGAACTTTCGATGTTGTATCCCTTAGCGGCGAATAAGCCGGTGATACGATTGAATGCTCCGAATTTGTTTTCAACAAGAATGGCGATCGTATGCAGTTTCTGTTCGAGAGCCTGTCCTTTGGCAACCTGAAATGCTCTTGGTGTGCGGGCCATGGTCATCATCCTTTCACGAGCGTTGACGACGGCCCCGAAGGCTCCGCCGGAAGTTCCATTATTTCATTCACCGATTGTCCCGCCGGGATCATCGGATACACATTGTCTTCCATTACCACCGAGAATTCAATAAAGTAGGCACCCTTGTGCGCAAGAGCGGCCTGAATAGCCGGTCCGACTTCTTCACTCTTGGTCACTCGCACGGCCGGATATCCATACGCCTCTGCAAGTTTTACGAAGTCCGGATTTTTCATTTCGACCGCAGAATAGCGTTTCTCCCAAAAAAGGTCCTGCCACTGGCGTACCATGCCGAGAAAACCATTGTTGATGATAAATATCTTAATAGGCAGGTCGTACTCCAGGATCGTTCCCATCTCCTGCATATTCATCTGAAAACCGCCGTCGCCGCTGATCGATATAACAGGCAAATCCTGGCGCGCAGCCGAGACACCGATTGCCGCGGGCAGAGAGAATCCCATCGTTCCCAAACCGCCGGACGTAATATTCGTACGCGGGTGAATGTATGTATAAAACTGTGCCGTCCACATTTGATGCTGGCCGACGTCGGTCACCACCACCGCATTGCCCTTTG
>JAPLFO010000028.1:18296-19902 GCA_026390635.1 Ignavibacteriales bacterium
TTTGTCAATTCGCTCAGTTTTTGAATCACTTCCTGTGCGTTCAGCTTTGACGTTTGGTGATACCGCAGAGGATGATCCTTCTTCCACCCTTCGATCGTCTGCAGCCATTCGGCCGGATTTCCTTTGCCCAGATGCGGAATCAGCTTTGACAGTACAGCCTTAACGTCTCCGACGATCGGCAGATCCACCATCACGTTCTTACTGATGGCCGCCGGATCGATGTCGATGTGAATGATCTTTGCATCGGGCGCAAATGTATCGACATTGCCGGTGACGCGATCGTCGAAGCGTGCGCCGATTGCCACCAGTAGGTCGGAATTGTGAACCGCCATGTTTGAGTACCATGTCCCGTGCATCCCGAGCATACCGAGCGATAGTTTGTGCGTTTCAGGAAATGCACCAAGTCCTTGCAGCGTCATGGTAACGGGAGCCTGCAATTTCTCGGCAACCGCTCTCAGTTCCAGCGCCGCATTGGATTGAATCACGCCGCCGCCGACGTACAACACCGGTTTCTTTGCGGCCATCATCATTTCCGCTGCTTTTTGAATTTGCTTGATATGTCCTTCGGTCGTCGGATTGTAGCCTCGCCGGAATGCGCTTTCCGGATAATGGAAGAACGTTTTCTGCATCATCATGTCTTTGGGCATGTCGATCAGCACAGGGCCGGGACGGCCGGTGGTGGCAATGTAGAAGGCCTCCTTGATTGTCGGCGCAAGTTCTTCCACGCTCCGCACCAGATAGTTATGCTTGGTGATGGGACGCGTAATGTTGACGATGTCCGCTTCTTGGAATGCATCATTGCCGATGAGATGCGTGGACACCTGTCCTGAGAATACCACGATGGGAACGGAGTCCAGAAGTGCATCACAGATACCGGTGACCGCATTCGTCGCTCCCGGACCCGAGGTCACAAGAACGACCCCCGGCTTGCCCGTTGCTTTTGCATATCCTTCCGCTGCGTGCGTCGCCGCCTGTTCATGGCGGGTGCGGATGTGTTTGATGTGCGAAAGGTCATGCAGCACATCATAGATTCCGATAATAGCGCCGCCGGGGTATCCGAAGAGCACGTCGACGCCTTCGGCGATAAGGCTTCGCACGAATATCTCCGATCCCGTCATCTCAGTCCCCGCTGCGTTCTTCTGTCGCGTCATTGTGATCTCCGTGATAACTGACGTTGGTTCGCCGGGGTGGAAAGATTTTCTCTCCACTCATTGCCGGCATCATTACATTCTAGTCTGTGACCGCTCCGACGCTGCTGCTGGAAACCAGTTTTGCGTACTTCGCCAGCACTCCGCGTGTATAGCGCGGCGCTTTCGGTTGCCATGCGGATTTTCTCCGTGCAAATTCTTCCTCGGGAATATTCAACTGCAGTAATCGCTGTTGCGCATCAATCGTCACCGAATCGGATTCCTGGATCAGTGCAATGCCGCCGCCCACCGCCGCTTCCGGAGCAACGTGCCCGACCACCATCCCGTACGTTCCACCGGAGAATCGTCCGTCGGTCAACAAACCGACCGAGTCTCCCAGACCGGCGCCGATCAGAGCGGATGTCGGTGCAAGCATCTCGCGCATACCGGGACCGCCCTTTGGACCTTCATAGCGTATG